>DCVG01000056.1:0-6295 GCA_002328665.1 Nitrospiraceae bacterium UBA2194
GCACTATAAATGTAATAATAAAGAAAAGGCAGTTGCAGAACATCTGCTCTAATTGCGCTCGTGGGTAATTATTCTTTAATTCATAGGAGGTCGGGATGTCCAAAATAATAGCCTCTGCAGCCATCAGAGGAGCACATCACCTTGTCCGGCAGGCTGAAGAGATGCTTGCAAAGACCATTGCCGAAAAAGGCGAACACACGCCGTTTGAATTCCCCGATACCGCATATTATCTCCCGATGATCTATGCGATGACGGGGTTTCCTGTAAAGACGCTGTCGGATATGAAGGTCGCACTCGGGATGGCGAAGGAACAACTCCATCCGGAGCCTGAAGAAAACCTCTGGAAGCCTTATCTGGGTGAAGCCCTCGATTCGGGAATGGCATCGCTGTTTGCCGAGGAGATCATGATGGCGCTGCGTTATATTCAGGGGCTTGAACCCGTTACCGACCCTGAAACCGGATACGTATATAACGGATTCATCACGGATACTATCCAGCGGAATCTGGGAATACAGCTTGTCGACGGCACCATGCCCGGTTTTGCCGCGATCATCGGCGCGGCCCCCGACGACGATACCGCCGTCAAAATTGTTCGTGAACTTCAGGAGAAGAATATCCTCACTTTCCTTTCAGGCCACTCCAACGGAAACAGCGTTGCCAGGCAGCTCCTGAGAAAAGGCATTGAACTCGGTTGGGAAACGAGGATAGTCCCGGTCGGTCCCGACACTGAGCATACCATATATCCTCTGAGCTGGTCAGTGAGGGCCTCTTTGATCTTCGGAGGGAAAAAACCCGGGGATTTCAGGGCCCATCTCAAATATACGAAAGACAGGGTTTTTGCCTTCGCGCTGGTGCTCGGGGAATTGGACGATATCAAATGGACTACCGGCGCCGGAGCAATTAACATGGGTTATCCCGCTGTCTGCGATACCGATGTCCCGGTCATCCATCCCACAGGTGTCTGTATATATGAAGAGGTCGAGAAGGAGTTCGACCACGACAAGATCGTCCAGAAGGTCATCGAGGTGAGGGGGCTGAAGATAATTGTCGAAAAGCCTCCGATACCCGTTTCATACGGTCCTGCGTTCGAAGGAGAGAGGATCAGGAAAGAAGATATGTTCATCGAGTTCGGAGGCGCCCGCACCCCTGCATTTGAATGGGTGCGGATGAGGGAGATGGAGGAGATAGAGGACGGGAAGATCCTTGTTACAGGGGAAAACTGGAAGGAATGCTTTGAGCAGGGCGGCAAGATGCCGCTCGCTATCATTATAGATGTTGCAGGAAGAAAGATGCAGAAGGATTTTGAATCGGTCATAGAAAGGAAAGTGCATCACAACATAAACGAAGCCCAGGGTGTCTGGCATATGGGACAGCGCGATATCAACTGGATCAGGATCAACCACAATGCCAAGAAAGACGGGTTTACCCTCGAACATTTAGGGATAATCAACGCTACCATGACTCATTCCAGATTCAGGTCGATTGTGGATAAGGTTCAGGTGACTGTCTATACCGATGAAAAAGATGTGCTGAAGTTTCAGGAGGAGGCGAGGGCTGCGTACAAAGAGCGTGACCGGAGGCTTGGCGGGCTTGTCGACGATGCTGTCGACACTTTTTACTCCTGCCTTCTCTGCCAGTCTTTTGCTCCCAGTCATGTTTGCGTGATCAGCCCCGAACGTCTCGGTCTCTGCGGAGCATACAACTGGCTCGACTGCAAGGCCGCGTTTGAGATAGACCCTACCGGAGGCAACCAGCCCATACTGAAGGGAGACCTTATCGATTCAAAATACGGGAGGTATACCGGCATAGATGAATATCTCAAAAAGGCGTCAGGCGGCGCTCTGGAGACGCTGAACCTCTATACGATCATGGAGAACCCCATGACTTCATGCGGCTGTTTCGAGTGCATAGTAGCGATCGTTCCCGAGGCAAACGGCGTCATGATCGTTCAGAGAGGCCATACCGGCATGACGCCGGTCGGCATGAAGTTCTCGACCCTGGCGGGAACTGTGGGAGGCGGAACACAGAATCCCGGGTTTATGGGAATCGGCAGGAACTTTATCGTAAGCAGGAAATTTTTGTCCGGAGACGGAGGGATTAAGAGAGTTGTCTGGATGACGAAGAATCTTAAGGAAAGCCTCAGAGAGGCTTTTGACGGGAGGGCTGAGGAAGAGGGCGCTCCCGGACTCCTCGACAAGATTGCAGACGAAACAGTCTGCGAAGATTCCGAGAAACTTCTGGAATTCCTCGCAGGTGTCGGACATCCGGCGCTTGAGATGGAACCGATAATTTAAGCTAAGAGGGTTAAGGATTCGAGGATTCAAGGGGTCGAGTGTAAAGATTATAATCGCTCGAACCCATGAACCCTTGGCCCCTTGAATCCTAAGTCAAAGGTTGGAGGTAACATGGATAAAGTGGTAAAAAGTGCAAACGTCCAGGCGGAACAGATAATAGAATGGGGTGAATCTCAAAAGATAGAGACATGCTTTGACAGGGCGGAGAGGCTGAAGCCGTGTCCCATAGGCGTATCAGGTGCGTGCTGCAAGGTATGCCATATGGGCCCGTGCCGCTTTGTGGGTTCGAACGCGGAGGAAGACGCAAGAGGAGTCTGCGGTGCGACTCTTCCCACCGTTGCTTCGAGGAACCTGGTTCGGATGGCGGTGGCCGGAGCAGCAGCCCATTCAGACCATGCAAGGGACATGGCATTTACATTGCTCTCAGTAGCTAACGGTGAGACAAAGGACTTCAGGATAACGGACGTGAAAAAGCTCTACAAGGTCGCCGGGATTCTCCAGATAGAATTTGAGGGCCGTCCTGTCAATGACGTCGCGAGGGATGTGGCTGTGAAACTCATAGAAGACTTCGGCCGCCAGAAGGGAGAGCTTAATTATATCAGAAGGGCTCCCAAAAAGACGCAGGAGAGATGGAGAAAATGGGGCATTGTTCCAAGGGGTGTTGACAGAGAAATAACAGAGGCCATGCACCGCACCCATATCGGAGTAGATCACGAGCCCGACAACCTGCTGCTGAGCTGCCTGAGGGTTTCTCTCGCAGACGGATGGGGAGGCTCAATGATTTCGACCGACATTACCGATATTCTTTTCGGAACCCCAATGCCCGTAAAAGCAGAGGCCAGTTTCGGCATCTTCAAGGAGGACGAGGTCAACCTCGTCGTGCACGGACATGAGCCCTCCCTTGCAGAGATAATCGTGGATGTCGTCAATGAGCCTGATATGATCGCCTATGCTCGGACAAAAGGCGCAAAGGGAATCAATCTCGGCGGTATGTGCTGTACGGCCAATGAGATATTGATGAGACACGGTATTCCGACGGCAGGGGGTTTTACGAACCAGGAACTGGCTATCATGACGGGGCTTGTTGATGCGATAACCGTCGATGTGCAGTGCATCATGCCGGCGCTCACCGAGCTTTCAAAGAAGTTCCATACAAAGGTGATCACAACATCCCATAAAGCAAAGATACAGGGGGCCATGCATATCGAATATGACGAGCACAGGGCTAAAGACATAGCAAGGCAGATCGTCAGGACCGCCATTGATAATTACTCCAACAGGAAGCAGGAGGGCAGCTATATTTCGGATAAATTTCCGGTTATCGCCGGATTTTCCCAGGAATACATCGAGTACATGCAGGGCGGACGGTGGAGGGCGTCGTTCAGACCCCTGAATGATGCAATCATGGCCGGCAGAATCCGCGGGGTGGTCGGTCTTGCAGGATGTGACAACCCGAGGGTCCCTTCTCAGGGGCTTCACCGTTTCCTTGCGATCGAATTGATCAAGAACGACGTACTTATTGTTTCGACCGGCTGCGGCTCTGCAGCATGCGGGACCGCAGGTTTTCTGACCCCGGAAATGGCCCTTGAAAACGCCGGTCCCGGGTTAAGGGAGGTATGTGAGGCAATAGGCATACCGCCTATCCTTCATCTGGGCTCATGTGTCGACAATTCGAGGATACTGACGATAGCAACGGCAATGGCTGAAGAGGGAGGACTCTCGGACGAGATAGGAGGCATGCCTGCAGTAGGTATTGCGCCGGAGTGGATGTCCGAGAAGGCAATCGCCATAGGCTGTTATTTTGCGGCTTCGGGTGTGCCGGTAATCTTCGGAGGGGAATCGCCCGTTGAGGCGAGCAGGGAAGTAACGAAGATAATGACGGAAGGATGGTTCGAAAAATTCAGGGGCGCATTGCATTTCGAGCCCGACCCGGAAATGATATTATCTCTTGCCCTTGACTATATAGATAAAGCAAGGGAGACGCTGAAACTCAAAAAGTACGAACCCGGCAAGTTCGGCGCCGAGAGGGTTCTTATGGATATGGCATCACGACGCGACCTGGAACGTGCGGCAAAGCCGCATATCGGAATATATTAAATCGTTATCCGTAATCCGTGTCCGTGATCCGTAGACGGACAACAGATACAAGTACACGGACAAACGGACGACGGTTAGCGGACAACGGTATCTGCTATTGGAGGTTTGATGAGAGTAGAAGATATTGAGATTGACGAACAGATAGGCGAGGTGGGCAGAATACTCAGTGAGCAGGAGAAGAAGAAAGGGTTGCTGATCCATGGCCTGCATCGGATACAGGAAGATAACGGTTACCTGCCGGAAGACGTATTGAGGAGGCTTTCTCAAAACCTGGATATTCCCCTGTCTGAAATATACAGTGTTGCGACTTTTTATAAAATGTTCCACTTTAAACCCCGCGGGAAGAAGGTTGTGAGAGTCTGTCTCGGCACCGCCTGTTACGTGAGAGGATCAAAGAAGGTCCTTACAGCGCTCGAAACCGAATTTAACATACGCAGCGGGGAGACGACGGAAGACCTTGCCATGACGCTCGAGACGGTCGGGTGTGTGGGTTGCTGCGGGCTTGCGCCCGTTGCCGCTATCAATGAAGACATCGTCGGTGAAATAGGTGAAAAGAAGGTGGGTGTATTAATCAGATCAATAAGGCAGGATTAACGTCGGAGTTATGAAATGATGGAAATGGACAATATACCGAAGCTCAGCAGTATTGATGAATTTGCAGCCTTCCGGGATCGTCTCTCCGGAGAGGGGGTTTTGGCTCCGGGCAGAAACAGGATCAGGGTTTGCGGCGGAACAGGATGCCGGGCGAACCAGTCTCTTAAGCTGGTGGAACAACTGAAAAGGGAAGCCGAAGGAAACGGGCTGGAGATCGAGGTAGTGGAAACAGGCTGTCAGGGCCTGTGCCAGAAAGGTCCTGTTATGCAGATAGAGCCGCACGGGTATTTTTACCAGAGAGTGAAACAGGACAGTGTAAATGAGATTATTTCTACTACCTATATGGCGAATGCCCCTGTGAGGCGTCTTCTCTACAAGGGATCTTTTCTCGATAAACCCGTCGAGATGATGGAAGAAGTGCCCTTTTATAAAAAGCAGATGAGGATTGCGCTCAGACATAACGGAATCATTGACCCGACTAATATTTGCCATTATATAGCAATAGGCGGATACAGTGCCACGGAAAAGATATTCTCCTCCATGAGCCCTGCGCAGGTTATTGAAGAAGTAAAAAAGGCCAACCTCAGGGGACGTGGGGGCGCGGGATTTCCTGCCGGCGTAAAATGGGCGCATACCAGGAAAGCGCCGGGCGCCGTAAAGATGGTCATAGCAAACGGCGACGAGGGCGACCCCGGCGCATTCATGGACAGGTCGATCATGGAAGGCGACCCGCACAGCCTGATCGAGGGAATGCTCATATGCGCCTATGCGGTCGATGCACATTATGGATTTATCTATGTGCGGCACGAATATCCCCTTGCAGTCAAAAATCTGAGAGTCGCCCTTAAGCAGGCTGAGGAGATCGGTTTACTGGGGAAAAACATCCTCGGTACCGGGTTCGATTTCACCGTTCATATCAGGGAAGGGGCCGGCGCCTTCATCTGCGGAGAGGCTACGGCTCTTGTGGCCTCGATTGAAGGCAGGAGGGGTTTCCCGCATGCAAGGCCCCCGAGGGTATCGGAACCGGGCGGAGGGCCGTGGGGTTATCCGGCAAATCTGAATAATGTGGAGACCTACGCATGTGTGCCCCCGATCATCGAAAAGGGCGCCGACTGGTTCCTGGGTATAGGCACTGAAAATTCGCCCGGCACCAAAGTATTTGCGCTGACAGGCAAAGTCAGGAATACGGGACTTGTTGAAGTGCCGATGGGCATAACCCTGAGGGAGATCATATTCGACATCGGCGGAGGGATCATGGGAGGCAGGAAATTCAAGGCGGTCCAGACCGGGGGACCATCCGGCGGATGTAT
>DCVG01000056.1:6335-11050 GCA_002328665.1 Nitrospiraceae bacterium UBA2194
ATGGTTGATGTGGCCAGGTTCTTCCTGTCGTTTACGCAGGCCGAGTCGTGCGGGAAATGTCCGCCGTGCAGGATCGGCACATACCAGATGCTGCAGATACTTGACAGGATAACATCCGGCAGGGGAGAGGAAGGGGACATAGAGAGGCTTGAAAGTCTCGGAAAACTCGTAAAGACGGGTTCCCTCTGCGGTCTCGGCCAGAGCGCTCCGAACCCGGTTCTTACGACGATAAAATATTTCCGCGAGGAATATGAAGACCATATCAGGGATAAATATTGCAGGGCGAAGGTCTGCGGCCTCGGGTTCTTTGCGATAGACCCGCAGGAGTGCATTCTCTGCGGACTATGCAGGCAGGTATGTGCTTTTGATGCGGTAAAGGAGACGAGGAGGAGCTTCTTTATCGACCGGGATTATTGCACGAAATGCAAGGCCTGCTACAACGTCTGTCCTGTAAAAGCGGTAAAAATACGGAGACAGTACGAGCGGCTGGAAGAGGAACTGAAGATACCTTCCGAACAACTGGAAGTCATTGAAAGGAGGCGCAAAATGACCTTAAAGGACATACTGGAATCAAGGCCTTATGAAATAGTCACGATTCGGAGCGGGAGTTCGGTTTCGGATGCGGTAAAACTTATGAGCGAGAAGAATGTGAGCGGACTGTTTGTTGTTGATGAAAACAACAAATTGGTGAGCATATTTACCGAAAGAGACATCGTGCGGTGTGTTTTCAATAATATCCCGACAAGCGACGTGATCGAACATCTCGAAAGGCGTGAAATTGTGACCTTCGATCCCTCGACTGAAGTCAGTTCGGCGATATCCATCGCATCCAGGAAAAAGATAAGACACCTGCCTGTTGTCGAAGGAGATAAAATTATCGGAATGGTTACTTTTAGAGACCTGGTCTCGTATCTGCTTCCTGAGATCTGCTTTATGGCGGAGACGATGTATTGATATGGAAACGAAGGCGCCTGGAGGAAAAATGACAGAAGAGAGTTTAACCGGGGAAAAGGGCAGAAAACTCGAGGATATAAGAAAAGAGGCTGAAGAGAAGGCCTGCCCTGTTCAAAGGGCGCTCTATTTTATCGAAGAGTTCATCACAGGCCCAATGTGCAGCAAATGTTATCCCTGTTCGCTCGGAACAGGCGAGGCGAAAATCAGGCTTATGAAGATCGGCGGCCATTCAGACAAGGCCGGCGGCGAAGACCTTCGTGCACTTAAGAGAATAGGGCTTGCCATGATAGACGGCTCGTTCTGCAAAAAAGGGAAGGATACAGGCAGGTTCATCACTGAGATACTGGACGCGTCAGAGGAAGAGTTCAAAAGGCATCTTGCCGGTATTTGTACGAAGAAGGAATGTTCTGCTCTTGTTGAGTATGTAATCAATCCTGCTCTCTGTTCAATGTGCGGTAAATGTTCAGATGTTTGCAGGCCGGGTGCGATAATAGGTGAAAAGAAGCTGCCTTATCTTTCCGGATACCTTCCTTTCGAGATAAGGCAACGCAGATGTACAAAGTGCGGTGAATGCATTAAGGTTTGCCCTGAAGGGGCGATAGAAGTCATAGAGAAGCGGGAAGAGGAATTGGTCGGCAAAGAATAACATCGGAATATAGAGGAGGGTTTGGATGGAGGAATTGGTTGAACTTACAATAGACGGAAAAGAAATCGAGGTGCCGGCCGGCATGAATCTTATCGACGCCGCAGAACGCGCCGGCATTCATATTCCCAACCTCTGTTATCTCAAAGGCATGAAGGGTATAGGGGCATGCAGGCTCTGTCTTGTCGAAATCCAGGGACTTAAGGCGCCGGTAATAGCCTGCAATACAAAGGTCAAAGACGGAATGATCGTCAATACAAAAACCGATAAGGTACAGGAAGTCAGGAAGTTCGTCATAGACCTTATCCTCTCCATGCACCCGCTTGACTGTATGACGTGCACAAAGGCGGGCAAGTGCAACCTCCAGAAATACGCCTATGATTTCGAGCTTAAGGAGTCATCGTTTACGCGGAAAAAGTTCGGATATCCAACCGATGCGGCGAACCCTTTTATCATGAGAGACCCCGACTATTGCATCCTCTGCGGCAGGTGCGCCAGGGTCTGTAATGAGCAGGGGACGAATGTCCTTGAATTCATGGGAAGGGGGGTCGATTCGAGGGTTATCACTGCGAACGACAAACCGCTCCAGGAATCGGGCTGTACATTCTGCGGGAGCTGTGTCGACGCATGCCCGGTCAATGCCCTCCTTGAATCCGACAGGCTGCGCAAGGGAAGGGAATGGGACTATAAGGAAATAAATTCAGTCTGCCTTCTGTGCGGAAACGGCTGCGATATTACCGTGAGCACGAAGGACGGTGTCATCCGGAAGATCAATGCCGGAGCAGAGGCGGGTTCCGCGGAAAAATATATCTGCGCGTACGGCAGGTTCGGGTTTGACTGTATAGAGGCTGAGACACGGCTGACCGTCCCGATGAAGAGGGTGAACGGTGAACTGAAGGATACGGACTGGCAGGACGCCCTCGCAATCGTTTCCGAAAAATTGAAACAGGCAGGCAAAGAAGCGGGGTTCATCAGCGTAGCGGGCATCGGGAATGAGGACGCCCTGACCCTTAAAAAGCTTGCCAGGGACGTCGTCAGAACGAAGAACTTCGATACAACGCTGAGCCTCTATGCGGACAGCGAATCGCTGAGGAACTCACAGGCTGCGAATATCGACAACGCGGACCTCATTCTTCTCGTTGGGCTTGACCCATCCCAGTGGAAAAGGGTCCTGCCTGCGCTCGATGCCGCAGTGCGGAGGAGGGCGGGCAGGGGAGCAAAGCTCATCGTTGTCAATTCCTCTGAAACAAAGATAGAAGAGGCGGCGACTATCAGCCTCAAAGGTGATGAAATATCCATCCTCGAAAGCATTGCAAAGGCGCTGACGGAAAAAGGAATAAAGGCGGACAGGAGACTCGTATCTTCGGTGAAGAACGCCGGGATTACAGAGCCGGTCGAAAAAGCCGCAGACCTCATTTCCGGGGCGCGCTCTCCGCTTATTTTTTCCTCTCCTGCATTATTCAATGCCTCGGCCAATATAGCCCTGCTGAAAGGAAAGGTCATTTCCGTCGGCCTCGAAAGCAATGCGCGCGGAATAGCGCTGATGGGTCTGACCACAGAGGGAAAGACGTATCGGGAGATGATAAACAGCAGAATGAAGGTACTGTACGCCGTAGGTGAAGTCCCGATGGTGAAAAGGCCGGATGCCGATTTCCTTATTGTACAGAATTCACACATGACGGAGCTTGCGAAACAGGCTGATGTCGTGCTTCCTTCCGCGACCTTCCTCGAATCCGCCGGAACTATGGTCGATTATATGGGAAGGATGAAATATCTTCCGAAAGTGATAGAGCCGCAGGGAGAGTCAAAAAGCCACAGGGAGATATTTACCGGGATATCGAAGTTAATGGGCACTCCTTTGAAGAAGGTTACGGAGGCCGAGGTCGGCAAAGCGGCAAAAGTGAAGACGAAACCTGCATTCAGTTCTTTTGTGAAGCAGGAAGGGCTCGATGTGTCGCCGCAAGAACTGATCGAATCCGTTAACGCGTCCGTGATAAACGGCTCACGGCTTCTATGGCTTAAAGAGACCGAGAAGGCTATAGCAGTATAGACCTGTTCCTGCTTTTTTACCGATTCCTGCGTCAGACGTACCGATCGGTTTCTGCCGGATTTTTTGCGCAGAATCAAGCGGCTGACTATTAAATTACATCATTCACAGCGAACTCTGTTTCAATATTTATAATTCACGAACGGAATAATTGTTGCAGTCGGCTGAGAGAATCTTTGCCGGTTTTTTGCTGTATAATATTCATGCGAAATGGACGAGGCAATAAACATAAAGATCCCGGTGTTCGAAGGGCCGTTCGATCTTCTCCTGCATCTCATCAGGGAGAACAAGATCGACATCTACGACATCCCCATCGCTGTGATTACAGGACAGTATCTCGAATATATCGGGATCATGAAGGAACTGAACCTCGAGATTGCGGGGGACTTTCTTGTGATGGCCGCAACCCTGATCCATATCAAATCGAGGATGCTGCTTCCGGCCGACGAGGAGGCGCCCGCCGAGGAACAGGAAGACCCGAGGCTCGGTCTTGTCCAGAGGCTCCTTGAATACCAGAGATTCAAAGAAGCGGCATCCGGTTTAAGGCAGAGAGAAGAAGACTGGATGAAGGTCTTCAGGAGGGAGCCTTTTTCACCGGATGAGGAGAAGGAGGACGAAGAGCTCTATCTTTTCGATTTGAGCCTTTTTGATCTCCTTGACGCCTTCAGAAAGATCCTTGACAAAGCTCCTCCCGAGGTCATCTCGATTACCAGGGAAACCCTGACTGTAAAGGACAAGATGTCGACTATCATGGAGATGATCGAAGGAAAAGAGACAGTCCGCTTCGAGGAGCTGTTCAGAGACGGCATCACAAGGGTCCAGATCATAGTTATCTTCGTAGCCCTCCTGGAACTCATCAGGCTCGGTCTTGCCAGGGTATATCAGGAAAAAGAATTCGGCAGTATATGGGTGATAAATCCTTTAAGACAGTCATGCGTGAGTCAAGACGCAACCTGATGTTGGTTTGACTAAAATTGCCGGTTCTGATAAATTAAGCTGAAGCTATTTTTTCCGGCCTCAGGTCTATGATTGCAAAAAAAGCGCATGATTAAAATGGCATCTTTTGTGCTG
>DCVG01000116.1:0-6262 GCA_002328665.1 Nitrospiraceae bacterium UBA2194
AGGCAGCAGGTTCAGCCCGAAGAGAAAAGAAAACCCTTAACGCCTGAAGGCGGTCTCGCACCAAGAGACAGAAAACAATAGGTCAGGCCTGCAGAGAAGTCTGCCGGGCTTAAGGAAAGTCCGCAGGAAGATATTGAAAAACAGGTTAAGGAAGAACCTGAGAGATAAGCAGATGATGTTTCAGGGAGGGGGAAAAGTTCCCTTTCCTTCGACAGGAATCACGAAACTGGAGGAATGAAAATGACACATAAGACGACTTTGCTCACCATCGAATCACTGGCCAAGTTGGCAACGGTTCACCAGCCGCCGTCGGGTAGAAATTGCTGAGCTCTGCGACCCGCAAGTCGATGACCAACTCGACGATCTGGGCGAACTGGTCGTGAAGATGGGCGGGCGTGTCATGGTCATTCCGGACGACCAGATGCCGGCGCGGTCCGGACTGGCTGCCACCTATCGGTATTGAGACAATCAGAATCATAACAGAGAAAATCAAAGGGGCAGGGCTGCACTGTTTTCAGCTGATATCGGACCTCCGATCGGTCGTCCAAACCTGATACCGGTTTTCCGGAAGAAACTATACATGACGAAAACTCCATGAGAGCCGGCTGAATGAATCTGGTCGGGGTAACTCCCTACTTAGGATCTATATAAACCACACCCTTTATTTCAGCCGCCGGGCCTTCTTTTGAAGGACCTAATGAGGAAACCCTGTAGTTCCTCTTTGTGGAAGCCTTTTCTTTATCGGCAAACGACGGCGTCCGGGTTTCTCCCATAAGCTTAAAACCTTCCTCATCTGTTTCCCTGTAAACCCTGTAGCCGCTTACCCACTCTTCGGGGGCTTCCTTCCAGATCAGATGGACGATCTGCTCAGTCGGAACCGCCTGCAAATTTGCAGGAGGGGAGGGCACGAATTCAGCGGGGTCGACCTTTATCTCAACTGACGGAGCGCCTTCGTCCCGGCTCTCGCCTCCCATCAGACTTCTTACTGTATAGAAGATCGGCTTTGTTATATTAAGGCGGTCTTTCACGAAGGTCTCTGCCAGGGGTTCCTTCGTCAGAGGAGAAAGTGAGTATTCCCCCGGCTTTTCACTTTTATAGACATTATAAAGAATGCCGGCGCCTGCGCCGTCCCACGCCAGCGTCAGAGAATCGGCGCCGGCTTTAAAAGAAAGGTTTTCCGGCGGCGCCGGCGGAGTCCGGGGTTTTATGACGACAACATTCGAGTCATTGCTGAAAATACCTTTTAGATTCTGCGAGATTGCTTTATACCGATATTCGGACCCGGCTGAAAAGTCGGCATCGACGTATGAGCGTATATGCTTTTCGAGAAAAACGATCTTCAGAAAGTCTCCTCCCGGGGATTTCAAAAGATAAAATCCCTTTATAGAAGCCTCCTTGCCCTTTGGGAATGCCCATGTGAGGGTGATCTCCGATTCCCTGTGGATGGCCCTGAGTGACGAGGGTGCGACGGGTTTTTCGTATGATTTAAGCGTAGGGTCACCCTTCTTGCCGCAGGCGGGGAAAAGGCAGCAAACAGCGAACAGTAAACAGCAAACAGTCAGCGTTTTACCTGTCACCTGTCACCTTCCTCAACCTCTTAATCTGTTTTCTGACTTCGGCAACCGATGTGCTGCCGGAGGATTTTTTATTTTTTATGGACTCTGCCGGCTGCAGAAAGGAAAATACATTTCCTGTAAATAGAGGAGAAAACGCTTTCATTTCTTCAAGAGCAAGATCCGCAAGCTTCTTTTTCTCTGTGATGCAGTGGAGGACGAGCCTGCCGGTAATTTCATGCGCCTTCCTGAAAGGCACGCCTTTTCTTACCAGATACTCGGCAATGTCGGTGGCTGTTGAAAAGGCTTCACCGGCAGTGGCTTTCATCCTTTCGGTATTAAAGCCGACGCCGGGCAGCATCTCATCTAAAACAATGAGGCAGGATTTGACGGTATCGACTGTATCGAATACCGGAACCTTGTCTTCCTGCATATCCCTGTTGTATGAAAGGGGAAGACCTTTCATGACGGTCAGAAGAGATACAAGATGACCATAGACTCTTCCTGCCTTTCCCCTGACCAGTTCCGCGACATCCGGATTCTTTTTCTGCGGCATTATGCTCGATCCCGTCGTAAAGGCGTCCGGAAGTTCGATAAATCTGAATTCTTCAGTTGACCACAATACCAACTCCTCTGCCAGTCTTGACAGATGCATGATGAGGATAGCGCAGTCTGAAAGGAATTCTATTGCGAAATCCCTGTCCGATACGGCGTCGATACTGTTACGGGATATGCCCTGAAACCCGAGGAGTTTGGCGACATATGCCCTGTCTATCGGAAGGGTAGTGCCGGCGAGGGCGCATGACCCCAGAGGGAGTTGGTTTATCCTTTTTAAAGTATCGCATAGTCTTTCGGCGTCCCTTTGAAACATCTCGGCATATGCAAGAAGGTGGTGGGAAAGCAGCACAGGCTGCGCTCTCTGTAAATGTGTATACCCGGGCATCAAGGCGGTGATATGGCGGGAAGCGATGTCGAGAAGAGTCTTCTGGAATTTCCTGAGCAGCGATATGATTTCTTTTGCTTCCGCCCTGAGATAGAGCCTGAAGTCAAGAGAGACCTGATCGTTCCTTGACCGCGCCGTGTGCAGTTTCCCGCCTGCATCGCCGATCTTTTGAATAAGCGCTGCTTCGATATTCATATGTATATCTTCAAGATCGTCCCTGAAAACGAAACTCCCGTCCCCGAATTCGTCCGCTATCTTCCCAAGTCCTCTTATGATCTTTTCGGACTCTTTTTTTGTGATTATACCCTGTCTGCCGAGCATCCTGGCATGCGCAATGCTCCCTTCGATATCGTATTTCCAGAGACGGCTGTCGAACGATATCGACTCGGTAAATGATTCTACAACCTTCGAGGTCTTCTGCTGAAATCTTCCTGCCCAGGGTTTTTTCATACCTTCTCCTCCTTGACGCCGCACCGGGTGATATTCCCTGCGATGAAGTGAACTCTATAATAATTGCCTGCTGAAAGCCTGTCAAGGGATTATGCAGGCCGCATCCAAGGTTTGAGTAGAGAGGGGCGGACATAACCCCTTCTTCAACGCCCTCCGATGTAGCCGGAGAAACAATGCGTTTGGGCTCGGACAAAAAGATCATGGAATTCATCCGGCTTTATGAAGAGCACCGGTTCCGCGGCAGGGAGTTGGACAGAGAGGCGAGGGTGAAGTGTGAGCGTCTGGGCCACGATATCAAAAAAAAGTTAAAGGGCAGACCCCGCTCAGATACTGTCTTTTTCCCATCCGTATTCGCCGACTAATGGCACAAAGACGCACGGCGTGTGGTATTCCTCGATGAGCTTATCTTTCGTCTTCTTAAACCTTGTAAGCTGCTGCGAGAAGCGGTCTCCTACAGGCGCAACAAGTATTCCCTGATCGGCAAGCTGCTGCAATAAAGGCTCCGGCACTTTCGGAGTTCCCGCGGTTACGATGATCCTGTCGAAAGGAGATTCCCCGGGCCATCCCAGTGTGCCGTTAGAAACCCTGATATGGACATTTTCGTAATGCAAGGAACGGAAACGGTCTTCTGCCGGTCCTGCAAGAGCGGCTATTCGTTCTATGGTGTACACTTCTTTAGACAGCTCTGCGATGATCGCTGTCTGATAGCCGGATCCGGTGCCGATTTCAAGTACCTTTTCGTCACCTTCGAGTCCGAGCAACTCAGTCATGACCGCGACCATATACGGCTGGGAAATCGTCTGGCCTTCTCCGATCGAAAGAGCCATATCATCGTATGCCCTGTGCAGCATGGAATCCCCGACGAAGAGATGACGTGGGACTTTTCTCATTGCTTCGAGCACCCGCTCGTCCTTGATCCCCCTCACTATGAGCTGTGATTTGACCATGTATTCACGCAATGAATTGAAATCCGCAGCCGCCATGCTTAAAGCCTTTTTGCTATCTCCCTTGCAGCTATCACTCCTGAAACCGATGCCTGTATAAGCCCCCTGCTGACGCCTGCGCCGTCTCCGGCTGCAAAGAGATTTTCGATCTCGGTTTCGAGTGATTTCGTGAGTTTGGGGAGCATCGAGTAGAATTTTACTTCAACGCCGTAGAGCAGGGTATGCTCCGAATTCACACCCGGCGCAATCCTGTCGAGCGCTTCAAGCATCTCGAGGATATCGCACAGGTAACGGTAAGGAATGACAAAACTCAGATCGCCCGGAGTTGAATCACTAAGGGTGGGCTTCACTTCACCTTTTGTTATCCTCTCACGGGTCGACCGTCTTCCGCTGTGCAGATCACCGAGGCGCTGGACTATCACGCCCTTTCCGAGGAGGTTGGCAAGGCCGGCAAGGTAGCTGCCGTACAGGATCGGCTCGTTAAAAGGCTCTGTGAAGAATGTGCTGACCAGCAGGGCGAAGTTCGTATTGGTCGATTTCCTGCCGGAATAGCTGTGGCCGTTTACCGTCCATATACCTTTCAGATACTCCTTGACAACCTCTCCATAAGGATTCACACAGAAGGTCCTTACCCTGTCGTTAAACTTCTCCGAGTGGAACACTAATTTAGGTTCATAAATTATTTTTGTGACTGGTTCAAATATGTGCGCAGGTATTTCCACACGTACACCTACGTCGACAGGATTTTTCAGGAGTGTGAGTTGCAGGCGCTTTGCCTCTTTTTCGAGCCACCTCGATCCCTCGCGGCCCGGCGCAGCGATGACAAAACCGGAGCAGAGCTTTGTGCCGTCCCTGAGTCTGACACCCGCTGCGCGTTTTTTTACCGTAATAATTCTTTCTGCTTCTGCATTGAATCTGATTTCTATCTTCCCCGACAACGAGTCACGAATATTTTTCAGAACGATTTTGCACTTGTCGGTGCCTATGTGACGTATCTTTGACGGGACAAGATGAAGACGGTTTCCGGAAGCGAGGTCTGCCAGACGGGCAAACTCCTCCTCATCCCCGCCGTAGAGCTTTTCAGGCGCACCGGAACCGACGTAAATGCCATCGACATATGCAATAAGTGAATTCAGGGCACTTTCATCAACATACCGCGAAAGTGAGCCGCCGATTTCCGGACTCAAGGTCAATTTCCCGTCACTGTAAGCGCCGGCCCCTCCCCATCCGCTCAGAAGGGCGCACTCAGGGCAGGCTGCACAGGATATTTCACGTATCGCCATAGGGCAGACCCTCTTGTCGATGTCTTTGCCTTTTTCGATCATAAGGATACGTGTATCCTCTTTCCGCCTGAGGAGTTCGATGGCAGCGAATATGCCGCCGGGACCTGCGCCGACGATTATGACGTCGTATTGTTTCATTTTAAATAGAAATCATGAATCTCTTCTTCAGGAACTTTAATGCATCATAATTTGTGAGGTCGAGATGAATAGGCGTTATAGAGACGTAATTGTCCTGAACAGCCTGAATATCAGTGTTCTCCCCGTGTTCCCAGTATGGTTTCCCTCCGCCGATCCAGTAGTGCTTTTCTCCACGGGGATCGAACGTCTCCTTTATTGAATCGTCATAGATCCGCTTTCCCTGCCTTGTCAGTTTGAACCCCATGATGCTTTTTGCCGGCACGTCAGGGACATTGACGTTCAACAGCGTGTCATAGGGAAGGGAGTGTTCAAGGACGTATCCGCCGATCTCGAGTGCAATCTGCGCCGCGGTCACAAAGCTGCGGCTCGATAACGATTTTTTCTTCATGGACAATGACACGGCAAAAGACGGAATTCCCATTATCGTGCTTTCGATCGCCGCAGAGACCGTACCGGAGTAAGTAAGGTCATCTCCGAGATTAGCGCCCTTGTTGATGCCGGATACCACGAAAACCGGCTTTTCGGGAAGAATTTTGTTGACGCCTATCGCAACGCAGTCCGTAGGCGTGCCGTTCAGACTAAAAACATTTTTCCTGAGTTTCTCGGCCCTGATAGGTCTGTGCATGGTCAGGGCATGGCTGACAGCGCTCCTTTCCCGGTCCGGTGCAACGATGAATGCATTGCCGAGCTTTTTCATTGCGTTGAAAAGGGATATCAAACCGGGAGAGTGAACCCCGTCGTCGTTCGTAACAAGGATAACTGGCATTAACACTATTGTATCAGAACGGGGGCGTTGTGTTAATCGGAATAATGAAGATGTTTTTCGTAGATGCATCCTTTCTTCCATCTGTTATCATTCCGGCGCGTCCGGAATCTTTCCGATTATGAATCATAAAGCGTATCCAGCCATAAATACCTTGATATCCAATTGGGTACATCATTATATTACCT
>DCVG01000116.1:6291-6514 GCA_002328665.1 Nitrospiraceae bacterium UBA2194
GATAAAACCAATTGGGCATAGTTAGGCTTTTTTAAAGGTATAATAATTATGAATTCAATACTTCTTATTCAAGAGTTGTTTATAGTGCTATTTATTACGGGCTACACAAAACAAAATGGGCGAACTGCTATAACGGATATCCTGAGAATTGGGCAGATAAGTTGGGAATGAAGCATTATTAGTGCCTAACATAGGAAAGCATAATAATATGAAATCAAAACTT
>DCVG01000098.1:0-7896 GCA_002328665.1 Nitrospiraceae bacterium UBA2194
TTATTCACCGTAACCTCAACTTTCCAAGTATGATACCGAGATACCTGTTTATAGGGTTGCTTCTTTTTAAAAAAGGGATTAAGGGCGGTTTCCTTGTTCCGAGTCCGTTCAGTTCGTCAACGATATGCTGATTTTCCTGATGCCTTAAGCCTTCTCTGAATGTCTCTATCGCCTCTGTCTTTTGATTTGAAAGAAGATATATCCTGCCGAGATTCAGGTAGTGAAGTGAGTTTTGGGGTTCTTTTTCTATTGCCTCTTTGCATAATGAAATTGCCTTTTTGATCTCTCCCCGTTCTCTGGCAATACAAAAGGCATAACAGGAACTGATAACAGGGCTGTTTTCCAAATGGAATGCCTTTTCAAAATAAGAAAGCGCAGAAAGTATTTTGCCCTCTGCAATGGCTTCAACACCTTTATCCAAAAGACTTTCGATATTCACTGAATATATTTTTCATATTTCACAGAAAGTTGCAATATATTTATTGCGTCAACCTGATTAAATTTATGAATCTATAACAACTTTTATTAAAAAGTCTATTGTCTTTGCAATAGTTAGGCGAGTCGGATAATGTCATTCCTGCAACCCCGAATTCTTTATGGTGTACGGACGACTTTCTGTGATAAAATATAAACATATATGCAATAGGCAAAATTTCGGCTGGCGTCTCCCGGCCCCCGGTAGTTGTGAAAAATTGAGTAACTGTTGCCGAGCCGGCTATCTACGGAGTATGGAACGGGTGTGACGAACTCTTCTTCTAAGTCTTTCCCTATCGTCGGCATAGGCGCATCAGCCGGCGGCCTCGACGCATTCAAGCAGTTTCTGGCGGAACTACCGCAGGAATTCGGTTTTGCCGTCGTCTTTATTCAGCACCTTTTAGCGAAACAGAAAAGTCTTCTCCCCGATCTGCTGCGCTCCGGAAAACCGGATATTGAGATAAACGAGATTTCGGATGCAATGGAGATCCTGCCCGGAAGGATCTACCTCAGCCCGCCGGGGAAAGATATCCGTATTCAAAAAGGTGACTTTCATGTGACCCCCCGCAGAGGGGCGCATCTCTGCCTGCCGGTCGACGACTTTCTTGAATCCCTCGCCGAAGATGCCGGGGAGCAGGCCATTGCCGTGATCCTGTCCGGCGCAGGGACCGACGGAGCGCGGGGAATACAGTCGATCAGGATGATGGGCGGCACTGTATTTGTCCAGGATCCGGGGACAGCGGAGTTTGCGGGTATGCCTGCCGCAGCGATCAATACCAGGCAGGCGGACGGAATTTTCGCTCCGGCGGATATCGCACGTGAGATACTGAAAATGCAGGATGCGGGCGCGGCCTCGGCAATCGACGGTCATCTTGTATCTCCATTGGACCTCCAGACATTTTTCCGGCTGGTCCGTGAGAAGACCGGCTACAGCTTCGATCATTATAAAAAAACAGTGGTCGCCAGGAGGATCACGAGGCGAATGTACCTCCACGGGATTTCGTCGGTCAGGGATTATCTCAAAATAATAGAGAAGAAAGATTCCGAAGCGTCCATGCTGGCTTCGGACCTCATGATCGGCGTCACTTCTTTTTTCAGGGACCGCCTGGCCTGGAAGGCCCTTAAAATAGAAGTGGTGCGGAAGTTTGCAGCAGAGAACGACGACTCTCATATCCGCGTCTGGACGCCCGCCTGCGCAACGGGTGAAGAGGCGTATTCCATCGCCCTGCTGCTCCGCAGCGAACTCGAAATTGCGGGCAGGAAGAGAGAAATCCAGATATTTGCCACGGATGTTAACGACACGGCCCTCGAAAAGGCGAGGGAGGGAACATATCCGGCCAGTATCATTGCGGATGTGCCTCCGGATTACAGGCGTAAATATTTCACGTATTCCGAAGACGGACTGACCGCAACCATCGGCAAGGGAATACGTGAACAGGTAGTATTCGCGAGACAGGACCTCCTCACGGACCCTCCTTTTTCGAAGCTCGACCTCATCATCTGCCGCAATCTCCTTATATACCTCGAACCCGAAGCACAGGAGAAATGCCTGGCCATTTTTCATTATGCGCTTAAGGACGGTAGATATCTTTTTCTCGGCAATGCGGAATCCCCGGGCAGAAGCAGCACTCTCTTCAAGTCAATCGGGCATAAGAAATGCCGGATTTATACGAAATCCGAAAAATCGCCTTCTTTGAGGATGCCCCTTACTGTTCCTTATGCGTCTGAACGCGCTGCGTTGCTCCCAACCAAACAGGCGCGGACGTCATCGGATCAACAGTCCGTGACTCAGTTTGTCCAGGGGGCTTTAATTGAGGAATATGCACCTGCGGTTCTGGCTGTAAATCAGAATTACGATATTGTCTATCATAACGGGCCTACTAACAGATATTTGCGGCAGCCCCGCGGCGCCCCCACACAGAACCTGCTGGAACTTCTTCCGGAAAAATTGCACAACAGGATACGGGCCGGCATTTACAGGGCGACTCATGAGGCGAAGCCCGTCTCGATCCGCACGAGCATCTCAGGCGACGACGGGAAAAAGAGGCCGGTTACTCTTCGCATATCAAAACTGAGGGAGAACCTTTATCTTATCGTGTTCCGCGAGAAGGGCGGCCTTCCCCATGAGGCAGGAGTGGTTCAGGCAGAGGTCTCAGCCGGCGACGAGACCACGGTCCGTCAGCTCGAAAACGAGCTTTCTGCAACACGCGCAGACCTCCAGCGCCATATCGAACAACTCAAGAGCCTCAACGAAGAACTCCAGTCCTCGAACGAAGAACTCCAGGCAGCGAATGAAGAACTCGAAACTTCGAGGGAAGAATTGCAGTCCCTGAACGAAGAGCTGATTACCGTTAACACCCAGCTCCAGACGAAGATCGAGGAACAGGAAGAGCTGAACAACGATCTGAACAACTTCCTTGCGAGCACCAGCATCCCCACCGTCTTTCTCGACGATCAGTTCCGGGTAAAG
This sequence comes from Nitrospiraceae bacterium UBA2194, assembly GCA_002328665.1. Lineage (GTDB taxonomy): Bacteria > Nitrospirota > Thermodesulfovibrionia > Thermodesulfovibrionales > SM23-35 > UBA2194. The sequence goes on from DCVG01000098.1 coordinate 2,945, forward strand.
CGTTTCACGCCTGCCATGTCGAGACTCCTGAAACTCATCCCGCCCGACGTGGGACGGCCGATCATCGATATGTCTCAGGAAAGTCTGGGGCCTGACCTCATTGTCGATGCCGAGGCGGTCCTCGATCGTCTCTCGCCGATAAAAAGAGAGCTGGCGATCAACGGCTCCTGGTATATCCGCAACACTTTACCCTACAGGACCTCGGATAACCGGATCGAGGGCGTGGTCATTACTTATAGCGACATCACAGAGATCAAACAGGCCGAAGAGCGCACAAAACATCTCGCTTCTTTCCCTCAACTGAATCCGAATCCCGTTATAGAGGTCGATTCTTCGGGAAGAGTCATCTTCTCCAATCCGGCCGGCCAAAGAGTTCTGGAGAGTCTGGGCATGGACAAGGGAGAAATAAATGTTTTCCTTCCTCCTGATTTTGGCGACATTCTGGAAGGATTGGAGAAATACGCGGAAGCAAGTCTCTATCGCGAGGTAAGCCTAAAAGACAGGGTCTTCGGCGAGACCGTTTATTTTTCTCCACAATTTAATGCAGTGCGCATCTATGCTTTCGACATTACAGAGCGCAAACGTGCGGAAGAGGCGCTGAAGAGAGCGANNGGCGGAGGAGGTGGCAAAAACAGAACGGCAGAGGCTATATGACGTTCTGGAGACGCTGCCGGTTTATGTGGTGTTGCTGACGCCGGATTATCATGTTCCCTTTGCGAACCGTTTCTTCAGGGAGAGGTTTGGCGAATCCCACGGCAAACGCTGCTTCGAATATCTGTTTCACCGCGACGAGCCCTGCGAAATCTGCGAAACATATTCCGTCCTGAAAACCGGGCAACCCCATCGCTGGGAATGGACGGGCCCGGACGGGCGTAATTACGACATTTACGATTTCCCGTTCATAGACGCAGACGGAGCTACCCTTATCCTGGAGATGGGCATCGATATCACCGAGCGCAAGCAGGCCGAAAAAGCGCTCAGGGAGCTTAACGAGACCCTGGAGCAGCGAATTGCCGAGCGCACGGCAGAGTTGGCTGCAAGCGAGACACGTCTAAGCCGTGCACAGGAGATCGCTCATTTGGGCAGCTGGGAATTGGATCTCGTGAAGAACGAGCTGATGTGGTCGGATGAAGTATACCGTATCTTCGGCTTACAGCCGCAGGAATTCAGCGCGACCTATGAAGCCTTCCTCGAACGGGTCTATCCGGAGGACCACGCTGCAGTGGATGCGGCATATTCGGATTCTGTCCGGGAAGGTAAAGACTCCTACGAGATAGAACACAGAGTGGTACGAAAGGATACCGGCGAGGTTCGCTGGGTCCTTGAGAAAAGCCAGCATGTGCGGGACGCGACCGGCAGCATCATTTGTTCGCGCGGCATGGTGCAGGATATTACCGCTCGCAAGCAGGCCGAAAAAGAACTGCTCAAGCTTACGGAAGAGCTGAAACGCTCCAATTCCGATCTCGAGCAGTTTGCCTATATCGCATCGCACGACCTTCAGTCTCCGCTGCGCAACGTGGAAGGCTTTGTGCAGCTTCTGGCCCGGAGATACAAAGGGAAATTCGATGGGAAGGCCGATGAATTCATTCAATATATCTCGACGGGTGTAAAGGATATGCAGATGCTCATTCTGGATATCCTCGAATATTCGAAGGTGGGAAGCGATGGCAAAACCTTCACGACTATAGACGGTTCATCATGTGTCACAAAGGCTCTTTCCAATCTGAAGGATACGATCACCGAAAAGCATGCCGAGATCACCTGTCATGAAAAGTTACCACAGGTCCACGGAGATTTTGCGCAACTGACGAGCCTGTTCCAGAACCTGCTTGGAAATGCGATCAAGTTTTGCACGGAGAAACCGATAATACATATAGCGGCGAAAAAGGAGGGCCCGGAATATATCTTCTCGGTCAGGGACAACGGGATTGGAATTAATCCCGAAGTTTCTGATAAAATATTCGCCGTGTTTCATCGTTTGCATACTAAGACAGAATATCCGGGCACCGGCATAGGGCTCGCGATATGCAAGAAGATAGTGGAACGGCACGGAGGCCGGATCTGGGTGAAGTCCGAACCCGGGAAAGGTTCAACCTTCTTCTTCAGTCTGCCGGCAGAGGAATAGTCGATGCAGGAAGTGATTAAGAAAAGAAAGCGTGTCAATATTTTAATGGTCGAGGATAATTATCTCGACGCGCTCCTCACTACGGAAATCCTTTCAGAAACCGACCGCGCCGATTATCGGGTCAACACCGTGAAAGATGGTGTTGAGGGCATTGAGTACCTTCATGGGCTCGACGGGCATGAGAATTCGCCGCGTCCCGATCTTATCCTTCTTGACCTTAACCTCCCGAGGATGAATGGGTTCGATTTCCTTGCCAGGATCAAAAAAGAAACAGGATTGAAGACGATCCCTGTATGTATCCTTACTACGTCAGAAACACAAGAGGACATCGAAAAGGCGAAAGAGCTGAACACAGACTGCTATCTTATTAAACCCCTCGATCTGCAGGAGTTTGAAAAAGCATTCTCCGCCATCGTTTAGTTCGCAAATGCATTTTACGTGAACTTTGCATAGGATATGAGGTATTAATGGGCAAAGAGATAAAGGGAGCTATTCTTCAGAGAGATAAGGAAACCTATGCTATTGTTCCGAGGATTCCGATGGGGGTGATGACTCCGGAGGTTCTCGAAAAACTGGCGATGATTGCACGGAAATATGGCGTCCGCATCATTAAGATAACCTCCGGACAGCGTATTGCTCTTGTGGGACTGAAGCCGGAAAATGTGGAGGCGGCATGGAAAGACCTCGGAATGGAAGTGGGACCTGCCGAGGGGTTGTGCGTCCATTACGTGCAGGCCTGCCCCGGCACCGAGACCTGCAAGTTCGGACAGGGGGATTCTCTCGGCCTTGCGGCAAAGATAGAAAAGATGTATGTTGGGAAGGAGGGTTTTATTCCTGCCAAAACGAAGTTCGGCATCTCCGGCTGCATGCTGAACTGCGGAGAGAGTTACCTCAGGGATTTCGGCGCGTTTTGCACTCCTGACGGATGGACCGTGGTGGCCGGCGGCAATTCAGGCGGCAGGCCGCGCATTGGAGATGTGATTGCAAAAAAACTCGATGAAGAGCAGGTGGTCGAATTGTTCGGCAGGTGCCTTGATTATTATTCAAAAAACGCACGTCCAAGGGAAAGAATGCCGAGGTTCGTCGAGCGCATCGGGATAGAGGAGTTTCAAAAGGCTGTCCTGCAGTAATACGGTGCGTGTAAAAGGGCTTCACGTGAAATTCCGGACGGTAGCGGCGGATACAGTATTCTTGTTTATTCCCGGGCCATCGCTCTAATGAATACTAATAGAGCAGATATCTTTCTCTCATTTCGATAAACCGTTCGAGGTCCTGCTGCCATTGAGACGCGATAAACTGAGGGGAAATACCATCCCGGACGGCTTTCATTACCTTCCGGGACCCTATAAGGGGAAGGGTTTTATCAAGCTGGAATTCCTCCGGATAAAGGTAGTGGAGGGCAGAGGCAATCTCGATTCCCATAAATGCGGGATCGAGCGCATTACGGTCATCAACCACAATACGTAATCCATAACACTGCCGGCTTTTAAAAAGGCTGCTTTCCGGCATGAAATCCACGGGAAAGAACCTGACTCCTTTGAGCGAACGGCTGTTGAGATACGCCAAAAGATTTTCCGCATTAATCCATGGAGCGCCGAAAACCTCGAATGGGGTATCCGTTCCCCTGCCGACGCTGACGTTTGCGCCTTCTATCAATGCCACCCCGGGATAGAGAATCGCCTCGTCCATGTTGCGGATATTCGGTGACGGGTTTACCCAGGGCAGGCCTGTCTCATCGAACCAGTAACCCCGTTTATAACCCCGCATCCTGATGACATGTAATTTCGCTCCAATCGCTTTTTCCGCATTGAACATTTCCGCGAGCTCTCCGACGGTCATACCGTGCCGGACGGGCAACGGGAAATATCCTGTAAATGACTGCAGGTCATTTTCCAGAACAGGACCCTGCACCGATAAACTGTTGAGCGGATTGGGACGGTCAAGTACATAGAATGCGATACCTTTATCTGCAGCAGATTCGAGGGTATATCCCATCGTCGTGATATACGTATAGAAGCGGACGCCGATGTCCTGGATATCGAAGACCAGCGCATCAAGGCCGTCAAGCATTGCTCCGGTCGGCCGTAAAGAATCTCCGTAGAGGCTGTAGACAGGCAGGCCGGTCAAGGCGTCTTCTGTTGATGGTACCTTGTCATCAGCCTTTCCCGATAAGCCGTGCTCGGGGCTGAAGATCGCTTTTAGTGTTACGCCCGTCGCTTTGAAGAGGAGATCAATCGTGCGCCGGCCGGCAGAGTCAATCCCGGAGTGATTGGTGATAAGGCCGATACGAAGACCTTCAAGCGGTTTGAATCCTTCCTTTAACAGAACATCGATACCGCTTTCCGGTTTACTGTTTTGGATTGTATTTACCGGACTTTTTTTGAGGGAGTTGTAATACGGCGCAAGCGAAGGTCTCCGCTCGACGACCTGTTTTTCCGGCAGATACCCGAATGTTTTTGAGACGAGGGTGACGATNNACGATGATATAAAGTTTTGAAACCGGGTCTATCCAGAGGAAGGTGCCGGTGAACCCTTTGTGGCCGTAAGAACCAACCCGCGGGAACGAATCCCGGTTCGAGGCTAACGGAGCATCAATGTTCCAGCCGAGCCCCCTGAGCGGTGTTTTTTCCGGAGGAGATTGTGGTGAAGTCATCTCCTCTATCGTCCGAGGAGCAAGTATCCGGATAGTACGAAGACTTCCTTCGGCCAGAAGCATCCGGGCAAAAATCGAAAGGTCGCCGGCGGTCGAGAAGAGTCCCGCGTGACCTGCAACTCCGCCCATCCTTTGAGCCGTAGGATCATGGACCTCACCGTGCAGCATTTTTCC
>DCVG01000098.1:7988-10623 GCA_002328665.1 Nitrospiraceae bacterium UBA2194
AGAGCGGCTTCTCATTGATAACCTTTTTCAGGGATGTTTCATACCCCGACCATTCAGGGTTCAGCGGGATGTCAGGTCTTAACCCGGAATAATGTGTCAGGAGATGACGCACGGTAACGGCATCTTTGCCGTTTGATTTGAATTCGGTCCAGTATTTGAAAACCGGAGCGTCAACGTTCAATTTTCCTTCCTCCGACAGTTTCATTACAGCAGTGGTTGTGGCGATCACTTTTGTGAGGGATGCCAGATCAAAGATCGTATCGACTTTCATCGGAATTTTTTCCGGTTTGAGAGAACGATGGCCGAAAGCTTTATGGTAAAGGACCTTTTCCTGCGTACCGATCAGGACTACGGCTCCCGGTATATTTCCCTTACGAATTTCTTTTTTGACGATTGCAGAAACCGGCGCAAGTTGTTCTTTGCAGATGCGCGGAGGAGAATCTGCTGCGCGGGTGATCGTCGCCGATGCAGCGACGATATCAAGAAGGATAAACAATAGAAAAGAGAATCGCATTTTCCAGAGGATATTCTTGTTCCTCATTTTTTCAAACCGTCGGCAGTATAACGGTTTTGGGGATTCCAGAGCATCCATCCGTTCGAGCCGAATTTCTCGGCGGCATTGATCTGATCCCGTATCTCCTTAGCGGTAAATTGTCTCCTGTCAAAAGAATAGTCCCTGAACGCCTGTATCCACGGCCTGAAACGGACAGGCTGGATGCGCGTCCTTTCCTGAGCCCTTTTCAGCGTCAGATAAACGATCTCAAAAGGTTGAGCGACCGGAAGCCTGTAACCGGGGATACCGAACTGAAACCCTGAAGGGTAGAGCATCGGTGAGAGATAATCGAGGACCGGCGCAAGGTCTTCGAGCCTCTGTCCGATGAGCGTATCATTAAGGTTCCAGGAAATATAACCGAAGAGGTCTGCGGCGAGAAACACGTTGTATAAAGCGAGTCTTTCGCGTGCTTTCTTCAGAAAGCCGGTAATGGCTCTTACGCGGTTTTCTTCTGTATTGGCCACTGAAAATGTGAGACCTATGGCATCCGGAAAACGCACATAATCAAACTGTATCTCGTCAAAGCCGATACGGGCCGCCTCTTCAGCGATGTCGATGTTGTAGTCCCAAACCTCTTTTTTGGTCGGGTCGACCCATGCCAGACTTTCCCTGTCCAGCCATATCTCCCCTCCGGGAGTTTTTATCGCAAAATCCGGTTTTGCAAATGCCAGGAGGTTGTCTTTAAATACAACAATACGCGCGATGGTATAAATACCCTTTTCTTTCAGGGATGTCATCAGTTTGTTGATATCTCGTACAGTTATGATTTTTTGAGCTCCGACTTCTAAGGCGAGAGGGATTGCGCTCCTGTATGTGATCATACCCCTGTCTCCCTTTACGTCAATAACGAGCGCATTGAGTTCCGTGTTTTCGATCAAACTGAGAGCAGGCTCTCTCAGCGAACTGCTTCCGATCCCGAAAAAGGAAAGGTAGAGGGCTTTCGGGGTAAAGGGCACCAGCCTGACAAGCACAGGGGAGGTGATCGGGAGTGAGGCAATGAGGGGCATGGAAATATTCTGCTCAGCCCTCAAATATCCGTATGCCCGCACTAATACCTTATCCGATGAGGTCTTTAAGGAGAACATCCCCTTATCATCCGTCCTTGCAATGTCGTGGTTCATCGTGACGATGGCTGCCTCGATCGGTTTTTCGGTGAAAAAATCCACGACTCTGCCGGTTGTATATCCGACGTTGAAAGTCTGCGCACCGGCAGGAATTGACAGGACAAGCAGAAGGAACAACATCAGCATGAAATTGCGGCGGCTACTCACCTGCAAGCATCCTTTCGAACAGCCTGCCCTTATTTTCATCGGTCATGAGGTAGCGGGGAAGAGTCATTATATTTTCGGAAAAGCTTGAATGACGCCGTTCCATGGTAAATGCAGCAACGTATCCGGCCCCGGCAGCTTTCAGCTTAAGGTCTTCGTTATAGATTCCGAATGGCCATGCGAGCATATCGACTTTAGTGCCTAACTCTCTGTCCAGTCTCTCTTTCGATTTCCTGAACTGCATCTCGACAGATTTATCGTACTCACCGGGAGTCATGCCCCTTTTATCTCTGTTAAAGTTCGGGTGCCAGAATGAGTGGGACTGGACGTCGACCAGTCCGCTCTTCTTCATCTCCCTCAATTGTTCCCATGTCATCGCATACGGCGCATTGGATATGGCCGAGGGATAAATGAAGAGTGTTACCGGGATACGGTATTTTTTTATGAGAGGAAACATCCCGAAATAAACGGTCCTATGTCCGTCGTCCGCCGTAATCACTACTGAACGGAGAGGCGGCGGCGGACCCTGTCTCCGGTAATAATCCACGAGATGTCTGAGAGGTATTACCGTATAACCTTTATCCGCAAAATATTTAAGGTGAGACTCGAAGACGGCTGTGGTGACTGTCATGCTGTCTGAGACTGCGGGACCGAACCGGTGATAAAGGAGGATGGGGATTCTTGCCGATGGATGGGTTTCTTTAGTATCACGAGCCTCTGTTTTTGCAAATGAAAGCAAAAAAAGGCATAAGAATACCGGCGCGATAATTAGTGTTCTATGCATAACCCGGAAAATGCAGCTGGTGTCGGGCAT
>DCVG01000008.1 GCA_002328665.1 Nitrospiraceae bacterium UBA2194
ATGAAACGACCATTGCCATCGACCCCGAAATTGCAAAAGAGATATATGTCAAAAAGGCTGTTTAGCCTGAAGGCACTGCCTGGACAAAGGCAATTCAAGATTATTTTCTTCGAGCAGGGCCTTATTCAGAAGCAATTCTTCCGAAGGCCCGTCGGCTACCACTTTACCGTCTTTTATGATGATACATCTTTCACACACATCAAGGATCAGGTCGAGATCATGCGAGGCCACGATCTTGGTATGCCCGAACCCTTTCAGAAGGTTGATGAGCTGTCTCCTAGACCTGGGGTCGAGGTTTGAAGCGGGTTCGTCCATTACCAGGATGTCGGGCTCCATCGCCATAACCGTAGCAATCGCAACAGACCTCTTCTGACCTTCGGAAAGCCTGTGCGGAGGCCTGTTCCTGAGCTGAAAGCAGCCGACCATTTCAAGGGCGTTTCTTACCCTTTCTTCAACCTTGTCTTCATTCAGACCGAGATTGATCGGACCAAAAGCCACATCCTCGTAAACAGTGGGCATAAAGAGCTGGTCGTCGGACCTCTGGAACACAAAGCCGACCTTTCTCCTGATCTCCTGTCTCGTCTTTTTGCTCAAAGGCACTTCGCCGATGGCTATCTCTCCCCTTGTCGGAATGAGATGACCGTTGAGGTTGAGAAGAAGCGTCGTCTTGCCGGCGCCGTTCGTACCGGCCAGACCCACCGACTCGCCGTGGACTATCCTGAAGGTCACTCCCTTCAGCGCCTCTGTGCCGTCGGGATAAGCAAAGCAGACGTGCTTGAGTTCGACTATATGGTGGCTCATCTGAACGCCCTGCTAAGGCCCGACCCGATAAAATTGACCACATCATAGTTTCTGAAGATATAAAACATGGCAATCGATATCGCTGCGAATAGAATATCATAATATCCGAGCTTGTGCTTTTTCAGTACCCTTATCTCTCCCCTGAACCCCCGCGACACCATTGCCTGATAGATCCTTTCAGCCCTTTCGACGCTCCGTATGAGAAGGACCGAAATAAGCCGTATGAAGGTTTTTATCTCTCTTCCTTTTTTCCCGAATGACCTCGCCTCCCTCGCCCGTATCATCGTCAATGATTCCTGAAGAAGGACAAAAAGATACCGGTACAGGAAAAGGAGTTGTATCACGAATATCTTCGGCAGCCTGAGCCTCTCCAGGGACTCACAGATGCCCGGAAATGATGTCACGGCGATGAGAAGGAGCGCGGTGCTTACGGTGAGGATGAACTTGACAATGATCGAAAAAAACGATATCCACCCACCGGTGACAGACCAGCTGAAAACCTGCATGACGACGGCTGTGTCGAGCAGCGGATTGAATATCCCGATAAATACGGCAAACGGAGATATAAACAGTACTTTTTTGGCAATGGCATTAAAGGGTATCCCTCCTGCAGTCAGGAGGAATACGGGATAGATGAAGAACGGCGTAAGCGCCGAAAGCTCATATTTCGGCAGCGATACAACAAACAAAATAAAAGCGAAAGAGACGAGGATCTTCACTCTCGGATCAAGCGCGTGGACAAATGTCTTTTTATACGAGAGGGTATCGAGATATCCTATATTGAAATATTCCCGATCAAAGGTCATGACTTTTCTCTGTGTGTCCGCATGACCTTTATCCCCATCCCCAGTATGAGAATTAACGCCAATACCATAATACCGCCGACTATCCCGGAGAGAGAAGTGCCTGGGTCTACGGCAGGCCAGGCCTCGTTAGTTTCCTTTTCCACTTTTGACGGCAAAGAGTAATCAGGGAGCACAGCGGTCTTTCCCTGGATTTTCGACAGGCCCTCGGTAACCGGATTTGCCTTTTCAGGCACTTCAGGCCTGCCGTATATCTTTTCTATGGACCATTCAAGGCCGTCAGGATGGGTCGAGGCAAACCATGAAAAAGCCCCTCCGGTGATAACAGCGAGAAGCGCCATGACAGCCAGCACCTTTTTCAGGGAAGTGCCGGATGAAATTGTTTTCACTCCTTCAAGGTCGTCAACGATATCAGGCCTCAGGGACCTCACATATACGACGATCCCGGCAGTTATAAAGCCCTCGACCAGGCCGACGGCAAGATGTATCGGCTGCATGAGCATCAGGAACGTATTAAAAGGCAATTCGGTTATACCGGAGAGTTTTGTCTCCAGCACAACAGAGAGCGCTCCGAGTTGCAGCCCGACTACTGCACCCAGAACAGAAGCGACGGTTATTAATTTCGGAGACCTGCTTCCCCTTACAATTATCCTGTAAATGAGCGGATATCCGATGAAGCAGGGATATACGCCGAGGTTCCAGATATTCGCCCCGAGTGCAAGCAGTCCTCCGTCCGCAAAGAAAAGGGCCTGTACGACAAGGACAGAGGCGATTACGAGAAATGCAGCAAAGGGGCCGAGGAGAATCGCAAGGAGCATCCCGCCGCCGATGTGTCCGCTTGAGCCAGTCATGGGTATCGTGAAATTGATCATCTGCCCTGCAAAGATAAAGGCCCCGAGCATGCCCATAAGGGGGATCATCTTCTCGTCCATTTTTTCTTTCAGCTTCTTTGCAGAATAGATGATCGTCGCCAATGTCCCGGCCCAGAGGGCGCCGCCTACTGCAGGCGACAGTAAAGCATCCGCCATATGCATAGCTTCCTCCTTAGAATCTCACGATGATTCCGGCAAGGAGCGTATAGTCGGCTTCGGCCTTATTCAGGCCTGTCTTCACGCCGAAATCTACGTCAAAATTCTCCGTAATATTACAAATAGCTCCGCCGAGCAGGAAAAGGGGATGGACATTTGATTCCCTGTCCGGATTTGTCTCGCCGCCGATATTTGCGACAAGTATCAATGGTTTTGAAACCTGGTATTCACCCGCAATGGAGTAATGCCACATGTCCCGGAGCTCTCTTTTGTTTTTGATATATCCGAGGTTAAAATGGATGTTTACCGGATCGAGTTCTTTCGATGCAACAAAGAAGAGACTGTATGCCGCCTTCCCGTCACCGAGCCCTTTGTCTTCATCCCCAGCAGGCAGAATAATTCCCGGTTTTAGCGCAAGGCCGAAGCCGTCTTTTTCATAAAACCTCCATTTCATCTCGAAAAGCATATCGGCGAAACCGTCTTCATGTATCCGGTCATGACCCTCTTTCGTCCTTAAAAACAGGTAGGGGACAGTGATGACGATATCGATGTTTTCCCGTACTCCTCCGGTGAGCGTGGCGGCCAACTGCGTCCCGGAATTCCCGTTGTCGTTCGCATATTCGACATTCGCCTCAAGCTCGAAGTTCTTTGCACCTACGGTTCCTGCATCGTCTGTGATCAGGGGGTGTGCTGCATGGATATTCTCTGAAAGGGAAAAAATCATAACGACTACCGAGAAAAAGAAAAGTGAGAAAGTTTTGAGACTGCATACCGCGAAGCGGTTTGGCCTGAGCCCTAAAAAAAACATGGCGCCTTCCTTTCCCGCGGCAATAAAAAA
>DCVG01000120.1 GCA_002328665.1 Nitrospiraceae bacterium UBA2194
AAGAGGGAGCAGGCAAGCCTGCTCCCTCTTCATTAAAGAAATTAAATCCTTACGGGGCTGGTTCAGTTACGGGTTCCGGAAGAGTGAATGTGCAAAACGGCGAGAAGGGATTATTTTGTGATCTGTTGCCTTTCCCCGGAGGGTTCAGTGCCTTAACCTTCGCTGTCGCCGACCCGGATAATTGTTCCCCTGTTATCGGGTCAACGAATGCAGTAAAGGGAACATCGAGGGAAGTATTCGCGCCATCGCTGCTGAAACTTACCTCAACAAGTATCTGCGGATCTTCACTGACTGTTACGTCTGCATCAATCGAATAGCTTATGGCACCTTCTACACCCGACCACGCAAAAACCACCGAGTCCTCATCTGTCGTACATATGAGGCTCTCCGGTGCGGGCAGACTTGGCTTCGATTTGGCTACGGAAAGAGACGCCGACATCATAACTGTAACAACACATATGAGGCCGATTAAAATGACCTTTTTCATCTTTACCTCCTTGCTTTTTGCGATCGTTCAGTGCAAGTCGGCTGGTTGCGCCACTCACTCCACCACCAACCATGGCGCCCATATCGGCTGGAGGTTTCAAAGTTTCCGTTTCCCCAGAGACTTCATTGCGGCCGGCCGCCTATTCAGGTGGCAGCTATCCGTTTTTTCTCACCTCCTTTCATCCACGACCGAAGGAAGTCTTCTCTAAAAATTTCTTTCAGAATAAAAAAACCTGTTTCCCAAAGAGAAACAGGTCTATCACTGCCATGATAAATATACCTGTTTCTTCGGCAGCCCGGCGATCCTTACTCTGTAAGGACACGTAGCTTTGTGTCCCATGGTTACCCATGGTTTACCCTTTCGGAAACAAAAACTTTTTAGAAAATCATAAAGAACTGTAAGTGACTTGAAACTTACCTGAAATAAATCTGAAAATCAAGTTCTTAATGAAAAACTAATGAAAATACCGCCAATCAGACCTCGAAGGCGTCTTTGATATGCGTAATCTCCTTTTTACCGTCGCCGGCGAAAGAAATACTCAGCACATCGAACCGGGCGCACGGTTCTTCCTTCATCCTCTTTAAGAAGAGCAGGGCGACATTCTTTATTTTTCTTCGTTTGTGGCTGTCGACCGCTTCAAACGGATATCCGAACGAATCCGAAGTCCTGGTTTTTACTTCCAGGAATACTACGGTATCGCCGTCTTTTGCTATGATATCGATCTCACCGAGCGGGGTCTTGTAATTCTTTGCGATGATTTTGTAGCCTTTTTTCCTGAGGTACCTTGCCGCGAGATCTTCGCCGTCACTGCCAATGGCCTTCATTGCCTTCGAGTCTCCTGAGGAGCTTGGGGATTCCTTCTATATCCTTGATCTCCTTCTGGCAGAGTATTTTGAAGAGCTCCCTGAATGAAGAGAATTCTTCCCAGTGTCCTTTGAGGTGTTTCGACAGAGTCCGGTTCAGATATTCACCCTTTTTATCCCAGTCAAGAAGAATAATAACCCGGTGGAATCTCCTGAGGACATCGTCGCAAAAATCATAGAGGCTTTTTCCATTATGGAGCGTGATGATGCTGCCGGTGAGTCCGAGGACCCTCAGGGCGGATGCGTCCTTTTTCCCTTCGACGATGACAGGTACCTGTTTGTTCATCTCGTAGAGATGTTCGATTACCTCTCTTAACCGCTCGGCTCTCCCGATATCGCCGGATGAAGGAAGATTCCTCTGCGTGTTCAACATCCTGAATTTATCATACAGGATCAAGTGCCTGATTTACAATTTTTTAATCCGCAATTTGTTTTATAATATAACGTTTTCCGTAAAGCCTTTAAGGGGTGTTAACTGATTGACTTTAGGATGTTTTTTATATATGGTTAAAAGATGGCGGCCAAATTAGGTCAACTGCTTGTAACATCCAGTGTCATCTCCGAGGAGCAGCTTAAGGAGGCGATTGGTCTTCAGCGTCGGGAGGGCGGCCGACTCGGGACGAACCTTGTGAAGCTNNACCTTTCCGACTACAAGATAGACCCGTCCGTATTGAAACTCATCCCGATGGAGATAGCGAGGAAGTATTTGATCATTCCGGTTGCGAGGGTGGGAGCGACGCTGACAATTGCTATGGCGGACCCTTCAAACGTATTTGTTATAGACGACGTAAAGTTCATGACGGGGTATAATGTAGAGGTGGTGGTGTCGGGCGAGTCTTCGATCATCAATGCGATAACGGCGTATTACCGGGGCGCAGGGGATTCTCTTGTTACGGCAAAGAGGGCTGCTCCGGCAAAGTCCCTCCAGGTCAAAGATTACACCTTTACGGACTTGGACTTGAAAGAAGAGGATCTGACCGCATCCGATGAAGGTGTGACTGTTGACGTTGATGAATTTGATAAGGTTGTCGGAGATGCACTCGATAGCGTGGAGGCATATATCGAGGAGGATGAAAAGGCAGGCGGAGAGGTTGAAGAACCGATAGTAAAACTTGTCAACGGCATCCTTATAAATGCGATAAAGGGCGGAGCAAGCGATATCCATATTGAGCCGTACGAACATTCATTGCGGGTGAGGTATAGAGTGGACGGGGTCCTGTTTAACGCTATGAATCTGCCGTTGAAGATAAAAAATCCGATCACATCTAGGCTCAAGATAATGGCCAAACTCGATATCGCCGAGAGGAGGCTGCCTCAGGACGGAAGGATTAAACTGAGACTCGGCAAGAAAAAAGAGATTGATTTCCGTGTCTCGGTGCTGCCTTGCCTTTTCGGCGAAAAGACGGTAATGAGGATACTCGATAAAGGCAACCTTCAGGTCGACCTCACAAGGCTCGGGTTTGAAGAGGAGACTCTGAAAAAATTCATGGATTCACTCACTAAACCTTACGGCATGATCCTTGTTACGGGGCCTACCGGAAGCGGCAAGACGACAACGCTCTATTCCGCCCTGAATTATCTCAATAAGCCCGGTATCAATATTATGACTGCCGAAGATCCTGTCGAATATAATTTTTTGGGGATGAATCAGGTCCAGATGAAAGAGGAGATAGGTCTTACCTTTTCCTCGGCGCTCAGGGCCTTTCTGCGACAGAGCCCCGATATTATTCTTGTAGGCGAGATCCGGGACTTCGAGACTGCGGAGATTGCTGTTAAGGCGGCGCTGACGGGCCACCTTGTACTGAGCACCCTTCATACGAACGATGCTCCAAGCAGTATAAGCAGGCTGTTGAATATGGGAATCGAACCTTTTCTTGTTTCAGCATCTCTGATCCTGATCGCAGCACAGAGACTGGCGAGAAAGATATGCCAGGAATGCAGGGAAGAGGAGAAAATCCCCATCCCGGCCCTCCTTCAGTTAGGGTTTCCGGAAGAAGAAGCGACTACCGTAAAATGTTATAAAGGCAAGGGGTGCCCTGCATGCGGTAATTCGGGCTATAAGGGAAGAATAGCGCTTTACGAGGTTATGCCGGTCGGTACCGAGATAAAAGAGATGGTTCTCGAAGGCGCGTCTGCCGATGAACTGAAAAAGACCGCTATAAGAATGGGCATGAAGACGTTGAGGATGAGCGGTCTTACAAAGGTGCAGGAAGGTGTTACCTCGATAGAGGAGGTCATGAGAGTGACGTTCGGAGATTGAGCAGCGGTTGACCGAAAGGCAGCTCTTGTGCTTGACAAAAAAAAGATGAAAACGGAACAATTAATGAATAAAATATGGAGTGAATTTTATGGCGACACTGTATGATTTATTGAAGATGATGATCGAAAAGGGCGCTTCGGACCTGCACATAACCACCGGGAGTCCGCCCCGTCTGCGGATAGACGGGAAGCTGGTGAGTGTGGATCATCCGCCCCTGTCGCCAGCAGACACGAAGGCTTTATGCTATAGTATTCTTACAGATGCTCAAAAGCACAAGTACGAAGAGAATAATGAACTTGATCTCTCTTTCGGGGTCAAGGGATTGAGCAGGTTCCGGGCGAACGTCTTTATGCAGAGGGGGGCGGTNNCTTGCTGCAATGGTCGACAGAATCAATATGGAAAGATACGACCATATCATAACAGTCGAAGACCCGATCGAATATCTTCATCCTCATAAAAAGTGCCTGATCAACCAGAGAGAGGTAAATGCCGATACGGCATCGTTCAAGGCCGCGTTGCGGTATGTTCTCAGGCAGGATCCGGACGTTGTTCTGATAGGCGAGATGCGCGACCTCGAGACGATTGAGGCGGCTCTTACGGTATCCGAAACCGGGCATCTGACCCTTGCGACGTTGCATACGAACTCTGCGGTGCAGTCAATAAACCGAATTATCGATGTCTTCCCTCCGCATCAGCAGGAACAGATAAGGGTCCAGCTTTCTTTTGTTATTGAGGGTATTTTCGCCCAGCAACTGATCCCGAAGAAATCGGGACAGGGGCGGGTTCTCGCTGTCGAATTGCTGGTTCCAAATCCTGCGATAAGGAACCTGATCAGGGAGGACAAGATACACCAGATTTATTCAATGATGCAGACCGGCCAGTCGAAATTCGGCATGCAGACGATGAACCAGTCTTTATATGAACTGTATACAAAAGGACTGATAACATTTGAGGACGCCATCGGCAGGTCACCGGTGCCCGACGAAATCATTCAGTGGATTCAGAAGCATACCGCAGCGTCTTCAGGCAAAGGGAGGTAAACGTGGCTGTTGTATTTCAATGGTCAGGAAAGACTCTTAGGGGCACAATCGAATCGGGTGAGATAACCGCAGCGACAAAGGAAGATGTCGTTGCCCAATTACGACGGCGCAACATTACCCCGACCATCGTTGCTGAAAAGGCGAAGAAGGTCGGAGGATTCGGTTTCGGGGGCCGGGTAAAGGACAAGGACATTGTCGTCTTTACGAGACAGTTTGCAACGATGATAGATGCGGGACTTCCGCTTGTGCAGGCTCTCGATATATTGTCGAATCAGGTCGAAAACAAGACGCTGAGCAATACACTGTCGCAGGTCAAGGTTGATGTCGAATCAGGCGCGACCTATGCAGATGCGCTTAAAAAACATCCCCGGGTATTCAGTGAACTCTATGTCAATATGGTTGCCGCAGGTGAAGCAGGAGGTATCCTCGATACGATCCTTAACAGGCTGGCGTCCTATATCGAAAAAGCGATGAAGCTGAAGAAGAAGGTAAAAGGTGCGATGGTGTATCCTGCGGTTGTAACATCGATAGCCGTCCTGGTCATTGCCGTTATAATGATATTCGTTGTGCCGACATTTTCGAAAATGTTTGCCACCCTCGGAGGTACACTTCCCCTCCCTACCAGGATGATCATCAATATGAGCAATTTTATAGCGGGTATCGGCGGACTGATCGTTTTCGGTTTGATCGTTGCAAGTGTTATTTTTATTGTCCAGGTAAGGCGGACGGAAAAAGGGCAATATGTCATAGACAGGATATTGCTCAGGCTGCCTATCTTCGGACCTCTTCTCAATAAAGTGGCTGTTGCAAAATTCACAAGAACGCTGGGTACCCTGGTAAGCAGCGGCGTGCCGATCCTGGACGGTCTCGAAATCACCGCAAAGACTTCGGGGAACAAGGTTATCGAATATGCCATCATGGATGTTCGCAAGGGTGTGGTAGGAGGTAAGACACTTGCCGAGCCTATTACCAAGTTGAAGGTTTTTCCTCCCATGGTGACACACATGATTGCGGTCGGAGAGTCGACCGGCGCGCTAGATGCAATGCTTTCCAAGATAGCGGATTTTTATGATGACGAAGTGGACGCCACCGTATCGAACCTCACCGCTATGATGGAGCCCATGCTCATGGTATTCCTCGGTGGTTCTGTCGGGTTTATAGTTGTCGCCATGTATCTCCCGATATTCAAACTCATTACGCTCATAAAATAAACGGCGGCAGTGATTCAGGGGATGCTGAAGATTTAGATTGTCGGCAATTTGGGCGGACATTCATTTATACCGTCGGGTGCGGAAGATCAGAGCCCTCTGAAGGTTGTCGTCCTGCCGGGTTCGCCGATCCCCCTTAAGAACAGCTCATATGGAAGAACGGACGACAAGCAGGAAATCTGAACAGCCGGAGGTGTTGAGAAAAAAAATCAGGACCCTGATTGTTTTCAGGGTCGCGTTTATCACTCTCTTCTTCGGTTCCTCTTTCTTTTTCTGGGGACTGGATGCGTTCCCCCATTACCGGCCGGTCCTGTACCTCATTGCAACACTTTATTTATTCAGCATTGTTTACTATCTCCTTCTCGAAAAGATTAGAAATCTTGTCCTCTTTGCATATACTCAATTGGTGTTCGACGTCCTCTTCGAGATATTACTTGTTTATGTTACAGGCGGGATCGACAGCTGGTTTTCGTTTACCATTATTCTTTCTGTTCTGGCTGCGAGCATTGTTTTGAACAAAAGGGCGGGGTTTATCATAGCAACCCTGAGCAGCATCCTGTACGGCGCACTTATTAACCTCCAGTTATACGAGGTGCTTCCGGCAACAAGCGAAGGGCTCATGGAAGCAAAAGACTACCTGTATAAAATATTCATCCACACGATCTTCTTTTATCTTACCGCTTATCTCAGCGGCTATCTCTCATCGAGACTTGAGAAGACAGTGCGGAAACTCGAGGAGACGGATCTTGATCTAAGAACCCTTGAGATTTTCAACAGGGAAGTGCTTGAGAGTCTGCCGAGCGGTCTTTTTACAATGGACCTCTCCGGCAGGATATTGCTCTTCAACCGGTCGGCTGAGTCTATAACCGGCATGAAGAAAGAGTATGTAGTGGGACAGAAGGTCGAATCGGTGATGACGTTCCCCAAATTTCCTCTTCCCGAAGGACGCTCGGAAGAAGTAATAACCGTGGGGGGGGTCCAGAAGATAATCGGGCTGGGGGTCTCAGCACTGAAAGATATTGACGGACATTCCAAAGGTTTTATTGTAATCTTCCAGGACCTGACAAAATTAAAGAAACTTGAAGCGGAGATGAAACAGAAAGAGAAATGGGCGGCTATCGGAGAGCTCTCGTCAAGCATCGCTCATGAGATCAGGAATCCCCTTGCATCGTTGAAAGGCTCCATAGAGATGCTCAAAGAAGGCACGATGCCGGATAATTATAAAGAGAGACTTATGGAGATCGCATTGAAAGAAATGGAGCGTCTCAACCGGATCATAACGGATTTCCTGACTTACTCGAGACCTGCTCCGCCGAATCTTCAGAAGATAGACCTCCATTTGCTCCTCGACGAAACTCTCGATCTGCTCGAAAATGTGCACCAGGGCAGCGACGATTTGTCCATAAAAAGAGATTATTCAGGGAGACTTGACGTGAATGCCGATCCTCAGAAACTCCGGCAGGTCTTCTGGAATCTGTGCATCAACGCAGTGGAAGCGTTGCCGGGCAAAGGGCAACTTGCCGTATCTGCAAGGAATTCCGGCAATTCCGTGGAAATATTCTTTAAGGATTCCGGGACGGGGATAGACGAAAAAAACATCGAGAAAATATTCTATCCTTTTTTTACCACAAAGGAGCAGGGCACCGGACTCGGGCTTGCAATAGCTTACCGGATAGTCGAGGAGCATGAAGGCAGGATAAACGTCGTCAGCAATCCTGGCATTGGCACAACCTTTGAGGTTATACTACCGAAGAAAGATGAAAAAGCTTAAGGGCAGGATACTCATCGTTGAAGATGAAAAAAGCATGAGAGAGGTGTTGAGGATGCTTCTCGAAGGCGAAGACTATGAAGTAACGACCGCTTCCGACGGACGTGAAGGACTTTCATACATCGACAGAGATATCTTTGACCTCGTTATTACAGACTTGAAAATGCCCAAGGCCGATGGGTTTGAGGTCCTGAAAAAGACAAAAGACGTGTCACCGAACAGCGTTGTAATCATGGTAACCGCTTTTGGCACAAAAGATACGGCGATCGAAGCGATGAAATTGGGAGCCTATGATTATATCGGCAAGCCTTTCAATATCGATGAGATCAGATTAATTGTCAGAAAAGCCCTTGAGAAGAAGAAGTTGCGGGAGGAGCTTGCACTCCTAAGGCAGAAGGTTGAGACTACCTATTCCCTTGAGAACATTATCGGCCAAAGCCCAAGGATGCAGGAGTTGTTCAGACTCGTGCCGAAGGTAGCCCAGAGCAATTCGAATGTGCTTATAACGGGCGAAAGCGGCTCCGGCAAAGAACTTGTCGCTGCTGCGCTGCATAACCTGAGCAACAGGAAGGAAAAGAATTTTGTGACAATAAACTGTGCGGCATTCCCTGAAGGGCTCCTCGAATCCGAACTCTTCGGCCATATGAAGGGGTCTTTTACCGGGGCCATGTATAATAAACAGGGCCTCTTTGAGATTGCCGATGGCGGCAGTGTCCTGCTCGATGAGGTCGGAGAGATGCCGACAAGCCTCCAGGCGAAGCTCCTCAGGGTTCTCGAAAACGGCATCTTCAGACGCGTCGGCGGGACAACCGATATCAAGGTCGACGTCAGAGTTATATCGGCCACCAACAAGGAATTGAATGAGGAAATCTCGGCAGGGAGGTTCAGGGAGGACCTCTTTTACAGATTAAACGTTGTGCCTGTCAATATACCACCACTGAGGGAGAGAAAAGAAGACATACCGCTGCTCATCGATCATTTTCTCAGGAAGACGTCGAACAGTCCGAAAAGGATCACTCCGGAGGCTATGAAATTGTTGATGGATTATTCATGGAAGGGAAACGTGAGGGAACTTGAAAATGTCGTTGAAAGGGTAGCGCTTCTGACAGAAAAAGAAGAAATAGCACCGGCGGACCTGCCTTCCGAAATAACAGGATATGCAAGCCAGTTGAAGGCCATGCATGCTCTCACCGATTCAGGTATTGATATCGACGGGATCATAGGAGATATGGAAAAGAAATACCTCATCATGGCGCTCGAAAAGGCCGGGGGGGTCAAGACCGAAGCTGCGAAGCTGCTGAATCTCACTTTCCGTTCGTTCCGCCACAGACTGCACAAGTACGGGATCAGTTAGCTGATTTCCCTTGTTTGCGTTAACCTTTTCCGCCGGCATCCATAGGGTAACAATGAAAAGAGCCTCCGGCCTCACTATGCGCAAGGGCGCCAAGAGATTACCGGCGGAGATGAAGTATCAGGTTTTAGTTAAGAAAAATGTCTGAAATAAGGAGAAGCAATGGCAAAGTACACGGCTACTATTGATGAAGATACGCGTCAGAGGATCCTTGCGTTACCGAGGAGCCTGCACTTCGCTGCCTTTATGCGAAAGGCGATCAGTGTTTTTGTTGAGGAGCTTGAGAAAGACCCTGACCTGAAGCCGGAGAATTTTGTGATAACAGTTACGGCCCGGAAAGATGCATCGGACAGAAAAAGAAAGTAGGGGCGCGACAAAAAACAGGATTCTGGTCACCTGCGCAAAAGGGATAACGCCTTTTCTGAAGGAAGAACTCCTTCACCTCGGCTTTCCTGTTTTGGATGAAACCGTTGCAGGTGTGGCAACGGAGGGAACTATCGACGACACCATGAGGCTGAACCTGTGGCTACGGACGGGACATCGCGTCCTCTTTCTCATCAGGGATATCACAGCAGGTGATGCCGGCGACCTCTATCGCGCGATGTCGGAAATAGCATGGGAGGAGTATATCTGCGATGATGGATATGTCTGTGTTACATCCAGTGTGGACAACCCTTCGATCAGGGATTCGCGCTATGCGAATGTAAGGTGCAAGGATGCAATTGCCGACAGGATCAGGAATAAGCGCGGCCGGCGTCCTGATTCAGGTCCGAACAAGGACAGGGCCGTAGTCAATCTCTACTGGAAGGACAATCGATGCTCCGTTTATTTTGACACCTCGGGAGAACCCCTCTCCCGCCGGGGATACAGGAAAATCCCCATGACAGCGCCCATGCAGGAAACCCTCGCTGCAGCGGTTATCGCGGCAGCCGGCTGGAGCGGGAGCGGTCATTTCATCAATCCCATGTGCGGAAGCGGAACCCTTGCGATTGAGACCGCATTGATTGCCCTGAACATGGCGCCCGGTCTTTTGCGGAGCAATTTCGGATTAATGCACATAAAGGGATTTAACAAATCGCTTTGGAGCGATCTACGCACACGAGCCGCAAGAGAGGCAAAAAAGACCTTAAATTGCAGGATCATTGCAACTGATATCAGGAGTGAGGCGGTTAAGGCGGCAAAGATGAATGCCGCCGCCGCCGGCGTGGAGCATCTGATCGAATTCGATGTATGCGATTATTCCGGGACTGAAGTCCCTGACGGCGGGGGAGTAATCATTATCAATCCCGAATATGGAGAGCGGATGGGGAAACTCAGGGAGCTTGAGAGTGTATACATGGGGATAGGCGATTTCTTTAAACAGAAATGCAGGGGATATACGGGATATGTTTTCACGGGAAACCTTGATCTTGCAAAGAAGGTAGGGTTGAGGGCGAAGCGAAGAACCCCGTTTTTTAACAGCGGCATAGAATGCAGGCTCCTTGAATATGAGCTTTACGAGGGCAGCAGGAAGAGTAAAAACAGAGGATACCTTAATTAACCGAGGACAAAGGACTGCAGGTGTTATTCGCCGGAGCAGATATCCCTGCCATGCGGCGAGGTCTGCAGTTCTTCAATCAGTCCCAACATTTCACCCCTGGTACCTGCATGGAACGCCCTGCCCCTCAGTCGTTTTACGGCTATTCCTCTTGTATACCATGTGAAGAATTTACGGAAGAACATGACGCCGGTCTTCTCACCGTGGAATGCGATAAGCAATTCAAGGTGCTCTTTCATGGTTTGCACCCTTTCGTGTACATCGGGGCTGAAAGGAACCTTTCCGGCCTTCAGATACTCAGCCGTATCGCGGAATATCCAGGGACTGCCGAGGCTGCCCCTTGCCACGGCCACACCGTCACAACCCGTTTCATCGAACATCTTTCCGATGAGATCCGGATTCAGGGCGTCTCCACTGGCAATCACAGGTATTGTCAGGGACTCTTTAATTTTCCTTATTATATTGTAGTCGACTTTTCCGCTGTATCCCTGCATCCTCGTCCTGCCATGTATAAAAAGCCCTTTTGCGCCTGCATCCTGCGCACGGAGAGCAATCTCTTCTGCGTTGACTGATGATTGGTCCCAGCCGGAGCGGATTTTGACGGTGACAGGCAAAGCAGTATTTCTTACGGTTTCCTCCAGAAGTCGTTGCAGCAAAGCAGGTTCCCTGAGTAACCCGGCCCCCTCCCGTCTCGATACAACCTTGCTCACAGGGCAGGCGGCGTTGAAATCGATTATATCGAATGCATGTACAGACAGAATATCCAGCGCCTCCTTTATAATGTCCGGATTACCGCCGAGGATCTGTACACCCAAAGGACTGTCATCCGTGGTTGTAGACAGCATTTTGAGGGTAGTCCTGTTTCTGCGGACCAGGGACTGCGCGCTTATCATTTCCGTAAACGCGAGTCTGCATCCGAACGACCTGCTGATCAGACGGAAGGGCAGGTCACTTATCCCTGCCATGGGTGCAAGGACAAGGGAAGAAGCAACGTTGACATGTCCGATTGAAAGCATAACTTTTTATTATACATCAGGGGCAGGCGATTCCGGCAAAACCATGGGCGCGTGACTTTTAATCCGGAGTATGCCATACTATCAATCAAGTTTCAGAAGTTTTTGTATTCGGAAGGCCACAAAGACTTTTAGCTTTGCGGCCTTTTTAATTACGATCATTTCGAGAGTTCAGGCAGGCGGCAAGTCAGAAAGATAAATTTAAAAACTTTGTGAGACAATAGATGAAAGTATTCTCAAAAAAGCGGGATTATTTTGAATTATTCGATAAAGTTGCGGGCAACATCACAAATGCGGCAACGGTCCTGGTTGCCATTATGGAGCATTTTACCAACCTGGAGAACTGGGCCGGAGAGGTGCATGAGTTGGAAGAGGAGGGAGACCTCTTAACCCACGACATCATTAAGAAACTTAATAGAAGCTTTGTTTCCCCCATCGACAGGGAAGATATCCATGCCCTTGCATCTACACTCGACGATATCCTTGACTTTATATGGGGCACTGCGGAAAGGCTTGCCGTATTTAAAATGAAAGAACCGAGGAAAGAGGCGGTCGTAATGTCAAAAGAACTTCTCGCGACTGTGGAGTTGGTGCATAAAGCGATAAAGAATTTGAAAGAAAAGAATTACGCCCGGATGCAGGAACACTGTATTGAGATTAATAAACTTGAAAACAAGGTGGACAGATACTTCAGAGACGCACTCGGGAGTTTATTCGATGAAGTTACAGACCCCGTCTTGGTTATCAAGTGGAAAGAAATATATGAACACCTCGAAAATGCAACAGATAAATGTGAGGATGTTGCCGATATACTGGAATCGATAGCCATTAAAAATGCGTAATGCCTTTTCCGCTGTTCCCGGGAGCTTAAGTCCGGATTTCCAGGTTACCCGATGATCCTCTGCTTGTTTGCATAGATATTATTTCCCCTGCCTTGCTGCGCCTGTCCTGTAAGCAGCTTCGGAAACAGCTGAAGCGACTGTCGAAACAACCTTTCTGTCGAAGATGCTGGGTATGATGTAGTCCGCGCTCAAACCCTTCTCGTCCACCATCGAAGCGATTGCCCTGGCAGCCGCGAGTTTGATTTCCTCATTTACGGTTCCGGCCCTGGAGTCGAGGAGACCCCTGAAAAGCCCGGGAAAGCACAGCATGTTGTTGATCTGGTTCGGATAGTCGGACCTCCCTGTTGCCAGGATTTTGACGTGGGGGTGTGCGTCTTCAGGTGCGATCTCGGGTTCGGGGTTGGCCAGCGCGAAGACTACGGGGTCGGAAGCCATGTGTTTGAGGTCGCCCGGTAATAAGATATCCGGCACAGAGACCCCGATAAAGACATCGGCCCCGTCCATTGCATCAGAGAGGCTTCCTTTCACCATTCGGGGGTTTGTATTTTCCGCAATCCATTTTTTTGCGGCATTCATGTGCTCGGTTCTGTCTCTATGAATAACCCCCTTTGTGTCGCAGACAATGATATCCGCTATCCCCACTTCCCTGAAAATCCTGCAGCATGCGGTGCCGGCCGCTCCGGCGCCGGAGATTACCATCCTTATCCCTTCCAATTGTTTCCCGACTAATCGTAATGCGTTGAAGAGTGCTGCCAGTGTAACAACAGCAGTACCGTGCTGGTCATCGTGAAAGACCGGGATAGCGAGATCCTGTTTCAGCCTCTCCTCTATCTCGAAACATCGCGGTGCTGATATATCCTCAAGGTTTATGCCGCCAAAAGCAGGGGAAATGTATTTAACCGTCCTTATGATCTCATCGGTGTCCTTTGTCGACAGACAGAGGGGAAATGCATCGATATTTGCGAACTCTTTGAAGAGCATCGACTTCCCTTCCATTACTGGCAATGCGGCCGCAGGACCGATGTCTCCGAGACCGAGTACGGCGCTCCCGTCTGTAACGATTGCAACGGAATTTCTTTTGATCGTGAAGCGGTAGGCTTTCCCGGGGTCGCTGTGTATCGCGGAACAGACACGGGCAACACCCGGCGTATAGACCCGCGAAAGATCGTTGCGGTTTTTTACCGGCACTTTGTTATGTATTTCGATTTTGCCGCCGAGATGGAGAAGGAATGTCCTGTCGGAAACATGGATGATCCTCACCCCGTCAATCCTCTTAACGGTATCGACGATGGTCTTCTCATGCAGGTCATCCCGGGCGTTTACAGTAAAATCCCTTACGATCGCGCCTTTGCCGGCTCTAACAATGTCCGCAGCAACGATATCCCCGCCTGCCTCTCCGATGGCAGTCGCTATCTTTCCGAACATGCCTAACTGATTTGTGATTTCGAGTCTGAGGGTTATGCTGTAACCCGGAGTTGGTGTTGTTCTCATAAGATAATTATACAGTTAAAAAAGCCGGTAATGAACATGTATAATAAACGATGAACAGAAGAAAATCAAAGCTCAGGACCATCAATCTTATCTCCGTCGTTTTTTTTATCCTCGCATCGGTCTTCTATCTGATGCACGAAAAATATCCTGTTCTGAGAACTCAGGCATCTGAAACTTATGTCACTGTGGCGGCGGTCTACGACGGCGATACTATAAGTGTGATCACCGGCGGGAAACGGGAAAAGGTGAGGCTTATCGGGATAGACGCACCCGAGACAGGCCAGAAACCCTGGGGACATCATGCCAGAAAACATCTCGAGGACTTATTGCAATCTTCAGGCTGGAAAGTCGAAATGGAGTTCGATCTGGAAAAAAGGGATCAGTACGGACGTCTTCTTGCATATCTGAGGCTAACGGACGGGAGGCTGCTCAACCTTTTAATGGTGAAGGATGGATATGCAGTGCTCTATACAATTCCGCCGAATGTGAAGTATGTAAATGAGATGAAGGATGCGCAGAGTGAGGCGAGGGAGGGAAAAGTCGGCATCTGGAGTGCAATAGGTCTGAAGGAGCGGCCGGGAGATTACAGGAGAGAGCATCCGGGAATGTAGACCGTAAGCGAGGCCGCACATCGGTCAGATATCCGTCATTCTTCGCTGCATTCAGGCATTTCCGGCATGTAGATACGCCTGTGCTCCCGCAAGATCCTGCACACCTCGCCCACATTGTCGACAAATGAGATCAATCCCAGGTCCTCCGGCGATATCGTGCCGTTCGGGATAAGGGTTGACCTGAACCAGTCAATCATGCCCTTCCAGTAGTCTTTCCCGAAAAGTATTATCGGGAATATGCCGATTCTTCTTGTCTGGGAGAGTGTGAGTGCCTCGAAAAGCTCATCCATTGTTCCGAACCCGCCGGGGAATATGATAAATGCAATGGAATACTTCACGAACATGAGTTTTCTTACAAAAAAATATCTGAATGACAGCGGCAGGTCCTGGTATACGTTCGGATGCTGCTCTACCGGTATCTCGATGTTCAGGCCGACTGATTTTCCTTTCCCCCCTTTGGCTCCCTTATTTGCGCCTTCCATGATTCCGGGGCCGCCGCCGGTGATGACTGCAAAACCTGAGTCGGCCAGCACCCTGCCGACTTCGACGGCCTGTTCATAATAGCGCGAGCCGGGTTTCATGCGTGAACTGCCGAATATTGCGACTGCGGGGCCAAGCTCGTTAAGGGTTTCGAACCCTTCGACGAGTTCAGACTGAATCCTGAAGACCCTCCATGTTTCAGAATGTCTGAGATCTTCCATGATACGCTCCTTTTTTAGATTAACGAATGTGTCAGTAATGATTTTAATAAAGTATGATTAAAATGTCATTAACGATTAATTTAGAATATAATAGCCTCAAAAATACCATAAGGAACTGCGGGATAGGATATGATTATATTCTGGATTTTTATTGGATCAGTAATTCTTTTGCTTTTGTGGGTCATTGTTGTCTATAACGCGCTTGTCGCGCTGCGAAATGAGGTGAAGAATGCCTGGAAGCAGATCGATGTACAGCTCAAGCGCAGGCATGACCTCATCCCCAATCTCGTCGCCGTTGTTAAAGGCTATATGCAGCACGAACAGGACACGTTTGAAAAGGTGACTTCGGCAAGGTCGAAAGCTCTTTCGGCCTCCGGCGTCTATGATAAGGCACTGGCGGAAAAGTCGCTCACGCAGGCATTGCACGGATTTTTTGCCGTAATAGAAAATTATCCTGTTCTCAGGAGCAACGAGAATGCCATGCACCTGCAGGAGGAGCTTACAACAACCGAAAACAGGATAGCTTTTTCGAGGCAGCTCTATAACGACCTGGCAGCAAACCTGGCAACGAAGATAGAGGTCTTTCCCAACAATATCGTTGCTTCTCTTTTTTCTTTCAGCAAAGCGGAATTTTTTACCGCTGATGAAGCCGACAGGAGACCGCCTTCTGCAGAAACGGGCATAAGGACGAAATGAAAGAAGGCCTTCTGTTCTTTTCATGAAGAGCTGAACACATATGCCTCTGACGTATATAGATATCGAGAAGCAGAAGACTTGGCGAATAGGAGTTTTTTTCCTCATCCTGGTTTTTATGTATTTCTGCGTCACGTTTGCGCTTTTCTATGGCGTCCTCCTGTTTATATTCCCGTTCCATTTTCTCAAATCCGGATCGTTAATGCCGGGCAACCCCATCCATCTCCTGCTGATATTCGGGTTCTCTCTCGGTATCGCTGCAATGCATTTCTGGTTCTCGGCGTCAGGCGCTGTTCAATCTGTTATCAAGAATCTTGGGGCGCTGGCGCCTGACCCTGACGACGGCATACACAGGCGACTTATGGATATCATGGATGAAATACATGTAGTGACGGGTGACAAGGGGAAAATAGAATGCAGGGTGGTCCCGAGCCTCTCCATGAATGCAATAGCTGTGTCGGACCTGAAGGGTAATTCGGCCATAGCAATAACAGAAGGGCTGCTCTCACGTTTGAACAGGTCGCAGACCGAAGCGGTACTGACGCATGAAGCATATCATATCCTCTCCGGCGACTGCATGGAGGCGACGGTGGCCACAAGCATTTTTGGCATGTATGCGGCGATGACCGAAAAGCTCCAGAACCTCGGCGAGGACGACCGGAGAGGGTTGCACCCGGCGTTTTTTTTATTCTGGTTTCTGCTGAAACTCAGCCATCTGCTCAGCATGTTTATTTCGAGGGAGCGTGAATACAGGGCTGATGCCGCATCCGTCCGGATGACCCGCAATCCTTTATCCCTTGCAGAAGCGTTGCATATGATCTCCCGTAACTGGCGCGGTTCGGGTCCGATAGCAAGCGGACTGGAAATGCTCTGCATCATAAATCCGCGGGAAAATTTACTGGATGAGTCCGATGGGTTTTGGGCAAACCTTATGTCTACACATCCTCCGATAAAAAAGAGGATAGACATTTTGCTAAAGATGGTGGGTTCCAGCATAGCGGAGCTTGAGGTTAAAGAGGACAGAAAAAAGGAAAGAACATATGCGGTTGCCGGGTCAGGGCAGCTCTATTACGCCTTTGGTCCTGACAAGCAATGGAAAGGGCCTCTTCCTATTGCCGACTTGGCAGCCCTGCGGTGGTTTTCTCCGATGAGCTGGGTGAGCGGGGGGCCGGGAAAGCTCGTGCAGAGGGCATCGGATGATGCGTTTATTAACAGAATATTCAGTGAACGCGTTAATCAGACGGGCGGAGAGGCTATGTCTATGAAATGCCCTCTCTGCAGGCAATTCCTGTTCGGTATGCCATATGAAAAGACTGAGGTTTATCATTGCCGCTACTGCGGAGGAATCCTGGTGGAAAACACCAAGATCCCGAGGATTATAGCAAGAAGAGAGAAAAAGTTTACTGAGCGGATAAAGTCGCTGGCAAGAGCAGTGATAAACGATAATCAGAGGAGACTGTCCATAAAAAAATTAAAAGGTGCGGACTCCGGGGTGAAACCCCATCTGCAGTGCCCTAAATGCCTGAATACCATGATGAGGACTTTTTACAGCCTTGCCTATCTGGTGGAGATCGACCGCTGCGGTATGTGTAACCTTACGTGGTTTGATACCGACGAGATGGAGATGCTCCAGTGCCTCATAGAGAACAGGATAACGGCGACAATAGGGAATGAGTAGTCCGGCATGTTTTCAAGCAAGCACTTGGGAGCTCCGGACTACGATATCTTTCACTATATGGAAACACCCCGTAATACCCGATAGTCGGCAACAGTTCACACAGTAGGAGCGATTTTGATAAATCCCGGATGTTTCTCGTTTTCTCCCTATACGTTTCACGCGTCATAGTTCCGCCTGAGTTGAAGAGTTCATCACGAAATGATTGATTTTCCTCTGAGGGGTACATGTCGTATTAAACATCTTTGAGATGATTTTGCAGAGAAACTTTCAAAGCGAAATAATGGGCGTGCCAGCAAATGCTACCTGTCCTTAAAGAGAGAGATTTACGGAGACGTCTCAATATATGTGCACTGATATGTACAGATTCTCAGTTATTTCTGTATAATATAGTATGAAGTTCGAGTGGGATGCTCGAAAAAGCATTGCCAACAGGGACAAGCATGGAATTGATTTCGAAACTGCGAGAGCGCTCTGGCTTGACGAGAACAGGATCGAAATCGAGGCACCACACCCTGTCGAAGAGCGAAGAATCCTTATCGCGCATCTCCATGGAAAGCCTTGGACTGCCGTGTATACTATTCGGGGCGAGTCTACCATCAGGCTCATTTCTGTGAGACGTTCGAGGGAGAAGGAGGTTGCATTATATGAAAAAGAAAGGATTGGCTAAAAATGCAAGGGAGTTCGACCAGCGTTTCGATGCGGGCGAGGATGTTCATGATTTGATCGATATGGAGAAGGCAAAGGTAGTACGGCATGGGAAGAAAGTGCGTTTAACGATCGATGTAGCCGAGTCTTTGGTGAATGAACTCGACGAGATACGTCAGAAGATCGGGGTGGACAGAGGTGCCTTAATAAAGGTCTGGCTTCATGAGAGGGTGATGCAGGAAAAGACAACGAGGAAAGCCAGCTAAGACTATTAATTAATCTCAATGAATCCGTTTATTTGCAAAAGAATACCATAACTTTGAGAAGTATACCATAAGAGTTGACTTCAGGAAGGCTCGAAGAAAACCCAATGCGGAGACATTAGAAACGCTCAGTCACTGTGGGCTCAATATAAGATAGAGAAGAAAAAGAAAAAGTGAGGAGGGGTTATGCCGATTATAAAACAATTTCGTAAAACAATTTTAGAACGTGCTAAGAATGATGCTGAATTTCGCAGACATATGCTGACAGAGGCGGTGAATGAACTAATCGGGGGGGACCTTCATGCGGTGAAATCAATTCTCCGTGATTATATCAATGCGACGATTACATTTGAGGGATTATCCAGAAAACTCAAAAAATCAAGCAAGAGTGTTCATCGGATGCTGGGGCCTCACGGCAATCCACGTGCTGAGAATATTATTGAAATCATAAAAATTCTCCAGGCTCATGAGCGGGTAACTCTGCAAGTGAAAGTAAAAAGAGCCGCATAGGTTCTAAACTGCTCGTAATGAGTAGTTTTCTCCATATTAAATGTCTTGCCGGACTCAGTCGATGTTTACTTGAATTAGAAAGAAACGAACCTCGTCAGACGCAGTTTTGTTTGCTTCAAAAGAGAACGAATATACTGAGCTGCCATGTTTTCTTCCATAACTGTTACTGAGCCATCCGATACCGGCGCGTTGGCTGAAGTCCGCGTTCATCAATTACTTTGGTGGGCGTTGGTTAGGACGAATAGTCAACATTGCAACTGAGACTGTTTTAACAGGTTAAGCAGTGGCAATTACAGCTAATATCCTCCTGCTGCATAGTCAACCGTCTGTCCTTTTGCTATAATGACTGAAAACAGAGTGTAAAAAAAAGGATGTCCATTAAATTTAATTTTAAAAGGAGGAACCGATGTGGATTATAAGCGGATATTCCTTATTGTCATAGCTTTATTTTTTGCAGTCGGAGGGAATGCATGGGCAACGCATGCCATGGTAGGTTCCGGTTACGGTCACACGGGGCCGATAACGACTGTGTCCGCAGCAACTCTCCAGAGGGGACAAGTTGTATTTGATCTCCAGACCGAGTTTTTGAAGTTTGACAGATTTTCAGGAAACAGACTTCTGGAATTTGCGCAGGAGGACAAGGACATCCATAATGTCGATTATCTGCAAATCTATTCGTTAGGCATAAGTTACGGTATAGCGGACGACACTACCGTTCATGCACGCATACCCTATGTATACAGGAATGATATTCAGGAGAGCGAACCTCCGGATGAGGTTCATGATCACGGTGACGCAAAGGGGATAGGAGATGCTGCGATACATGTTCATCAGCGTTTCATAAAAATCGACAACCCGAATTTTGAGGCATCACTATTGGCCGGTCTGAAAATTCCAACCGGAAAAACTTCGGATAAGGATATTGAG
Source organism: Nitrospiraceae bacterium UBA2194 (assembly GCA_002328665.1). Classification (GTDB taxonomy): domain Bacteria; phylum Nitrospirota; class Thermodesulfovibrionia; order Thermodesulfovibrionales; family SM23-35; genus UBA2194. The sequence continues at coordinate 19,889 of DCVG01000120.1, forward strand.
GGCAGAAAGTTTGAAGCGGAATTCCAGCCGGGCTCGGGTTCGTGGGACCCGTCTTTGGGGGTGGCTGTTACAAAAAGAGCAGATGCCCTGTCTCTGGACGCAAATCTGCTTTACACGCTTGTGACAGAGGGCACTCAAGATACTGATCTGGGGGATATTTTTAATTATAATGTCGCGCTATCCTATCAGACTATTCAAAAACCGGTTCTCCTTGATCTTATCATTGAAGCAAATGGGATATGGAGGCAAAAAGAAGAGGTGGACGGAAAGAAGGACGAAAACAGCGGCGGAAATATCGTATTTATATCCCCGGGTATCAGGTGCACAGTTAAGGATCGGCTGGCAGCGTATCTGTCTTTGGGGCTTCCGGTTTTACAGGACCTTAACGGCAAACAGAATGACGTCAGTTACAGGTTTTTATTCGGGATGAGCCTGGTGTTATAGAAGCTTCGTTATAGACGGGTACTGCATAACAGGAAAAGGAGAAATTTCATGAGAACTCCTGTACTTACCGTGATGCTGATCTTTTTGCTGACTCCTGCCTGCGTCTCGCATACTACAATGCCGTTTCACAGAAAAGATATCAAGATAGGCGGATTTACAAAGCATTTTGCTGAAAGTCTTTTCAAGGTTACCGAAAAGAGACTGTTTAGCATCGAATTGCTGCTCAGGGAAGACGGCCTGAAACCCGGCAGAAACGATTTCGAGATGATTGTCCATAACGATAGGGACATGGACATTGAGGGGGCTGATCTGAGAATTGCTTTACCTGTGACCGGACAGGGTGTCATCGGTGAGCCGGTCATAAAAGACAGAGGCAACGGGTTATATCGTGTTGAAAATCTTCATGTTACGAGATCCGGACCTGTGGTGTTAAATATAGAGGTCGCAAAGGATAAAATTAAGGACAGGGCCGTGTTTTATTTTCATATAGGAAAATGAATCTGATATAATAAAACGCAGTGGAAAATACGCTTTCTGTCATTCCTCTTGGCGGTGTTGAGGAGATCGGCCTCAACATGACGGTTTTCGAGTACAATTCCGATATCATTGTCGTGGATGCCGGGCTAATGTTTCCTGAAGAGGACACGCTCGGCGTCGACTTTGCCATACCGGATATGACGTATCTTATCAACAACAGGGAAAAGGTGAAGGCCGTTATTATCACGCACGGCCATGAAGACCATACAGGTGCCCTCCCGTTCCTTCTGAAGGAAATAGACGTCCCTGTCTACGGTACTCCGCTGACGCTCGGGCTCGTGAAAGAAAAGCTGAGGGAACATAACCTCGAAGACGCCGAGCTGATTCCCGTAATGCCGCGCGATACTGTAGATGTCGGAGTATTTTCAATAGAATTTATAAGGGTTACCCACAGTATCGTCGATGGAGTGGGCCTCGGCATAACAACGCCCGTAGGTCTGGTCGTGCATACCGGAGACTTCAAGCTCGACCCGACACCCGTTGACGGGCAGCTCATGGATTTCCGCAGATTTGCGGAATACGGGGAAAGGGGTACTCTGCTTCTTTTGTCCGACAGCACAAATGCCGAAAAAGGCGGCTTCACGTTTTCTGAAAAAGAGGTGAGAAGGGCCTTTGAAGACATATTCTCGAACACAAGAAGCAGGATAATCATTGCCACTTTCGCGTCGAATATACACAGGATTCAGCAGGCGGTCGATGTAGCGGTAAAGTATGGCAGGAAGGTGATCCTCTGCGGAAAAAGCATCGTTTCGAACGCGCAGATAGCGCTCAGTCTGGGCTACCTGAAAATCCCGCAGGATACCTGGCTGAGGCTCGAAGACCTTAGAAATTTGCAGGACCACGAAGTTGTCGTCATTACAACCGGCAGCCAGGGAGAGCCGATGAGTGTTCTCTCGCGGATAGCCACGGACGAACACAAACATATCAAGATCAGGGACGGAGACACTGTAATACTCTCGGCGAAGATGATACCCGGCAATGAGCGGTCTATCGGAAAGATCATCAATCACCTCTTCAGACGCGGTGCGAACGTCATTTATGAAAAAGTGTCGGAGGTGCATGTTTCAGGACATGCCTCGAAGGAAGAACTGAAGCTCATGCTGAACCTTGTCAAGCCGAAATATTTCATGCCTGTCCACGGCGAATACAGGCACCTCGTTTACCATTCCATGCTTGCAAAAAAGCTCGATATACCTAAAGAGAACATCTTCATACTTAAGAACGGCGATATCGTCGAAATCTCCGATGCCGGGGCGAGGAAAAACGGCAGCGTCGGTTCAGGCCGTGTATTCATCGACGGCAAGGGAATGGGAGACGTGGAAGAGATGGTGCTCCGCGACAGACTCAGGCTTGCCCATGACGGGATCGTCCTGATACTTCTTGCAATAGAGAAGCTGACAGGCACTATTGTCTCAGGCCCTGAGATTATATCGAGAGGGTTTGTGTTTGAAGATGCCTCGCAGGAGATAATCAGCAACGTAAGAGAACTCCTCACGAATACAATCAAAGGACTCGACCGGGAATTATTGTCGGACTCTCCGCTGCTTAAGGCAAAGCTGCGGAGCACCCTGAAGAAATACCTCAGGGATACAATGGAGAGGAGACCGATGATCATGCCGATCATTATCGAGGTGTAATGCCTTGATGGTCGAGGCATTGATCCTCGGCATTGTCCAGGGTATCACAGAATTCCTTCCGGTCAGCAGCACCGCTCATTTGATTTTGTTCCCCTGGTTTTTTAACTGGAGCGGTGAGGTGGACACGCTCACCTTTGACATAGCGCTACACGGAGGTACGCTTCTGGCGCTTCTTCTCTGTTTCTGGAAGGACTGGATCGACCTCGTATTCAATAAACGCAGACTGCTGAGGTTTATTGTAATCGCATCTTTTCCTGCAGGCGCTGCCGGGTTCCTCCTTAACGATCTTGTAGAAAACCATCTCAGAAGTCCTTTGCTTATAAGCCTGATGCTCGTTCTTGTAGGAATCGTTATGCTCTTTGCCGAAAAGACAGGTAAGTACAGGAATATGGGAGAAACAGATGTCAAAGATGCCGTCATTATAGGTATTGCCCAGATGTTTGCAATCATTCCGGGCGTTTCCCGTTCCGGGATCACGATATCGGCGGGCCTCTTCATGGGTTTCGAAAGGGAGGCTGCTGCACGGTTCTCGTTCCTCATGGCGACGCCGATTATTGCGGGTGCTGCGCTCTTCCACGCAAAGAAGGCCATCTTGGAAGAGGGAGACCATAACATTCAGCTCCTTGCAGTCGGGCTTGTCGCCTCTTTCCTCACAGGGATTATAGCGATAAAATTTCTGCTGCGCTTCCTTAAAAAGCATTCCATGAACCTCTTCGTATACTACAGGTTCATCCTTTCTGCTGTTATAATAACGGGGATATGGCTGAGAAGATAAAGCGCATGAAGGAGGAAGTGGCCGGCGTTGTATCTGTGCTGGGAGGTCTCTATCTCCTGTTAATCCTGATCACGCATAACCTTCGAGATCCCGTTCTTTTTTTCAGGACTACCGGGCCGCCCGAACTGCTGCGGAATCTCGGAGGGGTAATCGGCGCATATATTTCAGGCTGGATGTTCATCATGCTCGGACTGTCCGCCTTCAGCATCCCCGTTTTCATTATTATCTTCGGAATAAAGCGTTTGACGGCAAAAGAGAGGCATAAAATACATCTTCTCGGGAGTCTTCTTTTCATCCTCTCATTTTCGTTTTTATTGTCCTTACTGGCAGAGACGCTTTCGCTGACGGTAGACCGGTACCCCGACGGTATCGGCGGCCTGACGGGAAAGATGCTCGCTTCTCTTTCAATCTCTCTCCTTTCTGTTCCGGGCGCTTATATTTTTTGCCTCTCTCTCTTTCTGCCCTCGATCATCCTGCTCAGTCCTGTATCCGTCACTGCGATTGCGCTCAGAAGAAAAGAACGGAAGACAAAAACAAGGGAACCGGAAGTTACGGATGAAGCGGAAACAGAAACAGGGGAGAAGCCTGCCGACTACCAGGAGATACTCATAAAGGAACCGGAGCCACAGCCTGTATCGCATGCAGCGGGAGGATTCGGAGTTTTGAAAGCGAGAAAGATAGGAGACTACGAGTTCCCTTCTCTGGATTTGCTGAATCTGCCGGATTCGGCGTCGATAAGACCTGCCAATGACGAACTCCTTTCGGAGTCCTCGCTTATTGAGAAGAAGCTCGATGATTTCGGTGTCACAGGGAATATCGTAAAGGTAAATCCCGGACCGATTGTCACCATGTTCGAGTTCGAGCCGGCCCCCGGCGTGAAGATCAATAAAATCGTATCCCTGTCCGATGATCTTGCGCTCGCGCTGAAGGCGCAGAGCATCAGAATTTCAGCGATTACAGGAAAGTCTGCAATAGGGATAGAGGTGCCGAATAGGCAGAGGGACGCGGTATTGTTGAGGGAGATCCTCTCTTCGGAAGGCTTTCAAAAGAGCAGGTCAAAGCTGACGCTCGGCCTCGGCAAAGATATTTCGGGCACGCCTGTTGTCGCTGATCTTGCAAAGATGCCGCATCTCCTCGTCGCGGGTGCGACCGGCTCCGGCAAGAGTGTATCGATCAATTCGATGGTCATGAGCATCCTGTATAAAGCCGCGCCCGGAGAGGTGAAGATGCTGATGGTGGACCCGAAGCTGCTTGAGCTTTCCGCATACGAAGATATTCCGCATCTGATCTCGCCTGTCATTACAGGACCGAGAGAAGCGGCGGAGGCCCTCAGGAAGATGGTGGTCGAGATGGAGAGAAGGTACAGGCTGCTTGCGGAGAAGGCCGCGAGGAATATCGACAGTTTCAACTTCCGGGTGAAGGATGAAGAGCAGATACCTTATATCATCATAATAATAGATGAACTCGCCGACCTGATGTTTACCGCTCCGACCGACGTTGAAGACTCTATTACTAGGCTTGCCCAGATGGGAAGGGCAGCGGGAATACATCTTATCCTTGCCACACAAAGGCCGTCCGTCGATGTGATAACAGGAATAATAAAAGCGAATTTCCCTGCAAGGATATCGTTCCAGGTGACTTCAAAAGTTGATTCACGGACGATTCTCGACTCACAGGGCGCGGAACAGCTTCTCGGCAAGGGCGATATGCTGCTTATGCTGCCCGGCACGAGAGTGATAAGGGTGCACGGCGCCCTGGTCACAGAGGGAGAAATCAGGCCTGTTACGGAATTTGTGAAGACGCAGGGGAAGCCGGATTATTCGATAATCGAGAGCATTCAAAGCGCTGAAGCAGAGGAGGATGAGCGGTTTACTGAAAGGGATGAAATGTACCTGAAAGCAGTCGAACTTGGAGAGGCCAATGGAGAGGTCTCCATCTCATCCATACAGAGGCGCCTCAAAATCGGTTACAACAGGGCCGCACGGATCATGGAGCTGATGGAAGAGGACGGCCTCGTCGGCCCGCCGAAAGGTGCAGGAAAGCCGAGGGATTTTTTGAGGAGAAGGCGATAATATCCGAACGCAAATTAGGCAACATGTTTTGCTTCCCTGGCAAGATAGTCTTTAATCCACATCCTGAGAAGTGATGTATAACTTAATCCCTTGCGCTCAGCGATTTTTTCAACCGATTTAATATCATCAGGGTCAAGCCTCAGCGCAACAGTCTTTTTTGGTTTTTTAATGAACCTGATTTCTGTTTCTTTTGTATCCTTGCTGTAGTCCCCGAAATTATGAGTCTCCCAGAACTTTGCAGCTTCCTCATCCGTCTTAAATTTGGGTATCTTCTTCATGATTATTTGCCTCGCTTTCTAAAGTAATTCTTTTCCCAGGCATTCATATCCCTTGCCGTTATAACCCTTACTTCTCCATGTCTTATAAATCTAACTACAGCAAAGAGAAATCTTCCGGAATAAGTCCTGCCGAAAACATAGTGAAGATTCTCTCTGCCTGACCTGATAAACGGCGTCTCATCTTCATTGAAACAGACTTCTTCTACCTCTTTCGGATTGATTCGATGCCTTGCAATATGTTCTATGCTTTCATCAGTCCATTTTATTGAGCTTACAGCTCTCAT
>DCVG01000064.1 GCA_002328665.1 Nitrospiraceae bacterium UBA2194
CCGTGAATATCAAAAAGAGGAGGTTGTTATGACAAAGGGTAAAAAAAGGATTGCTATCATTGCCTGTAAAAACATTAAGGGAATCAGTTGTGTCGGTGGTTGTCTAAAATGTTTCAAGGGAATTTCAGAGAGAGCCGGTGAATATGAGCGTTGGAAGGATTATGATGTGGAAGTTATAGGAATGGACGATTGCGGTGGCTGTCCGGGTGTTATTATACCCAAACTTGTTCTTATGAAGGATATGGGAAAGCTCTATGACAGAGATTTTGATGCTGTTCATTTTGGTACGTGTATTATGAAAGCAACTCAGACAGCAAAATGCCCCATTGATGTTGAAAAACTGAAAAATATTATTGAAACAAAAATGGGCAAAGAGGTAATTCTCGGAACGCATTCATATTAGGAAGTCATCCGGCGCATAGTAGATCGGGTCATTGAGATGTATTTCTTTCTGCCGCAGTTATATCCGCACTTTTTTTGTTAAGCTATATTGCAGTGTTGCTTGCAGATTTTTTGATCAGCGCTGTATATTTTAGATAGATATCAAAAGGAGACTTCAGGAAAACCCAGGCGACCTAAGGGGATTATTCCCAAAAGAATCAATGCTATGAATTCAAAAAAACAGGGCAATGGAAAAGAAGCGAACACGAGAACATCAGCAAGGCTCAAATGCTGGGAAGTCTTTAGGTGTGAAGAGAAGAAATGCCCTGCCTACAGATCACGGAATCTCAGATGCTGGCTGTTTTCCGGGACCCATTGCCGCAGCGAGATCCAGGGGAAGTTTTTAGAGAAAATAGAGATGTGCCTTGGGTGTAAGTTTTTTCAAGCAAACAAAGATGTCGCTGCGATGAGGGCGACCCTGAAAGTTGTTGATAATCAATTCAGAGAGTACAACAAAATTATCAGCAAGAGAGACAGAGAACTGAGGAGTATGAGTATGGAGTTGGCCATCGGCCTCTCGGAGGTCTTCGAGGCACTAAAAAAGATTGCCGCTGGAGACCCCACAGTGCGAGTTTCTGAAAAATCGAGAGTTGAGTTAATCAGCAAATTAAAGCACCTTGTGAATTTAACGGCAGAGGAGATAGGTGAAATCGTTAACCTGTCTCATGAGATTGCGATTGAGCTTGCAGAGCATTTTGATACTCTGCATAAGGTTTCCAGGGGCGAATTGGATTCGAGAATATCCGGAGGGTCACAGATAGAGCTCCTTGAAGCGCTCAAGAAGGTAACAAATGAGATGATTGACAGTATATCGAGAGAAATCGGTGAGCGCAAGCATACTGAGGAGATATTGAAGGAACGCACCCATGATCTCTGGGCGAGGGTGAAGGAGATTAATTGCTTATACAGCATATCGGAACTGACCGAAAAAAGGGATGTTCCGATCGATGAGGTGCTTCAAGGCGCTGTGGACCGGATTCCTTTTGGCTGGCGCTATCCGGAAATTACCTGTGCACGGCTAATTTTGAGTGATCAGGAATTTAACACAAGGAATTTCAGAGAGACTGACTGGAGACATGCCAGCACCGTCTATGTATATGGTGAAAAGGCCGGCACGGTGGAGGTCTATTATCTGGAGGAGAAATCGTCGGTCGATGAATGGCCGTTTCTCAAGGAAGAGGGGGATCTCCTTGATGCTATTGCCAGGCACATCGGAAGATTCATCGAACGGATGAAGAGCAGGGAAGCCTTGCGGGAATCCGAAGAAAAATATCGGACGGTTTTTGAAAATACTGGAAATGCAACAATAATCGTTGAGGAAAGCGCTACGATTTCACTGATCAATACCAAATTTGAAATACTCTCGGGTTACTCAAAAGAAGAAGTCGAGGGGAAGAAAAGCTGGACAGAATTTTTTCATGAAGATGATCTGGAAAAGATCAGGGAGTGTCATCACACAACAAGAATCAATCCCAAGGCCAATCCGATAAATTACGAAGTTCAGTTTATTGACAGGCACGGCAATTTGAAGAATATTCTCTTGAGTGTCTCCATGATACCTGGAACAAAGAAGACCGTTGAGTCTCTTATCGATATTACCGAAAGGAAAAAACTGGAAGCACAGATGCTGCATACAGAAAAACTTGCGTCTATTGGAACCCTCGCTGCCGGTGTTGCACATGAGATCAATAATCCGCTTGCAGTGATGCTTGGTTTTACGGAATTGCTTTTAGAAAAGGTTCCTGAAAACTCAGAGTCCCAGGACCTCCTTAACACCATACAAAAACAGGGTAATAATGCCAAGAGAATCGTGGAAAGTCTTTTAAGCTTTGTGAGGTATAAAGAGCACAGAGAAGAAAATGTGGATATAAACAAGTGCATTGACGAAGTGCTTGTTGTGAAAGGAAACACCTTATCTATCAATAATATTTCTGTAATAAGAAATATGGGAGAATCATTACCTATGGTCAGAGGAGACCCCAATGAACTGCAGCAGGTCTTCTTCAATATTATCAGTAATGCTATCCCTGCCATGAAAGGAGGCGGCACGCTTACTATACAAACGCAATCCGCAGACAGAGATGAAGATAAGCATGTTGTGATACGCATATCAGACACCGGCGTCGGGATTAAGCCGGAGCACAGATCCAGAATCTTTGATCCGCTTTTTACGACCAAGAAAGTGGGCGAAGGTACGGGTCTTGGTCTCACAGTATCATATGCTATTGCTAAAAAATATGGTGGCAGCGTCACCTTTGAGACGAAGGTAAAAGAGGAATCTCCCTATTCTGGAACAACTTTTGTTATAACCCTCCCTGCATTAACTCATTGTGAAGACCCTTATTATCGGGACAGGTAACCTTCTCCGCTCCGATGACGGTGCAGGACTTCATGTGATCGATGCCTTGAGGAAGGAACAGTCCGTACCGAATGCTGATCTGAAAGAATGCTCCACCGGTTTCGATATATTGGATGAGATTGCGGGGTATGAGACGATATTCATTGTTGATGCGATTAAGAGTAATGGAGAACCAGGAAAGATATATAGGTTCTCACCTGAAGAACTCACACAGAAACCAACGCTCCATACGTTTTCATCCCACGAAGCGGATTTCCTGACGATGCTTGAACTGGGGAAGCAATTATTCCCCGATAAGATGCCTGAAGACATCACGATAGTCGCAATCGAAGCAGAGGATGTGATGACAATTTCGGATAAATGCACTCCAAGGGTTGAAGAGGCTATACCCCTGGCTGTAGAATTGATTAAAAGATCACTGTAATCAAAAGAATATCCTCAAGACTTACTTCAGAGTATAATATCTCCTATACATTTACATTTTTATGTCATTTCTGCGAAAGCGTGAATCCTGGAAGATACACCCGGATTCTGCATTAAGTGCGGAATGACAGGTGTCCTAAGTTTTTGTTTATACGTTGCATCTTAGTAGAGGAGTGGTTCTTTAATGCTGCATGAAAGGAGTAAAGCATGGCAAGGCCGAGAATGAAAACCAGGAAAGGTGATGCGGTTAAGATTCACTATACATGCAAACTGTCGAATGGCACCGTGATCGATAGTTCAGAAGGAAAGGAACCGCTTGAGTTTACCATTGGAAAAGTCGAGGTTATTAAAGGGCTTGAAGAATCTGTTGCCGGGATGAAGGTCGGAGAGTCGAAGACAGTGACCGTACCGGCTGATAAGGCTTATGGGTTATACCATGATGAATGGGTGCTGGAAGTGGGTCGCGACAAGTTCTCTGAAGACTGGAGGCCGGAAATAGGTCTTCACTATGAAGTCCCCAGGGAAAACGGTCAGTCCACGACCGCTACTGTAACCCATGTTTCACAATCGTCGGTGACGCTGGATTTCAATCATCCCCTGGCAGGAAAAGAACTGATTTTCGAAATCAGTCTGCTGGAGATTGTGTAGCCTGGATTATCTATAGTAAGCCGGGGATAAAGTTTTTTAGCTAATTTTCCCGAAAGCTTTCGGGAAAGCATTCGGTACCTCTCTATGAGTCGTAGACCGAGGGTTTTGCCTCTTTATTATCAGAATTATCAGAGTATTTTGACTATCGGAAAAAGAATCTGCTCAAATACTTTATCCCCGACCTCTTATTTGTCTATAACTTTTTAACAAGGGCATCCAGCGCCGGATATTCCTTTTTTGCGGCACTTAGGTCTTCTCGAAGCAGCCTCAATCCCTCAGGAATATATTTCAAAAAGTAATTTTTGCCTTTTACCGAGGATAGGAAACCGTATGCGCCGAGGGCCTGCATGTGGCGCTGCATTCTGCAGGGGAGGAGGGTTTCCCCAAACTCTTTTTCATTAAACCATTGAGCGCTTCCCGATATCCTGCTTATGTAATACGCCAGAAGCTGTTCTCTTGTCTTGTCATAAAGTCGATAATAGGGATCCCATAATAAAGAAACCACATCATAGGCAGGCGGGCCGATCCGTGCGCCCTGATAATCCAAGAGCCTTGGAATGCCTCCTTTTGCGATCATGATATTCTGCGATTGAAAATCTCGGTGGACGATTGTTTTATAGAATGAATCCACTTTCAATGCCAATTCGTGAAATTCATCATTCAGCGCCGGGACATCACTTATTTTGATATCGGCGATTCCTTTCACAAATCTTTCGATAAAATATCCTGTCTCCCATCTGAGATGTCCATAATCGAATATTCTCTTCTGCAGCGAGGGACATTCCGGTATGTGTTCCGTTGCTGTGGTATGAAGCAAGACCGGAATATCGAGAACCTTCCTGTACATCTCTTCCAACTCATTCTGTTCGCGCCGGCAT
>DCVG01000090.1 GCA_002328665.1 Nitrospiraceae bacterium UBA2194
ATATGGGAAGAGGCGCTGTAGAATTCATTGCAGACAATCCTGGCGTATGGTTCAATCACTGCCACAACCTGTATCACATGGAAGCGGGCATGGCAAACCTTGTGAGGATACGGTGAAGAGGAAGAAGCGAAATTCTCCTATTCAGAGGAGGGGGATGAAACAGAAATTATTTTTATCATTGTTTTTTTCAGTTCTCTGCTCCGTCCTGGCCGGAAACCTCCATGCAGCAGAGCAAGACATCGGCTATGCCGGAATCGAAGTCTGCAAGGCTTGCCACCAGAACATTTATGAACAATTCGTAAAGTCCATACACGGCAGGAAAGAGATTTCCGGCAGTCCCGCAAATAAACAGGGATGCGAGGCTTGCCACGGTCCGGGGGCGGAACATGTGCGAAAAGGGGGCGGCAGGGGCGTCGCTATTGTAACCTTTTCAAAAAAAGACCCGGCTGCAAAGAAGTCGTCGCAGTGCCTCTCCTGTCATCAAGACACAAGGTCCGTCGCTTTCTGGGACATGAGCAGACACAGGTCATTGGATGTAGCCTGCTATGACTGTCATTCTGCTCATTACGGAGGCGACAAGTATCTGAAGGCCGCTGAACCTGCTCTCTGTTTCAACTGTCACAGGGATATCAGGTCTCAATCGAACCGGCAATCCCATCATCCTCTAAAAGAAGGGCTGATCAAGTGCTCGGACTGCCACAATCCCATGGGAGATTTTGGAAAGAAACAGATAAAGGCCGATTCTGTAAATGAACTCTGTTACACATGCCATGCCGAGAAGCGTGGTCCCTTTTTGTGGGAGCATCCGCCTGTTGAAGAAAAATGCCTGAATTGTCATGTTCCCCATGGCAGTAACCATTCCAAACTTCTTGAAAAGAAGGTTCCCTATCTGTGTCAGAGCTGCCATGATGAAAGGGGACATCCCGGATCGGTCTATACGAAATTCGAAACCTTCAGAGGGCTTGCGACTTCAGGCAAAAACAGAATGTTCGCACGTTCATGTTTGAATTGCCATTCCAATATTCACGGAAGCAACGGCCCTGCCGCGAGAGGCAGCCATTGGCTGAGATAGGGACGATGTGATGAGATCAATAATCATAGCGGCAGTTCTGATCTTTCTGCCGCTCCATTGTTCCCTGGCCGCAGATGAGACAATAAGTGCTGATATGGAGATTAAAGGATTGACCGCAAATGTCGGGGGCAGCGGGGCAAAATTTAACGAATACCGGGACATCAGGGATGGTCTCTACGGGAGATTCCACCTGGTTTATGATTCAGACTATTTCGTCGGACTCAGGGCGTCTGACATCGGATATGATACCCAGTCCTACGGTCTCGAAGGAGGGAAATGGGGTTCATTCAAATATCAGCTTTTTTATTACGAAATCCCCCATAATTTCACTTTCGGTGCGAAGAGTTTTTATTCCGGCATTGGCACCAATAACCTTACATATCCTGTTCATCCACCGGGCACGGATGTCTCCACATGGTCTGACTTCGACTACTCCGTCGAAAGAAAGAGTTATGGAGGAGGAATCAAGCTGGATATGATAAAGCCTTTTTATGTCGATGTTTCCTTCTCAAGGGAAGACAGAGACGGCACAAAGGCGACTGCCGCAGCAGGAACGAGTCCGGGAGGAATCGCAATCGAACTTCCAGAGCCGATTGATTATAAAACAGATACCCTGAAATTTGAGGCGGGCTATGCGAAAAAACCTCTCTTTGTTTCAGTGAGTTACCTCTACAGCAGGTTTGAAAACGATAATGAAAACCTGCGCTTTCGCAACCCGGCAACGGAAAATACCGCTTCCGCCACAGATGTTCTTACCCTCGCTCCTGACAACAATTATTACAAATTCGCTCTCAAGGGAAGCGTAAAACTTCCGATGAACAGCAAGTTCAGTCTGAATATTGCTTCATCACGTGCCCGGTCAAAGGCCGACCTGCTTGACTATTATGTCGATAACGTGCCGGGAGGCGTTATTCCCATTACCCTCAGTGATGATGTCTTCCATGGAAAAATTGATACCCGGAACTATAATTTCGTCCTGACTTCAACCCCGTTACCCTTTATCGGCGGCAAAATTTTCTATCAGTATTCCAAAAGAAAAAATAAATCGGATAAGATCACTACAGGAGATGGGGAAGAGATACTGATGAACGAACCCCTCGGATATAAAAAGTATAATTACGGTACGGAGTTCGGCTTCAGGCTGCCGGCCAATCTCTATCTTTTGACGGCATATGCTCATGTGAACAAAAACAGGGACCGGGAGGATGTTCCTGAAAACAAAGATGATATCTATTCTGTAAACCTGAAATGGAGCGGACTGGATTTCCTGACCGTGAAGGCAGGCTATGAAAAAATGCACCGAAGTGCGGATTTCCATGCACCCGGTGTTCCCTCAGATGACCCCGAATACATCGAAACATTTATGAGGCGTTTTGATGTCGCGTCAAAGGACAGCGATACATACAAAATATCTATGGATATCTACCCGACCGAAAGCCTCACCATAGGCATTGGGTACAGAAATAAGGACACCGACTATGATGATGTCGCTCTTGGATTGAGAGAAGCGAAGAGCGATGAGTTTACTGTTGATGCAGACTATATCATGGGAAAGCTGATGAAACTCACCGCATATTATCATTATGAAGCGGTGAAATATTTTCAGTTCCAGCGTCAGCTTCCTTTCAACGCCACGACGGGGTTTGACCCATCGACGCCGCCTACTCCTCAGGCCTTTAACTGGGACGCAAAACAGAAAGACAAAAGTTATGATTGCGGTATCGGAGCTGATATTTATGTGATTCCGAAAAAACTTACACTGAAACTCCGGCACGATTATGTGAGATCAAACGGAAACGTCGATCTCACATATCTTCTTGGCGATAACCCGCTCCCTTCCGGCCGTACACAGGACAATATCGACATCTCCGACTGGGATGATTATCGCCTGAGGTCTTATGCNNAATCAGTCTTACAGAGCTGACGTATTTTTTTTCAGTGCGTCTTATACATTTTAAGTAAGAAGGACACTTAGATATTGATGGAAAAAAACATTTTATGTCCTTGAGAGGAGGCAAACTATGCCTGTAATGCGGAGTCTTTCGATTGTTTTGCTTCTGTTTCTGGTCCCGGCAGTAAAAAGCCCGTCAGCGCTTACCTTCAAGCCTCTTGAGCCCCGGGAGGTAATTGTTGAAGGAAATTTGCACTATACCATTGTAGATGCACAGGGCCTTGCAGCGATGCTGATGAAAAAAGATTTTCTTTTCATCAACGTCCATATCCCCTACGAGGGAGAGATTGAAAAAACAGACCTCTTCATCCCCTTCAATGAAATCGAGAAGAATCTTGACAAGCTGCCTGCAGACAAGGACGCCAAAATCGTTCTTTATTGCCGGACTGACAGGATGAGCAACATCGCTGCAAAAAGTCTTGTGAAACTCGGATATAAAAACGTATGGGTACTGGAGGGCGGAATGATTGTCTGGGAACAGGCCGGTCATCCGTTGCTGTTTAAAGGCAGATAGAATAGGAGTAAATAGCCATGCACGATCCGGAAGGCATTGAAAAAACTGGATTCCCCCGATCGAGTCGGGGAATGACTGACAACTTAATTCTTAGTTTATGGACATACTCTAAAAAGTCGTTATATTGAGACTGTTGACAGAATGATACAGCATTGGTAAATCGAAATGCACGAACTGCTTAAGAATGTGGCACATTATGCCGCGATGCTGGCTGAAGGAATCGCTGTAATT
>DCVG01000002.1:0-15866 GCA_002328665.1 Nitrospiraceae bacterium UBA2194
ACATGCGTGGGGATGAACCGTAAAAAGGCTATTGTAGATATTTGTTGCTGAAATGTTCCCCACATGCGTGGGGATGAACCGCTATCTGCTCGGCAAGCAAATACCGAAACACTATGTTCCCCACATGCGTGGGGATGAACCGAACTTTCACTGCCATCCCAACAGAGAAAAGAAATGTTCCCCACATGCGTGGGGATGAACCGTATCTTAAGAGAGAAGTAAGAATAAGAGATAAATGTTCCCCACATGCGTGGGGATGAACCGGTATCCATGCTATATCCTTGACAGTTCCCTGAATGTTCCCCACATGCGTGGGGATGAACCGTATCGGGTTATACCCCGGGCGGGCAGGGCAAAATGTTCCCCACATGCGTGGGGATGAACCGATTTAGGAAATTGTTACAATGTAACACCTCCAATGTTCCCCACATGCGTGGGGATGAACCGGCAGGGGAAGTTATCGAGAAAGCCATGAAAAGATGTTCCCCACATGCGTGGGGATGAACCGTCGGTTCCTGTGCAAGACTGAAATTGCATGGAATGTTCCCCACATGCGTGGGGATGAACCGCCCCGCCAGAAGCGCGGCATCTTTGCGTCCAAATGTTCCCCACATGCGTGGGGATGAACCGACCTTCCATAAAGAGTCGCAGATGCTTCAGACATGTTCCCCACATGCGTGGGGATGAACCGCATCTATCAGGGTCTTGATATCGAACTCTATTATGTTCCCCACATGCGTGGGGATGAACCGGTGCGTTGTATGACAAGCTCATGACCTACATCATGTTCCCCACATGCGTGGGGATGAACCGGACCCAAAATAAGCGGCAAATCAAGATCGGCGAGCAATTATCTTCTATCTGCAATGGAGGGATAAAAAGGGATAACTATGNNGAAAAAAGGACAAACCGGAATTACCTAAAGGTGAGTTGATTCTTTATCAGACAGAGGACGGAAAAACAAAAATTGAAGTACGTCTGCAGGATAAAACTGTCTGGTTGACTCAGAAGCTTATGGCTGAGTTGTTTCAGACAACTCCTCAAAATATTACTATACACCTTAAAAATATCTTTAACGAAGGCGAACTGAATGAGAAGGCAACTTGTAAGGATTTTTTACAAGTTCAGACTGAAGGAAACAGACAGGTAGAGCGCAACCAACGATTTTACAATTTGGAGGCGATTATTTCTGTGGGTTACAGGATCAAATCTCATGTTGCCACACGCTTTCGTCAATGGGCCACTCAACGGCATTATCGTTATTTCGATATCATTTACGAGATGCTGAAATAAATTCAGTATGACAAACTGTCGAAAGGGGCACTTTCGCCCGGCGCACTGCTATGGCGTCTTGATGTTGTATGCCTTGATTTTCCGGTGGAGGTTGCTTCTTTCGATATCGAGTATTTCGGCGGTCTTTGAGACGTTCCAGTTGCTTTCCTCAAGTTTTTTGGTGATAAAATCTTTTTCGAATTCATCTCTTGCCTCTTTTAAGGTATTGAAGGAAAAATAGTCCGAACGGGCGGTCTCCCCCATGACAATGTTCTTTGGTGTTATCGAAGAAGAAGGAGTCATGATGACAAGTCTCTCTATTATGTTCCTCAGCTCCCTGATATTGCCCGGCCAATCATATGCTTCAAGAAGCTTCAATCCATCGTCGGTTATTCTCTTCGGTTTCTGCCCGTACTCAATCGCAAAATATTCGAGAAAATACCCGACGAGTTCCCGTATGTCGTCCTTTCTCTCCCTGAGGGGGGGCAAATAAATAGGGATGACGTTCAGCCTGTAAAGCAGATCCTCCCTGAAATTGCCCTTCTTCACCTCTTCTGCAAGGTCTTTGTTAGTAGCGGAGACGATTCTCACGTCCACCTTGATATTCCTGTTCCCGCCGACCCGCTGGAACTCCTGTGTCTCTATCACCCTCAGGACTTTCGACTGGGTCGAGAGGGACATATCGCCTACCTCATCAAGGAAGAGCGTGCCTTCGTCGGCCAGCTCAAATTTGCCTTTCTTCCTCTCAAATGCGCCGGTAAAAGAACCCTTTTCATGGCCGAACAGTTCGCTCTCTATCAGTTCCTGCGGAATTGCCGCACAGTTCATCTCGATGAAGGGTTTGGCCAACCTGGGGCTCTGCTCATGCAGAAGATGCGCGACAAGCTCCTTGCCCGAGCCGCTCTCGCCGAGTATCAAGACCCTGCTGTTGCTCTTCGCCGCCATATCAACCTCTTCTCTGAGCTGTATGACTTTGGGGGAATTCCCCACAAGTCTCCATCTCCTTGTCAGATCCTGTTTGAGGGCCTTATTTTCCATTTCGAGCGTTCTTTTTTCGAGTGCCCTTGTTGCGGCGAGCAAGACTCTTTCGAGAGAGAGAGGTTTTTCGAGGAAGTCATAAGCGCCGGATCTCGTTGCCTTGACAGCCAGCTCTATATTCCCGTGGCCGGAGATCATGATTACCGGAAGATCGGCTTTTATATCCTTTATTTCCTTCAGCGTTTGAATGCCGTCGATGCCGGGAAGCCAGATATCGAGCAGGATTAAATCAGGACTCTGTTCCTTTAATAGCTTAAGAGCCTCTTCCCCTGAACCGGCCGTAAGGACATCATACCCTTCATCCTCAAATATCCCGGAGAGGCTTTCACGTATGCCTTCTTCATCATCCACTATTAAAATGACGGACTTGTTCATTCAAAGCTCCTCATGGGAACCTCAATTGTAAATACCGTTCCCTTCGGTTTGTTGTCTTTCACACTTATCCGACCTCCGTGCTCTTTGACGATCCTGTATGCTATGGCAAGGCCAAGGCCTGTACCGTCCTTTTTCGTCGAGAAATACGGCAGGAATAATTTCTCCTTGTCCGCATTTCTTATGCCAGGACCGTTATCGGATATTTCGACAACCGCCCTGTTGGAAGGCGAATCAAAATCCAGCGCAACATGGATTCTGCCCGTGTTCGTCATTGCCTGGATCGCGTTATCGAAAATATTTATCAGGACCCGCCTGAACTGTTCCCCGTCGATTTCTACCGGAGGAGGATTATCAGGGGCCGAAACATATATTTCGAGATCTTTGAAGTCTTTGTAGAGATTTACCACTTCTTCTATTATGTCAGTCAGGGATGCCGGAATTTTCTGTATTTCGGGCATCTTGCCGAATTTTGAGAATTCATCAACCAATTTTTTCAGGCTGTCGACCTCCTTCACTATCGTCCTTGCAGAGCGGTGAAAAACTTCGTCAAAGTCAGCATCCCTGTGCTCCCATTTTTTTATCATTCGTTCCGCAGAGAGTTTGATCGGAGTCAAGGGGTTCTTGATCTCATGCGCTATTTTTCTTGCAACATCCTGCCACGTTAGAGCTTTCTGGGCTTCAATGATGTCGGTGAGATCGTCAAAAACAACGAGAAGGCCGATATATTTTTGAGCATCCTTCAGGCTTGTGATAAAGACCAGGAGGATGACACTCCTGTCGCCTATTGCCGCCTTCACTTCCTTTCGCACCGGTCTGAATTCCCTTCCCTCGAGTCTGCTGACCAGGCTCTGGAGTTCTTCCGAGTCGATCGATGAGACGAGTTCCCGATAATGAGCGCCCATTACTTTTTCCGGCCTGATATTGAGTATGGAACATGCGCGTTTATTGATCACGAGTATTTTACCACTTGTATCGAGCATAAGGACACCCGAGTTTATATTGTCAAGGATTTTCTCCATAAAGAGTCTTCGCCTGTCGGACTCGATGTACGCCGAATGCAGAGATTCCTTGCTCTCATTCAGTTCTTTGACCATATGGTTGAATGAGCGCATGAGAAGTCCTATCTCATCTTCCCTGTCTGTAGTAACCTGTATATCGAGGTTGCCGGAGGCGACAAGCTCGGTTGCCTGGGCAAGGCGCTGTATAGGGTCTGTAATCCCCCTCGATATTCTCAGGGCAATCCATAAGGCCATGAAAATGACGGTTAAGGTGATAAAGCCGAGGGCCAGAAGATAATTTGCCTTTATGGGAATCTTCCATGATTCGAGTGCAAGATAATTTTCATATGCCTCCTTGATGTCCTCGACATTCCTTGTGATTTCCGGCGGAACAAGGGATTCGACTATCAATACCCCGATCTGCCTGCCGTACCTGTATTCCGGCACAACCGCTCTGACGACATCTCCTTCCGTATCCGATATAACCTCGGTGCCTTCTTTTCCCTCAAAGGCCGCACGTATCGTTTCAGTGGCATCCGGCGGCATGACGGAGAGACGACTCACCCCGTAGCCGCCAAGCCGTGTTTCGCCCTTCAGCAGCGCATTTGCATAAGCGAGGGTTTCCCGCCTTTCGATCTCATAGACGGTTTTTGCGATTTCTATCGAACTTTTCAAAGGTTGTTTTATATGCGGCGCAAACCATCTGTCGATGTAATTCGTGATAAGGCCGCTGGAAACAATAAACAGGAAAATGGCGGGGATTAAAGTAAGAACGACAAGAATCACGACAAGCTTTGTTTTAAATTTGTAGCCGAGGATCTGATACTTCCTTTCAAAGTAGAGCTTGACGAGACTTTTGGCTACAAAGAACATCAGAACCAGTAAACCCATAACAGTGAGGTTCAGCATCAGCAGGAGAGTAAGTTTCGTTAAAAAAGGGACTGCTTTCAGCCTCATATAGTGGAGTTCAATCCCGAAGGACGCAACGATCAACAGGAATACGGCGAGCAAAAGAACCTTGAACCGGAGATTTTTCATTTGCCGGGCCTAACGGTGATGAAAGCCGAGTCACTGGAAACCTTGAACTCATTTTCCGGTATGAAAACCATGAAATATCCTAAAACGGGCGGCAGCTTTCTGATCCTGGATTCAACAGTTACCCGGACGAAATATAAACCGGGATCGATATCCCGCATGCCTGCCAATTTCAGATCTTCGAAGCCGAGAGCCCAACGGGTCATGGATTCGAATGACTTAAACCTTTTTTGAATGAGGGTAGTTCCATCATTTGAGGTTGCGGTATATTCTGTTTTCACAGGATCGCAGGTCAGAATTCTGACAAACGACTTGCCGGATATGAACTCATCAGGCCACATTTTCCAGACCCTGTAAAGACTGATGTAAAACCTGAATTCTTTTGTGATTCCGCTGCTTAATTCCTGGAGGTACTTATCGTCGAGGGAGAGGGCTGTTGTGACGTAAATATCCTTGTCCTGCAGCTTAATTACAGGCCCCACGATTTCAGCGGCTCTTACAGTTGAAAACGAGAACAGCAATAAGGCCAAAAGCAGAAAATTAAGGGTAAAAAGCCTTCTCATTGCTCTGCCTCTCATTATCGGCATGTAATTTTTTATGTCCGATTCAGAGGTTGTCTTCTGATAATTAAGGCTTGACATATCAAGAAAAATTTATTTTCATTATAGCATAGTACACTTTCACAGCATCTCTTTAACAGGCGTATCAAGGGGATGTCTTGCCTGATCAGGATGCATATAAAAGGGAAAAAATATGAACGGTTTTTGTACCGGCGCAAATATCTGTAAAATTATTTATTATATTCATTATCCCAAAGGGGGCAATCATGGAACTGAAAACAGTAAAAATAGATATCCCGGAAGGATGCAATATCATCCTCGGGCAGACACACTTTATCAAAACAGTAGAGGACCTGTATGAGATTATAGCAACGACCATTCCCCATGCAAGGTTCGGAATTGCATTTACGGAGGCTTCGGGACCGTGCCTCATAAGAAGCGAAGGAAACGAGGCCGGGCTTGTGAATATCTGCGTAAGGAACCTCCGGGAGATGAATGCGGGACATGTCTTTTGCATCCTGCTTAAGGACGCTTTCCCCATAAACGTCCTCACCCGGATAAAAAACTGTCCTGAGGTATGCTGCATTTTCTGTGCGACTGCAAATCCTCTTGAAGTGGTCGTTGCATCAACCCCCCAGGGCAGCGGGGTGCTCGGCGTGATCGACGGATTTTCTCCGAAAGGGGTCGAGGGACCGGAAGACAGGGCCGACAGGAAAAAGTTTTTGCGGAACATTGGATATAAACTTTAAAAGAGAAAGAATGGAGACGGCATAATGATACCCGAACTGAAGTACGATGAAAGGGGCTTGATTCCTGCTATCGTCCAGGATGTGAAAAACGGCGACGTCCTGATGATGGCCTACATGAACAGGAAATCCCTGGAAATGACCCTCGATACCGGGTTTACCCATTTCTGGTCCCGGTCAAGGCAGAAATACTGGAAGAAAGGCGAGACATCCGGACATGTCCAGGAGGTCATGGAGATACTATATGATTGCGATGCGGATACGCTTCTTGTGAAGGTTATTCAGCACGGTCCCGGCGCATGCCATACCGGAAACAGAACATGCTTTTATCGAAATATTGTAAAAGGGGACAGGAATGGATAAGTACAGATGTACGGTCTGCGGATATATTTATGAGCCTGAGAACGGGGACCCGGATTCCGGTATAGCGCCGGGTACGTCGTTCGAGAACCTTCCGGATGAATGGAAGTGTCCTGTCTGCGGGGCTCCCAAAGAATCTTTCGAAAAGATCGGATAGGCCGGAAACGTTCCTTAGAGGGTAATGATGACAGCGTGCTCGTCGCATTCAGGAAACTTGTGACAGCGCAGGCAGTCACCCCATATCTTCTGGGGAAGGCTTGCCTTGTCAATATCCCTGAAGCCCAGCTTCTTGAAGAATTCCGGATGATAGGTAAGGGCGAAGACCTTCTTAATGCCTAAAGCCTTCGCCTCTTTAAGGCACCGCTTGACCAAGTCCCTGCCGATGCCGATTTTCTGATATTTTCTGTCCACAGCCAGTGAACGAATCTCGGCGAGATCTTCCCACATAATGTGAAGGGCGCAGACACCGGATATATTCCTGCCGGCCTCGCAGATCACAAAATCTCTGAGCGTTTCATAAAGCTCATTCAGGGATCTGGGGATCATCTGCTCCTGCCTGGCAAAATCATTGATCAGTCTCTGAACCTCTTTCAGGTCCGATATTTTAGCTTTTCTTATCTTCAATGAACTTCATCCCTTCAACAAGCGCCTTTTTATTGGCGGCGACACCTTTCTCCTTATTGCCGTGCAGCGAACGTTCAAGAGCGGCAAAAACTGCCATCTCCGTCAGGAGGCCGGTGTATCCGACCAACGCGCCCAGTAAAACCATATTGGCGGACTTTGTATTGCCGATACCGCTTGATATATCCGTAGCCGGCACTCCGATGTTTTCGACATCGGTCCGGTTCCTGCCATCCATTATGAGAGATGAGTCGAACAGCAGCAAACCTTTCTGTTTCAGCCTCGGCAGGAATTTATTCAGTGAAGCGCCGCTCATGGTGATAAGGATGTCCGGAGAAGTGACTATGGGTGAGCCTATCAACTCATCAGAGAGAACCACCGTACAGTTTGCGGTCCCACCCCTCATCTCCGCTCCGTAAGACGGGAACCAGGTCACTTCTTTCCCTTCGATCATGCCCGCGTATGCGAGGATCTTTCCGAAAAACAGTATGCCCTGACCCCCAGAGCCGCCGATGATTATTCTGGTTTCCAGGGATCATGCCTCCTTAAATCTGTCCTTGTAGTCCCCGGGCGGAAATACCGCTGTCATCTCTTCCCGGATCCATTTCAAAGAGTCCGGCGGAGAGAGCTTCCAGTCTACGGGGCAAGGTGAGAGTATCTCGACGAGACTGAATCCTTTCCCTTCAATCTGGTATCTGAAGGCCTTTTCGATCGCTTTCTTCGTAACCGCCAAATTCATGTACGAATCCAGAGAAGTCCTTGCGATATAGGAAGCGCCTTCGATTGTAGCCAGGAGTTCCGATACACGCAGGGGATACCCTTCGCGCATAACCTGCCTGCCGGAAGGCGTCGTGGTGGTTTTCTGGCCGGGCAGGGTGGTCGGGGCCATCTGGCCTCCGGTCATCCCGTAAGTCGCATTGTTGACAAAAAATACAGATATGTTCTCGCCCCTGTTTGCTGCATGGATTATCTCGGCAGTCCCGATGGCGGCGAGGTCGCCGTCACCCTGATAGGAGAAGATTATCCTGTCAGGCAGAGCCCTTTTCAGTCCCGTCGCTGCTGCGGGAGGCCTGCCGTGGGCAACCTCGAGCATGTCGAAATTGAAATAATCGTAAGCGAACACCGCGCATCCGACAGGCGCTATCCCGATTACTCTCTCCCTGATTCCCATATCGTCGATACACTCCGCGATCAGCCTGTGGATAAGGCTGTGGCCGCAACCCGGGCAATATCTGAAAGGCTCTCTTTTAAGGCTGGCGGGCCTTTGGAATATCTTTTTCAACTGTCTCCTTTAAATCCAGAAGAACTCCTTCAAGGAGCCCGTATTCACTGACGATTAACTCGTCAAATCCGAAAAACCGCATAATACTAATTGTAAATTGTAAGCCCGGTATAATCAAGTCCGCCCTTTCGGGTTCGAGTCCCCGGACAGCTTTTCGTCTCTCCAGCGGCAGGGCCCGCAGTATTTGCCACATGTCCTGCAATCTGCCGATAGGCAATCTATGAAGATGCACCCTCTCTCTCGAATAAGCCTCAAGTCCCAGGTCAATTGAGGCTATTGTAGTGAACGTGCCGGCAGTTCCGATGAAACGGGCATCCCCGGATACGTGATGCCCGATACCGGTTCTGAGGATATCCAGCATTGATAAAATCGCAGCGTTCAATGCCTCTATATCGTCCTCCCGGACGGGGTCGGTTTTTATATATTCACCGGCAAGCTTTATAACCCCTAAGGGGATAGTGCCCATTTTGGTATGGGACAGCGGAAGGCCGGTCTTATGCATGTTGCCGATAAAAATCCATTCCGTGCTCCCTCCGCCCATGTCAAGGACCAGAGCAGAGTCTGATCCGCCCGGGAAGGGGCGCATGGCAAAGAGAATGCCTTTAAGTGCAAGGGCGGCCTCCTGTTCGCCCGAAATCACTTCAAGGGTTATGCCCGACGCCTCAAGTACTCTCCTGACAAAAAAATCCGAATTGGACGCTTCGCGCAGTGCGCTGGTTGCAACACCTCTGACCTTTGCGACCCCGCGCCGGGCGATAACCGAAGAGAACCCTTTGATGGCGGAAAGCGATGCATCCATTGCCTCGTCTCTCAGCTTTCCGGTCTCCCGAAGCATATTGCCGAGACGGGTGATTTTCCTGTCGTAATGCACATCAACAATCCTGTCGTTCAGGACTTCCCCGATCAGGAGCCGGATTGTATTCGATCCTACGTCTATTGACGCGAGCAGCGGCATAGGGCATATTATAAAACACCTGCGGCAATTCCCGGTGAAAAGGAGGAGATTAAATGCAGTTGGTACCTCCGGACGGGTTGATTTTATGTTGGCGGCTATGGTATAAAATGTAGATTTCGCGCCATCTCTTAAGAGGGGCTGATTATAGTTTTTAAGGAGATATCACTTGATGAATATATATGAAAATATCGTAATCCTGAACGCAGCCTTGTCCGATGAAGAAGCCGAAGCCGCAATTTCGAGAATTAAAGACCTTATTGCCGGACAGGGAGGAGAAGTGCTGAAGGTGGACGTGTGGGGCAGGAAGAAACTCGCATATGAGATAAAAAAGCAGAAAAAAGGCCTGTATGTACTTTTCTACTATAAAACTCCTGCCGCAACAATAAGGAAACTTGAGGAATTCTTTAAAGTTTTTGACGCAGTCGTCAAATATTTAATAATAAAGCTTGGCGCCAAACAGGTCCGGAGTCTTGAAAAGGTCGAGCCCGCGCCGGCAACTCCTGTAACTCCCGCAGAGCAAAAAAGCGAAGCTTAGGTGTACAACAAAATCATACTCATAGGAAACCTCACAAAAGACCCGGAGTTGAGATATACACCGCAGGGAACTCCGGTGGCGTCTTTCAGGATAGCCGTCAATTACAGGTATAAGCAATCGGAGGAGGCCAAACAGGAGACGATGTTTATCGACATCGTCGTCTTCGGGAAACAGGCCGAGTCCTGCAGTAAATTCCTCAATAAAGGGAGTTCTGTTCTGGTAGAGGGCAGACTTCAGGAAAGAAGATGGGAATCGAACGGCCAGCAGAAAAGCAAGTTTGAAGTCGTTGCGCAATCAGTGCGTTTCCTCTCAAGGAAAGGCGGGTCGCAGGACCATGGTGCTGAAGGAGACGTAATGCCCCCTGAAGAGACTACTGATTTGGAACCGTTTTAGATCGTGACAGATGAAATCATAGTTTACTGATCATAGAGAAAGGAGATACCTTGCAACCCAGAAAATTCCAGAGAAGAAAATTTTGCAGGTTTTGTTCGGAGAAAGTGGAGTTCATCGATTACAAGAATATTAAAATCCTCAAAAGTTATCTTACCGAAAGAGGAAAAATCCTGCCGAGAAGAATGACCGGAACCTGCGCCAGGCATCAAAGAGAACTGTCCGAGTCGATTAAGCAGTCAAGGAGCATAGCGCTGCTCGCCTTTGCGGAAAAATAGGATGAGGATCCCCAAGACATGGGTCCCCATCCTGGCAAAAAAAATAATAGACAATGCCGTATCGAAGAACCTCATCAGACCGGTTGTGCCCGCGGAGAAACTCCTGTCTGAAACAGAAGAACTCCTGCTTGATGAACTCACGGTAGAAGACAGGCTGAACGAAGAGGTGAGGGAACTCCTGAAAGGGCATGCTTCTCACATCGAAAAAGGCCGGCTTGACTACCGGAGGCTTTTCGACCTCACAAAGCAGAAGCTTGTCAAGGAAAAAAACCTCGTCTTATGATGCTTTCCGATGATAAAATCTCTCACCTGAGTCATGTCATCCTTAAAGGGCTTGCGGGAAAGAAACTTATTGAGGTGCTCGGAGAGGAAAGCAAGATACGCTCGGAGATTAAAAGGACCATTACGGCTGAACTCAGGGTGGGTGAAGAGATAGATGCCGTCATCAGGAAGAAGCTTCAGTCATACTCAAAAAAGATAGTTGAAGGAAGTCCCGAGTGGGAAATACTCTACAAAAAGTTCTACAGGGAAGAGGAGATAAAAAGAGGCAGGGCCTCCGGCTAAAAAGCAGCTTTCCTTTCCTGATCCTTTCTCTCACCTATCTCGGGTTGTTGGTTGAATTCCCTTTAAAACAAAACCTTTTGTGGTTTGCTCTCAGCATATCGAGTGTATCCGTATATTCCTTCCTCCATATCCTTAAAAAAGAAAAAAAATATTCTGCAGGGTTTCTTTGCTCAGTTGTCCTGCTCATCGCAGGCGCAGCCCAGGCTTTTCAGATGCCGTGGCTGAGGTTTTCATATTTCCCTTTTGTGGCGGCGCTGCCCGCTTTTTATGAGGTCAAAACAGTGCTTTTTGTCCTCCTTGTGTTCCCTTTGCTATCATTGGATGCATTTTTAAAAGGTGGAATGCCCGTCGAAGAAATAGCGTTAATCTCTGCTCTTGCTGCGGCGACAGGCATATCGTTGTTCATTATGAAACGGATAAAAAGAAAAGTCGTTGCCGGGCCTGGATCAGGTATTCCCGAAGCGGACGGGAACCGGCAGCCGAATATCGGGGCAGAGTCATTCAGTGACGAGCAGGGGATATCGTATTACCTTGAATCCATGTTCAAACCCGACGAAGAGATAAAAGAGATCCTTGCCGCGGCAAAAAATATCGTATTTGCGTATTCTGTAAACCTTTTCACAGGCACAGGCGACAGCCTGAAATTGCGGTGTTCAACAGAGGAAACCGGAACCATCGTCCCCCTCAACGGCGGCATTATCAGCCGCTGTCTCAAGGAAAGGGAGTCGGTTGTCCTTTCGGACCTGGACGAGAAAAAGATTGAAATAGGCTATTTAAGTAAAGACAAGATTGCCTCATTGGTATGTGTCCCTGTTATGGACGATGCCTTCCCTCTCGGAGTACTGACTGCCGACAGCGGGAGATTTCACGCCTTCAGCAGCGCCGACAGGGACATACTGCAGATGTTTGCGAAGCAGGTAATGAGGATTCTGCAGAGAGAGCGTGTCTATCCCCGGATATACCGTTCCTACGCTTCCCTGAGGATTCTGAATGAAGAGAGCTCAAAACTGCTTTCGACATTGAATGCGGAGGTTATCGTGAAAAACCTGGTGGATGGTTCGAAAAGGATCGTCCCTGCAGAGGTCGTCTTTTTTATGACTCATGGAAATGAACTCGAAGCGGTGTACCATACAGGCTGCCTGCTTCAGCCTCTGGATAATAAGCGTGCGGTTGTGAAAGGCACATTGCTGGAAATGATCTTAAATAATAAAGAGCCTGTCTACATTTCGGATGTGAGGGATTATCGCTCACCCCTCATGCCTTTTAAAACGGAAAAAGCCGGTTCCCTGTTTGTGTTGCCTATGCTCTTCGAGAAAGAGATTCTCGGAATACTTGTCTTTATTTTTGAAAAAACAAATGCGCTGACCACCCATCAGACCGAACTTCTGAAGGTCCTTGGTAACCAGGCTTCGATGTCGATAGCGAATGCGAAGTTTTATGAAGAGATCGAGCGTCTGGCTGTCACTGACGGGCTTACAGGGCTTTACAACCACCGTCATTTCCAGGAGAAACTCAGCCAGGAGTTTAACCGCGTTGAGAGGTTTTCAGATCCGCTGTCGGTCCTGATTATCGACATAGACCATTTCAAGAAGATTAACGATACCTACGGACACCCTGTCGGAGATGTTGTCCTCAGGCGTGTTGCTGAGATAATCAGAAAGACGATAAGGAACATCGATATTGCGGCGAGATACGGCGGGGAAGAGTTTGCCGCAATCCTTATAGGTACGGATTCCAAGGGTGCGCTGAAGATGGCGGAAAGGCTTAGAAGCACTGTAGCTGACGAAAAATTCTACAGTGAAAAGAATGATTTCCGGGTAACGATAAGTATCGGTATCTCGACATATTTGCGGGATATCCGGAAGAAAGAGGAAATCATCGAAAGAGCTGATAAGGCATTGTACGCTGCAAAGAGAAACGGCAGGAATCAGTGTGTCCTATGGAGTGGCGAGGACGCGCAGGTTTTCGGATCCTCTTAACCCCAAAATGCGGTCTGGTATCAGGCATATGTACGGAAAAGCTTTCGGAATCGCAATACTTGACACAAAAAACAATTAATTGTTAAAGTATTAGCACTTGACCATGGAGAGTGCTAACTGTGGAAACATTAAGTGAAAGAAACAAAAAAATCCTCTGCGCTGTTGTGCAGAGCTATATAAACTATCCTGATCCCGTAGGTTCAAGGATTGTTTCGAAAAGGTTTTCCTTCGGTCTTTCTTCTGCAACAATCAGGAATATTATGGCCGACCTTGAGGAAATGGGACTTCTCGCACAACCCCATACCTCCGCAGGCAGGGTGCCTACCGATCTCGGTTACAGGTTTTATGTTGATGCGCTCATGACGGAAGGGGATTGCTATTCAAACATTGAGATAGAGATTCTCCAGGGACTCTACAGAAGGCTTGAGATATTAAGGAATGACATCGATTTACTGCTTAGCGAGACAACTAAGAGCCTTTCGATGTTGTCTCATTACCTTGGCGTGGCAATGTCGCCGACGCCGGACATGACGACTCTTAGCAGGATCGACCTCCTTAAATATCAGGCCGACAAAGTGGCGGTAGTGCTTTTTACCGATGAGGGCCTGATAAAAAACAGAGTTTTATCGGTTGATNNGTGTGACAGCCTGATTTCGAAAGCAATGAGGATATGCAGGGAAGCCCTCTATTTTCCTTTGAACGAACTTTTTGTATCAGGACTCTCGGAGGTGCTCGAACTGCCGGATTTTTCCAATCTTAAGAAAATCCGTGAATTATCGAGAGCAATAGAAGATAAGCATATGATTATCAAGCTTCTCGACTCACTTTCAGAGTCTCATGGAGTCAAAGTGCTCATTGGTTCGGAAAGTACCCTGGAAGAGATGAAAGAACTGAGTCTTGTTGTTTCGCCCTGCATGGAGGGTGACCGGCAGGTCGGAGTTGTCGGCATTATCGGACCTACAAGGATGAATTACGCCAAGGCTATGTATATTGTCGAAAGCACCTCAAAATTCATCACAAAAATGCTTGCTGGAAGGTGAGGAAGACGATGAAAGACTACGATGTCGACGGGAACGATCTCACCTCTCGGGAAGCAATAGAGACCCGGGAGGACGAAACTGCCGAAGGAGTGCCTTCAGATGAGAAAGAGCGGCTATCAGCCGACCTTCAGGAAGCGAACGATAAATATCTGCGGCTTTATGCGGAATTTGAAAATTATAAAAAGAGAGTCAGTAAGGACAAAGAAGAACTTGTAAAGTTCGGCAACGAAAGTCTCCTTTTCGAACTCCTGCCTGTTCTTGACAACCTTGAAATGGCGTTAAAACATGCGCAGGGCGATGTATCATCCGGCCTCGTTCAGGGCGTCGAGATCACGCTGAAAGAACTGAAAAAAACGCTCCGGAGGTTCGGGTTGTCCGAGATAGAAGCAGAGGGGAAGCCTTTCAATCCTCTTGTGCACCATGCCATGTCACAGGTCGAACGGAGCGATATGGCTGAAAACATTGTTGTTGAGGAATTCAGGAAGGGATATATGCTGAAGGACAAAGTCCTGCGGGCGTCTTTAGTCGCCGTGTCAAAGAGTACGGCAAAGACCGATGAAAAGGATGAGGATATGCAAAGAGAGAATAATTACAATACAGAGGAGGAATCATAAGATGGGAAAAGCAGTTGGTATAGATCTCGGCACTACTAATTCTGTGGTAGCCGTTGTGCAGGGCGGTGAGCCGGTCGTAATCCCGAACCAGGAAGGGTCCAGGACAACGCCGTCTGTTGTCGCTATTACAGAGAAAGGGGAACGGCTTGTCGGGCAGATTGCCAAGAGGCAGTCGATCACGAACCCCGAAAATACCATATTTTCGATAAAGAGGCTCATGGGAAGGAAGTTCAACACGCCGCAGGTTGATCATGCGAAAAAGAGACTTCCCTATAGAATTGTTGCTGCGGACAACGGCGACGCCCATGTCGAAATTCAGGGCAAACGCTATTCACCGCCGGAAGTGTCGGCAATGATCCTTCAGAAGCTCAAACAGGCTGCCGAGGATTATCTTGGCGAGACGGTGACGGAAGCGGTAATTACTGTGCCTGCATACTTCGACGACAGTCAGAGACAGGCGACAAAGGACGCCGGAAGAATTGCGGGGCTTAATGTCCTGAGGATCATAAACGAACCGACGGCAGCCTCTCTCGCCTATGGCATGGATAAAAAGAAAGAGGAAAAAATCGGTGTCTATGACCTTGGCGGCGGCACATTCGATATCTCCATACTCGAAATAGGGGAAGGTGTCATCGAGGTAAAGTCGACAAACGGCAATACATATCTGGGCGGGGATGACTTCGACCTCAGGATTATGGACTGGATGGTTGAAGAATTCAGGAAAGATCAGGGGATAGACCTTAAGAGCGACAAGATGGCGCTGCAGAGGTTAAAGGAAGCTGCTGAAAAGGCGAAGATCGAGCTTTCCAATGCGATGGAGACGGAGATAAACCTTCCGTTTGTAACCGCAGATGCAACAGGGCCGAAGCACCTCCTCATGAAACTGACGAGGGCGAAATTTGAGCAGCTTGTCGGAGACCTAATAGAAGGTACAACGGGACCGTGCAAGAATGCGCTGGCAGATGCAAACCTCTCTGCCCCGAACATCGACGAGATATTGCTTGTCGGAGGCCAGACAAGAACGCCGAAGGTGCAGCAGACGGTACAGAATTTCTTCGGGAAGGAGCCTAACAAGACGGTCAACCCCGATGAGGTAGTGGCTGTCGGCGCTGCCATTCAGGCAGCGGTTCTTAAGGGAGATGTAAAGGAAGTCCTTCTTCTCGATGTCACTCCTCTCTCGCTGGGGATTGAAACACTCGGCGGCATTTTCACAAAGATTATAGA
>DCVG01000002.1:15921-52027 GCA_002328665.1 Nitrospiraceae bacterium UBA2194
CCCGCTCCAAGGGGCATACCCCAGGTCGAAGTGACGTTCGATATCGATGCAAACGGCATTCTCCATGTCTCGGCCAAAGACCTGGGCACGGGGAAGGAGCAGTCGATCAGGATCACGGCATCGAGCGGCCTGAGCGAGGAAGAGATAAAGAAAATGGTGCGCGACGCCGAATCCCATTCAGACGAAGACAAGAAGAAGAAACAGCTTGCCGAAGCGAGAAACGAGGCTGATACGCTCGTATATACAGTTGAAAAATCTCTCAGGGATTACGGTGATAAACTGAACGAGTCCGAGAAGAAGGAGATTGAAGAGGCGATCGAGAGATGCAAAAAGCTTAAAGACACGAGTCAGGACGCTTCCGAGATAAAATCCGCCACGGAAAACCTGACGACCAAATCCCATAAGCTGGCGGAGCATATGTACAAGGGAGCCGGGGCGCAGGAAGGTGCCGGTGCCGGTACTACAGGAGAAGCCGGGCAGCAGACTGCCGGCGCCAGAGGTCCAGAAGAGGAAGTTGTTGAAGCCGAATTCGAAGATGTCGACAAGGACAAGAAGGAAAGCTGAAAGAAGTAAACCTCAACTGACGGTAAATAGTGGCCGGTTAACAGTGGAAAGCCAAAAACATTCCATACGGTTGTATTCTGACTGCTGAATCCTGAATACTTAAGAGATGAAAGACTATTACGAAATACTCGGCGTATCCAGAGATGCGCCTCAGGCTGACATCAAGAAGGCGTTCAGGCAGCTCGCCCTGAAATTCCATCCGGACAGAAACCCTGACAACAAGGAATCAGAAGAAAAATTCAAAGAGATAAACGAGGCGTATTCCTGCCTGATCGACAATGAGAAGAGGGCGCATTATGACAGGTTCGGGACAGCCGAGGGTGTCGGCGCCGGCTACAGTCCTTTCGGCACAGGCTTCGGCGACATATTTGAAGATATCTTCGGTGACTTCTTCGGCACATTCTCGGGGCAGCGAAGACAGAGGCCGACAAGAGGGCAGGACCTGCGTTATGACCTTGACATAACACTCATGGACGCGATCTTCGGTGCCGAGAAAACGATAGAAGTTCCCAGGTGGGAGGACTGTGCCGAATGCAGGGGCACGGGCTCGGCACCCGGGAAGATCCCGGTTGCATGCCAGAACTGCAGGGGGACCGGACAGATCAGGATCCAGCAGGGTTTCTTCACTATTTCGAGGAGTTGCAGCCGATGCAACGGTACGGGAAAATTGATTACCGATCCCTGCAAAGCATGCAAGGGACAGGGCAAGGTCAGGAAATATAAGAGCATCAACCTGAAGATCCCGGCGGGTGTCGATACCGGCTCCCGTCTGAGGGTATCCGGTGAGGGAGAGATAGGCTTGCATGGCGGACCGCGCGGCGATCTTTACATATACATAAACGTAGAAGAGCATGAATTTTTTAAAAGAGACGGCAATGACCTCTATTGCGAGGTCCCGATAACATTCCCTCAGGCAGCGCTCGGCGCCGAGATCGAAGTGCCGGCTGTCGACGGCGCACAGAAACTCAAAATTCCTTCAGGTACACCTTCGGGGAGAATATTCCACCTGAAAGGGAAAGGTGTTCCCAGGCTTGGGTACCATGGCAGAGGCGACCAGATCGTGAGAATATATATAGAGGTTCCGAAGAGCCTGACCCCGAGACAGAAAGAACTCCTCGAAGAATTCGCGCGTATAAACGGCGACGACGTCAACAAGTCATTCAAAGAAAAGATCAAGGACCTTTTTACAGGCGCCGAGAAGTGAAAAATACATAATGCCAAGGATATTCCTCCCGAGCATTGATTTTAAAGGTCATACAGTCTCAATCGCCGGTGAAAAAGCGCATTATCTCACCTCTGTCCTCAGATGCAAAAAAGACGATGAATTAATTGTCTTCAACGGGAAAGGCCGCTGCCTCAGGACTTCTATAAGGAAAGCCGGCAAAAGAGAAGTTACTGCAGAGGTTCTGGAAGAGTTCCCGTGCGATCCTGAATCTCCTTTAAACATTGTCCTTGTGCAGGGTCTTCTCAAGGGTGAAAAAATGGACCTGATTGTCGGGAAGACAACAGAACTCGGTGTAAAAGAGATTATACCCCTCATTACCGAAAGGAGCCGGTTAAGGGAAACCAGAAAGGCAATGCGCTGGAGGAAGATAGCGGAGGAGGCGTCAAGGCAGTCTGGAAGAACTGAAGTCCCGGTTATACGTGATCCGGTTGAATTCAGGGAATGTATGGGTGGAACCGGACCTGACCGGCATGGAGACACTGCGCCGCGGCGACGCGGAGAGGTGAAAGGATTTATTTTTTGGGAAGACAGGGGGTCTTCATTAAATGAGGCAATTAAAAAAATATTCGTTCCGGCGGGTCACCCATTCGCCGGGTTGCCAATTCATTTATTAGTAGGGCCTGAGGGCGGGTTTACCCGTGAAGAAGTTGCTCTTGCCGAAGGAAAAGGGTTTCAGGTTGTGTCACTCGGAAGGAGGATACTCAGGGCTGAAACCGCGGCAATTTCAGCAGTGACGTTAGTCCAGTTTCTGCTGGGCGATATGGCCGAAGGCCGGTAGAAACCGCATCAAAACCTGAACGCATTCAGGTCGCTTCATTACGCTTCTTTCTCTTTGATGTCAGCCACCCTGTCGACAGGTATGACGATCCAGCCCATTTCCGTCTCGAGGTGGACCTCTTCTTCCCCGATCTCGATCAGCTTGCCGGTATAAGTCGTTTCCTGCGTTTCGACAATTACGAACTTCCCAATTAGATCGTTCAGCAGTACCTCCTGACATCCATTTTTATTATTTATCGCCAAAAGAAAACATTATCTATATCTCATATCATACTACATTCAGAATCGGAATTCCGGGGGAATTCCGGGGACACCCTACTTAATTCTACGCCCATTTCTTTTTGGGGACAGGCAAACGGCCCGTCCCCCTTTTTGAACTATCCGTTCGGATTAAATGTCGTAATAGAGAAAGAACTCGTAGGGGTGGGGTCTGAGTCTCAGCGCGTCCACGAAAAAGCGAGATATGGGTTGCATGACGGGTCAGGGAACCTCACCTCAACTCTCTTTGCCCTGGGGCTTGTAGCCTTTGGGGACGTTGTTACTTAAGTTGCAAAACTATTGACAAAGGCAGAATTGATCAATAAACTACCGCTATGCCGCGACAAGCCAGATTGGATATGCCGGGAGCATTGCACCACATTATGGTGCGGGGGATAAACAAGGAGGCTGTTTTCAAAGATAAGGAGGACAAAGAACAGCTACTTCAACGGCTTGGGATAAATGTTGTTGAAGGGCAAGGTTTTGTATATGCCTGGGTAGTCATGGACAATCATCTGCATCTTCTTATCAAGAGCGGAAAACGAGGCATATCCGATATAATGCGAAAACTTCTGACGTGGTATGCCCAGTATTATAACCGTCTTCATCGACGGAGAGGACATCTTTTCGAGAACCGCTATAAATCCATACTATGTGATGAAGAGCCATACCTTCTTGCCTTAATACGCTATATTCACCTGAATCCGGTGCGGGCCGGGATAGTCGGAACCATGAAAGAATTGGATGAGTATCCCTGGAGCGGCCACAGCGCGATAATGGGAAGGGTCAATCGGTCATGGATGGACATCGATTATGTGCTTGCGCAGTTTGGGACAAAGAAGAGGGTCGCCGGGAATGCATACAGGAAATTTGTAGAAGAAGGCATGGCAATAGGGCGAAGACCTGAGCTTACGGGAGGCGGACTTGCCAGGAGTGGCGGCGGCTGGTCGGAGGTAAGAGCCAGGAGAAGGAAAGGGCAGAAAGAACAATTCGATGAGCGGATACTTGGAGGCGGGAATTTTGTGCAAGAGGTACTGAAGGAAGCGGAAGACAGACAGATAAGGCAACTGAAGATACAGCGGCGAGGAATAACGATAGGGGCGATAATAGACGAAGAATGCACAAAAGCAGGAATCAGCGAAAAAGAGGTGAAGGCGGGCAGCCGCAGGGGGCCGGCGAGCAGACTGCGGGCAAGAATAGCATACCGGAGCAGGGAGGAACTCGGATTGTCGGCGGCGGAAATAGCTCGTCACATGGGCATGGCAACATCGANNAACAACGTCCCAAAGGAAGTTAAATTGGACAGATTTGATTGACGGGCCAAACCAACTCTCATGAAACTTTCAGAAACCGGCAGCCTTTATAAAAAAAATGCGGAAGATACATATACCTCACGGGCTTCAATAAAATTTTATCTGCTGTCATGAAGCAGCCCTCAGGGCAATGTTTCTTCCCCTCAAGTCTTTTAAATTTCGTAACGGGATAATATCTGCCGCCGATATTAACTGCTAACGGTCCGAAGACGCGAAGTCTCTTGCTTATTTCGCTGAAAGTCAACCCGGAAGGACTGTCGAGAGTTGTCACGTTATCGAAATCCCTCTGGCTGAAATAGGATGGCAACCCGTCCCCTTTCTTCCCGGGTGCCCTGCTCACCATCATATCAATTACACGTTCCATTTGTCCCACTGCATGAATTGTTTTTTTGTATTCGAGATCATAAAATGCAGCTGAACCATCGGCAGGAATTGCACTCTGCACCAGAATATTGCCGTCATCAATAGTTTCACAAATATGATGAAAAGCATATCCTGTAAGTTCTTCATCGAGATAGCATGACCATCTTGTTGCCGCAAGACCTCTGAACCTCGGGATAATCCCGTCATGATAATTCACCAGAACTTCAAAAATATCGATGATCGGTTTTCTGAATATCTGAAGGCAACCGGCAGATATTCCCATTGTCGGTCTCGCGGAATGCTTAAGAAAGTCGACAAATTCCGGATGGTTTATGTTCCGCTCTTCAGGAACAAGCACTTTTTCCCCGTATCTGCGGCAGATGTCATACAGGTTGATCGCTGAAGTAGTTTTTATCGGCACATCTATTTCAGGATTGAATATTTTAGCTCCGATATTGACACCAAAAAATTGTAAAATCCTTTTCATCCGGCCTGGAGAGGCTTGTTTTGAGGTATCAACGACTGCGCAAATTTCAATATCATTCCTGATGCGGGATATCCTGAAAATTTCCTCCGCGAAAAATTTGGAACTGAATAATCCGGAATCACAGAAGATGATTAGTCTTTCCATGGAACTTTTTCCTGCCTAAAGACTCAATGCTGTCGAGGGAATTTGAATTGGAGTTTGGGGACGTTGTTTCTCATAGTGCTTTTTTGCAGGCTTCATGAAATATGGACACCGCACATTTTCGACCAGCATTCTTCATTTCTGGAATGATTGTTAATGTGTCGACCTTTCAGGTGTTTCCAGCACAGGTTCTTGCGCTGAAAAGCCGGGCGACAAAATTCAGTTACTCAACATTATGAGTAATTCTATTCAATATCGTGAGTAAATGCAACGGGCTCCAACAAACTCTTAGGCTGCGTATTTAAAGACTAAAAAAGGGGACAGGCATTCTGCCTGTCCCCTTTTTTCCGAACCTGTCCGTCCCTATTAAATGTCGTAATAGAGAAAGAACTCGTAGGGGTGGGGTCTGAGTCTCAGCGCGTCCACCTCCCTGGATTTCTTGTAGCTTAACCACATATGGATAACGTCTTCTGTGAAGACATCGCCCTTTTTGAGATAACTGTGGTCTTTCTCAAGACAGTCGAGGGCGTCTTCGAGAGAGCCCGGAAGGCTGGGGACCTTTGCAAGTTCTTCAGGAGCGAGGTCATAAATGTCCTTGTCGAGCGGCTCTCCGGGATCGATCCTGTTCTCGATTCCGTCGAGTCCCGCCATCAGCATCGCTGAAAAAGCGAGGTATGGGTTGCATGACGGGTCAGGGAACCTCACCTCAACTCTCTTTGCCCTGGGGCTTGCGGAGTACATCGGAATACGGATCGCCGCAGACCTGTTCCTGCTCGAATATGCAAGGTTGATCGGCGCCTCATAGCCGGGCACGAGTCTCTTGTAGGAGTTTGTTGTCGGTGCTACGAATGCGGCAAGAGAAGCAGCGTGTTTGAGTATGCCGCCGATATAATAAAGAGCCATCTCCGACAGTCCTGCATAACCGTTGCCTGCAAAGAGCGGCTTGCCGCCTTTCCAAAGGCTCTGGTGCGTATGCATTCCCGAGCCGTTGTCGCCGAAGAGCGGTTTTGGCATCATGGTAACGGTCTTGCTGTTTCGCGCCGCAACATTCTTGATGATATATTTATACATCATCAATTTGTCCGCCATATTAACCAGAGGTGAGAATTTCATGTCTATCTCAGCCTGTCCGCCCGTTGCAACCTCATGGTGCTGGGCCTCGATGGCAATACCGGCTTTTTCGAGCTCTATGACCATCTCTGTGCGGATGTCCTGCTGCTTGTCCATGGGCGGGACAGGGAAATACCCCTCCTTGTGCCTCGGTTTATAGCCGAGGTTCGGATTCTCTTCCCTTCCCGAGTTCCATATCCCTTCGTCGGAATCGACGAAGTGATACCCGCTGTTTGCGGTATAGTCGAATCGCACATCGTCGAATATGAAAAATTCCGCCTCAGGACCGAAGTACGCGGTATCCGCCACCCTCAGGGATTTCATGTAAGCCTCTGCTTTCTGTGCAACATAACGCGGGTCCCTTGAGTAAGGTTCTTTTGTAATCGGGTCAACCACATTGCAGATAAGGCTGATCGTCGGGTGCTGTGTGAAGGGATCCATTACCGCTGTTGCTGGGTCAGGGATGACCAGCATATCACTCATGTGAATAGCCTGCCATCCTCTTATGGACGAGCCGTCAAAGCCCAGTCCGTCTTCAAAAATGTCTTCGGTGAACTCCTTCATGGGAACAGAGAAGTGCTGCCAGAGTCCCGGGAAGTCCATGAACTTCAGGTCTACCATTACTGTCTTGTTCTTCTTTGCCAGATCCATTGCTTCTTTTGGTGTCATCTGTTTCCTCCTGTTTAATGCTTGATTAAATTTTTTCAATATATCCCCTTTGGCAAATTAATTTGCAGGGGACCGTCACCCGTATTACCTCACCTCCTGTTGTATCTTAAAGAGAATAACCGCTTTCTCCATGCTGGGATATGTCGAGGCCGTGCAACTCCGAATCTTCGTCGATCCGAAGACCGATAAATTTATCGATAATCTTGAGAATTATCACAGTCATAACGAATGAATAGACGGCCGTAACCGATATTGCTATCGACTGTGAAATGAGCATTTTGTGATCGCCAAAGAACAGACCGTTGCCGCCTGCCGGGTTAATGAGCGTTTGTGCAAAGAGGCCTGTAGCAAATGTCCCAATAATTCCGCCGATTCCATGGACGCCGAATGCGTCGAGTGAATCATCATAGCCGAGCCTGCCCTTCATATTCAGGCTCAGATAGCAAACGGCTCCGGCTGCCAGCCCGATGACAAGTGCTGACATGGGACTTACGAAGCCCGCTGCCGGCGTTATAGTGGCCAGGCCTGCTATCGATCCTGTGGCTGCACCGAACATTGTCGGTTTCCCTCTGTGTATCCATTCTATTACCACCCATATCAACGTAGCGGATACCGCCGATGTATGTGTCGCCACAAACGCCATCGTGCTCAGCGTACCTGCTGAAAGCGCGCTGCCGGCATTGAACCCGAACCAGCCGAACCACAGAAGCCCCGCGCCGAGAACGGTCATGGGAAGGTTGTGGGGGTACATCGCCTCCTGCAGATAGCCTTTCCGTTTGCCGATTACGAGTGCAGCGGCGAGAGCCGAGATACCCGATATGAGGTGCACGACGATACCGCCCGCAAAATCAAGGGCCCCCATATTTTTCAGCCATCCGCCGCTCCCCCATACCCAGTGCGCGACAGGATCGTATACCACTGTCGACCAGAGCAGTGTGAAAACAAAGAACGCCGAAAATTTCATTCTCTCCGCAAAGGCTCCCGTAATAAGCGCCGGCGTTATGACGGCGAACATTGCCTGGTACAGCATAAAAAGAATATGGGGTATGGTCGGCGCATAGTCGGGGTTCGGTTCGATGCCGACACCCTGCAACCCTGCCCAGTCGAGGCCGCCTATTATACCGTTGATGTCGGGGCCGAAAGAGAGGCTGTATCCGATCAGTATCCATTGCATACTTACTATCGCAATGGCGATGAAACTCTGCATAAGAGTGCCGAGTACGTTTTTACCTCTAACCATCCCGCCGTAGAAAAGCGCAAGGCCGGGTGTCATCAACATGACAAGTGCTGTTGAGGCCAGCATCCATGCAGTATCTCCCGTGTCGACTTTCGCAACGGACGTGACTTCAGAAGTGG
This sequence comes from Nitrospiraceae bacterium UBA2194, assembly GCA_002328665.1. GTDB lineage: Bacteria > Nitrospirota > Thermodesulfovibrionia > Thermodesulfovibrionales > SM23-35 > UBA2194. The sequence goes on from DCVG01000002.1 coordinate 24,185, forward strand.
CCTGAACCGCCTGAGCAGACTGCTCCCCGCAAAACGCAGCCCCTGCGAATAACAATGGCACACCCAAAAGGATGCCCGCTTCAAGATATTTTCCCATATTCCTTCCCATCCGGAAATCTTAGCAGCTTGCCTGTTCTTTACCTAAAAGCGTGCCAGGATGCAAGTTATTGAAAAGAAAAGGTTTTAATGATACGGAAAATATCGCAAGCCCTGACTCCTACAAATTTGTATAAGTGTCCGCTTAACCGGAGTGTTCAAAAACCGATTTATCCTTATTTATTAAAGGTAAATCGCAATTCAGCTTATTCACAAAGAAAGCTACAAATTTGTATCCAATACAATTTTGTAGGGTGGTTGATGTTCCCGGGTCTCGTAATCCATTGATTTTGAGATGCTGAAATAAATTCAGCATGACAATAATGGCTTTATGGCAGACAATAAATAGTTTCTGTTTATAAGGTCGATTTCTTAACGTCCTCCCCAGCCCCTCCCATCAGGGGAGGGGCTATTCCCCTCTATTAAGAGGGGAGAAGGGGTGTGTTCCCCTCTCCCCTGGTGGTCTACGACTCGTAGAGGAGAGGGTCAGAGTGAGGTGGGTCCTGGAGTGCGTTATATTGCTGCTTCTCCCCTGTCTCCGGTCCTTATCCTTATGACATCCTCAAGGGAATAAATGAAAATCTTGCCGTCCCCGATATTTCCGGTTTTCGCCTTGTCGATGACAGTGTTGATCACTTTATCTATTATGGAATCGGGGACAACAACCTCTATCTTTATCTTTGGGATAAATGTCACTTCGTACTCGGCGCCCCTGTAAACCTCGACATGACCTTTCTGCCTTCCGAACCCCTTTACTTCCGTGACAGTCATCCCATTGATGCCGATGGAATTAAGCGCGTCTTTAACTTCGTCCAGTTTAAAGGGTTTTATAATCGCTTCTATTTTTTTCATATCGCCTCCTTTTAATCCGTGATCCGTAATTCGTTATCCGTGTCCGTAAACTCCACACGTTCTTTAAATACTGTATGCTTTTTCACCGTGCTGGCTTTCATCGAGCCCGGTAATCTCATGTTCGGCCTCGACCCTTATGCCGACAACAGCCTTTACAACCATAAAGATTATAAGTGTTACAACAGCCGTGTAAGCAACGGTCGCGAGTACGGCTATGACCTGTATCAGCAGTTGCTTGGGATTGCCGAACAAAAGCCCTCTGCCTGCTTCGTTTATCGCAGGGTCGGCGAATACACCTGTAAGAATTGCCCCTAACGTTCCTGCTACCCCGTGTATGCCGAAGGCATCGAGCGAGTCGTCATAGCCGAGTTTCGGCTTGATGTTCGCCACCGCGAAGTAGGGGACGATGCCGGCCAGTATCCCGATGATGACAGATCCGCCGATGTTTACGAATCCCGCGGCAGGTGTTATCGCAACGAGACCTGCGACCGCCCCCGATGCAAGGCCGAGAACAGTTGGTTTCCTTGTATGCATCCACTCGGTAAACATCCATGAGATCGCTGCTACCGCCGCTGCCGTGTTGGTATTGATAAACGCTGCTCCGGCAAGGCCGTTCGCTGCGACAGCCGAGCCGGCATTAAAACCGAACCAGCCGAACCACAGAAGACCTGCGCCTGTCACGACCAGTGTCAGATTGCTCGGTTTAAGGGCGGCCTCTCGCCTCTTGCCGAGAACCAGCGCGCCGACAAGTGCGGCAATGCCTGCATTAATATGAACGACTGTCCCACCGGCAAAATCCAGTGCGCCTAATTTTGCCAGGAACCCTCCGCCCCATACCCAATGCGCAACCGGAAGGTAGACAAAGGTCATCCAGAGGACTGTAAAGAAAACCCATGCAGAGAATTTCATTCTTTCGATAAACGCACCGCTTGCAAGCGCGACTGTGATCGCAGCAAAGGTGAGCTGAAAAACAATGAATATGTATTCGGGAATTGTCATCGAAAGGCTGTTGACCCCGACTCCCGAGAGGAACAACTTCTCGGCGCCACCGATTATACCCTTGATATCCGCGCCAAAGACAAATGTGTAACCATAAGCGACCCAGAGGAAGCTTACAATGCAGTATGTAGCGAAGGACATGGCCATGGTGTTGAGGGTGTCCTTTCGCTTTGCGAGCCCTCCGTAAAAAAGCGCCAGTCCCGGAAGGGTCATCAGCATGACGAGTGCAGTTGCAACTATCATCCATGCAGTGTCCCCGGTATCCATCTTCGTTTCATCGGCAATTGCGGCAGGCGCTGTTTCCGCCGGAGGGGCAGGAGGGTTATTTTGCATTTGTTCCTCGGCAAATGCAAAACCGCTGATTAGCGCCAAGATTATTATCGTTAATATCACAAAACTTCTCATTTTCTTTCTCCTTTAAAAGCTGAGTGTTATATTTACACCACCGTAAAAGATATCCTTATCGCCGTCGTCGCTTATCTTCCTGATAGCTTCCTTTGCGTCGTTGCTCAGAGGAAAGGAGTAAGCGAGTTTCGGAGCTATCGAGACAGCCTTCCATACAGGTATGTCTACCGACGTGGACAGTTCGGCATTGTAGAAATTGCTGAAATCGTCTCCGTCCTTGTCGAATCCCATCACCTTATTCTTGATGTTATAGCTTGCAGACGCGCCGAGATTCCAGTTCGTCTCTTTGGCAATCTCGAAGGAATGCCCGATAGCTGCCACTACAAATGCGCCGTTGCCTTCGTCGAAATCGTAATATAAAGTGAGCGATGGGTTGAACAGTGTATCATATCCTGCCGACAGGTATACTTCCTGCGTGTCATTGGCGCCGTCGAGCGCATAATAGATGTAGCCGGCGCCGAAACTCCATTTATCAACGGATCGTGTATAACTGAGCGTTAAATCCGTTTCAGTGAATTCTCCATGACCGTCGCCTTCGTCGATCTTTGAATCGGAATCGTAATTCGCCCAGACATTGACGCCGAATACTCCATAGGTAATACCGACGGAGGGCTGGATTACCCAACTGTTACTCAGTTTCTGACCTCTCCAGACATAATTGCTCATGGCGTCCGCAGACGCATACCCTGAAGTCTTTGTTTCTTCCGCGTATACGCTGCCGACTGCAACAAAAAGCGTCACTGCCAAAGCCAGACCCAATGTTCTTAACCTTTTCATTTCTTACCTCCAAGATATTATCTTTATCCGCTCGCAGGCTGAAGCCCGCTGCTGCTTGCTTATTACTTACTGCTCACTGTTGGTTATTATTGTCTCTTCCCACCTCCTCTTTGCTGATATTATGGTATTTCCGGATCTTATACCCGACCATCCTTTCGGTTATGCCGAGTTTTCTCGCTGCCCTCGACATGACCCGGTTGCACCCCCTCATGGCGTTGATTATCTCTTCTTTCCCGATATCTTTGACTTTCTCTCTTAAAGAGACCATCCTTACCTCTTGCCCATATATATCGAAAACCGTGCCAACTTTCAATCTGTTGATATTAAAAAGAATATGGTATTTTCTATTACTACAAATATGTATGAAGATACAATATTGTATGAAATGTCGTTCTATACAGGTTCAAAGTGTGATGCGAAGGGCGAAGAAATGCCGGAAAGTTTCGTGCCGTGGTCAGACTGAAACCGAACTGCGCTGAAATCGAATGGATATAGTAAAAATGGAAAAATCTGCGGCGATAGTTTAAAATCTTCAGGGATAGGCGTAATTCTGAAGCGCAGATTAATGCAACAATTCTGTCAGGGGAGCGGTCTGTAAATATTTATAATATTATAATAAATATTATTTATTGTAATAATAATATTATCTTAAGGTAAAATAATATGATTTTTATAAATTCAAAGTTTTCTGAAAGCTTATTTAAACAGCCTGTAATACAAAAGAAGAGCTGATAAAAGGAGAGTTATTATGTTTGTTCGTATCTTCCCCTTTCTGGAATTGCTGAAAAATTATAATATTGCCAAATTAAGGGCCGATGCAATAGCCGGCCTCACTGTTGCTTTAGTTCTCATCCCTCAATCCATGGCTTATGCTCAATTGGCCGGATTGCCTTCATATTATGGGTTATATGCGGCCTTCCTGCCGCCGCTGGTCGCTGCATTGTTCGGTTCCAGCAGGCAGCTTGCAACAGGGCCTGTCGCTGTCGTTTCGCTTATGACCGCAGCGTCTCTGGGTCCGCTTGCAACCTCCGGAAGTGAAAATTATATAGCTTATGCCATTTTGCTCGCTTTAATTGTCGGGGCTTTTCAGTTCCTCCTGGGTGTATTGAGACTCGGATTAGTCGTTAATTTTCTTTCACATCCTGTTGTGAACGGCTTTACCAATGCAGCCGCGATCATTATTGCAACATCTCAGTTGTCAAAGATGTTCGGGGTTTCAGTTGACGAGGCCGAACACCATTACGAGACGATCATACGGGTTGTTCAGGCTGCCGTTCATTATACTCACTGGCCTACCTTTATTATGGGCATCGGAGCTTTTGCAATAATGTTCGGTTTGAAAAAACTCAATCCCAGGATACCGAATGTCCTCGTTGCTGTTTCCCTCACAACTGTTATTTCGTGGGCAATAGGATTTCAGCAGGACCTTAAGATAGACGTATCAAGGATTGATTCTCCCAAAACAGCAGAACTTATAGCCGGTTTCAATAATGCACTGGATGAAATCACGATTCTCGCAGAAGAACGTACGAAAAATACCGGACTGATGGAAGAAGCCCAGCAGAAGCATGATAAAATCGCATTCCTTGAAGGAAAACGAAAAGAAGAAGATTTAACCATTGCCATGGAAGAGGCAAAAATAAGGGCTGCTTCTTTAAGAAAGGAAATCAGAAACCTGTTATTTGCCGGTGTCGGGCAGCCTGACGGTTTTACGATATTTTATCTGAAAGACGAAACGCCCCGGAATGCGAATCCCGATGGAAAGATATGGCGTATGAAAATCGGCAACAAACCGCTCAAGGACGATTCTATTACCATGACCGGCGGCGGAGCCGTTGTCGGCACAGTCCCGCAGGGTCTGCCTTCTTTTACGATCCCCCCGCTCAGCGCGAAAGTTGTCATGCACCTTCTGCCCTATGCGATAATCATTTCTCTCCTGGGTTTTATGGAGGCAATCTCCATTGCAAAGGCCCTTGCCGGAAAAACAGGACAGAGATTGGATCCGAACCAGGAGTTAATCGGGCAGGGTTTGTCGAATATGGCCGGCGCCATAGGGCAAAGCTATCCGGTGTCCGGTTCGTTCTCCCGTTCGGCCGTAAACTTCCAGTCAGGCGCGGTCACAGGGTTTTCGAGCGCTTTCACAAGCATAGCTGTGGTGATCGCGCTGCTGTTTTTTACCCCTCTGCTTTACCATCTGCCGCAGTCGGTGCTGGCAGCCGTTATTATGATGGCGGTTATCGGATTACTGAACGTTTCAGGATTTATTCATGCATGGAAGGCCCAGAAATATGACGGGATTATCTCCATTATATCTTTTATCGCCACATTGGCCTTTGCCCCTCATCTGGACAAAGGCATTATGATTGGCGTAGTGCTGTCAATTTCGGTATTCTTATATAAGAGCATGAAACCGAAAATATCTTTATTGGCGAGACATGAAGACAGGTCGCTGCGCTGCATGCAAACTCACAGCCTGCAGGAATGCGAGCATATAGCCATGGTTCAATTTGAAGGGCCGCTGTTCTTTGCCAATTCAAGCTATCTGGAAGACAGCATCAGGGGAATTATTGAGACGAAGAAGAAATTAAAACATATCATCCTTGTAGCTCACGGGATTAACGAAATGGATGCGTCAGGGGAGGAAACTTTATCGCTGCTCGTGGACCGGGTGAGGAGCGCCGGGTTGGATATTTCCCTCTGCGGAGTGAACGAGTCGGTCTTAAAAGTCCTTAAGCGGACCCATCTGCTCGAAAAAATCGGACAGGACCATATCTTTAACGCTCCGGAACAGGCTATAAACAAGGTATTTCCCATCGCTCATAAAGAGGCGACTGAGAAAGAATGTCCGCTTCTCACAGACAGCAAGAGTTAGAACTTATTCCATGGAGGGAGAAAAATGTCTATTATTGCATTATCCGCAGGAACCTATTGCAATGAAAAATCGGCAATAAAGGAGATTCTTGAGAAAACAGGCTATAAATATCTGACAGACACAGATATCGTTTTGAAAGCCGCAAGATTGTCGGACATTCCTGAAGGCAAATTAGTTAAAGCATTTTCAGCAAAGACAACTGTTTTCAATAAACTGACCCGTGAAAAAGAACGTTCCATTGCATATCTTAAGCTTGCCGTGGCAGAAACGCTTGCCGTAGATAATATCCTTATCAGTGGTTTTGCCAGTCTTCTGGCGCCTGCCGGAATTTCTCATGTTCTCAGAATTTGTCTCATCGCCGATATGAAATACAGGGTTTCCCTGGCTTTGTCCTCCGGCATACCCGAGAATGAAGCCATTAAGTTAATCCATAAAAGTGACGAAGAAAGAACAGCCTGGACAAAAAGCATCCTGGAAAAAGATGACCCATGGGATATATCGATGTTTGATATGCTTTTGCCCACGCATAAAATGACGCCGGAGGAAATAGCGAGTTTGGTCGGAGAAACGCTGGGGAAAGATATTCTCAAAACTTTAGCGGGCAGCAAAAAAGCTGTTCAGGATTTTATTTTGGCTTCCAGGGTTGAAGCCGAATTAGCCTCAAAAGGGCATTTCATTACTGCGGAAGCTGATGCCGGTGCGGTGACGATAACAATAAATAAACATGTGCTTATGCTGAAAAAACTGGAGCAGGAATTGCAGGCAATTGCCGGAAAAATTGCCGGCGTTAATTCTGTTGCGACAAAGGTAGGCAAGAAATTTTATCAATCCGATATCGTGAGGAAATACGACCTTGAAGCGCCTTCCAGGCTGCTCCTTGTGGATGACGAACGGCAATTTGCCCGGACATTGTCCGAAAGGTTGCGTCTAAGAGAGATAGGTTCTGTAGTCGCATATGACGGTCAAACTGCCCTTGATATGATAAAAGAAGAAGAACCCGATGTAATGATTTTGGACCTGAAAATGCCGGGGATTGACGGTATCGAGGTCTTAAAACGTGTAAAACAGACCAACCCCCGGATCGAGGTAATTATTCTTACGGGACAAGGCTCTGAGGAGGATAAGGAATTGTGCATGCAGTTAGGGGCGTTTGCATATCTCGAAAAACCTGTGGACGTGAATGTCCTGAGCGAGACGATCAAGAAGGCCAACGAGAAGATAAAGCAAGGAAGGCAAGGCAAATAAGGTTTTTTGATGCAGAAGAAGGTGGAGGGACCCGGGGGAAAGAGTCCCTCCTGTGAGTCCGACTTATGGCTTAACGATCAAAACGGGGAAGAATGCATGTCCCAGCACCCTTTCCGCAGTGCCGCCCGTGAGAAGTCTCTTGATGCCCGTCCTGCCGAGGCTCCCCATAACAATTATATCCGACTGATATTCCTTTGCAGTATCGGTAATGACTTTGTATACCATACAGTTCAATTAATATATATACGGAAGTTAAGTTACTCTTGAGAGACTAAAGATGACCGCTATGAAATGCTGGGAGGTTTTTCAATGTAATAAGCAGGCATGTCCTGCCTACGGGTCAAAAGACCTCAAGTGCTGGCTTTTTTCCGGAACCCATTGTCGTGAAGCTATTCAGGGGAAATTTCTGGAGAAGATGGAGATGTGCCTTGACTGTGAGGTTTTAAATGAGAATAAAGATTTTGATGCAATGAAGGCTACCCTGAATGCTGTCAATAAGCAATTCAAAGAGTTCGTCAGGATTATCGGAGAGAGAGAGAATGAGCTTGGGCGTATGAGCATTGAGTTAGCCATAAGTCTCTCGGAAGTGTTCGAGGGATTAAAGAAGATAGCGTCAGGAGATCCTACGGTGAGATTAGATGAGAGATCTGATATTGAATTAATCAGCAAACTAAAGCACTTCGTTAATGTTACTGCTCAGGAAATCGGAGGAATCGTTGATCAATCTCATGAGTTTGCGATAGTTCTTGCCGAGCTTTTTGACGTATTGCATAAGGTCTCTAAAGGGGATCTTCTCGCCAGAGTATCCGGCAGGTCTCAGGTGGAACTCCTGGAATCCTTGAAGACGGTAACGAACGAGATGATTGAGAGCATATCAAAAGAAATTACCAGACGGGAACGGGCTGAGACAGAGTTGAAAAAAGCCTACGATAAACTTGAGCGCAAGGTGGAAGACCGAACCGCTGAGCTAAGGCGTATCAATGAAAAATTATGGCACGAAATATTGGAACGGAAGAAGGCGGAAGAAGAGCTTCGGGATGCGGAATTGCGCTATCGTACCGTAGCAGACTTTACCAATGATTGGGAATACTGGGAGACCCCTGAAGGAAAGCTGCGCTATGTGTCACCATCATGTGAGCGTATTACCGGGTATAAGGCTGAGCAATTTATTGAGTACCCCGGCCTGGTATCTGAAATTACTGTGCCTGAAGACAAAAATATCTGGGCGAGTCATCATCATGATGCTCTGGATGTTCTTGGCCACCGAGATATTGTATTTCGCATAAGGAGACAGGACGGGCAGATATGCTGGATTGAACATGTCTGCCAACCAGTAACCGATAACAAGGGAACATTCTTAGGAATTCGTGCGAGTAATCGCGACATCAGCATGCGCAGGCAGGCAGAAGATGCTTTACGGAAATCTGAACACTTGCTGCTGCAAGCTCACAAGATGGAGGCTCTTGGCCGGATGGCGGCGGGTGTTGCTCACGAAATCAACAATCCATTGGCCATCATCAACGAAAAGGCCGGCTTGATGCAAGACTTCCTTGAAATATCCGGAGACTTTAAGCAGAATAGAGAAAAGTTTATCGGTTTAATTAATGGAATATTTGAAAGTGTAAAACGTTGTCGAACAATTACTCATCGGCTTTTAGGATTTTCAAGGCGAATAGACGTAACCTTTGAGGTTATCGACCTGAATGAAATTATAAGAGAGGTTTTAGGATTCATAGAGAAGGAAATGTTGTACAGGAATATCCGGTTAGAACTGCATCTGCAAGAGGATCTTCCGAAAGTCTTCAGTGACAAAGGACAACTCCAGCAGGTTTTTTTGAATATTGTCAACAACGCCGTCGACGCCGTTGAAAAAGGGGGTCTTATCGAAGTTCAGACTGATATCAAGGATGAAGACACTGTCACGGCATCAATAAAAGATAACGGCCCCGGAATTCCTCAGAACATACTGAGCCATATTTTTGAACCTTTTTATACGACAAAGGAAAAAGGGAAGGGGACAGGCCTTGGACTTTCCATCTCTTATGGAATTATCCAAAAATTAGGGGGAGCAATTCTTGTTCAGAGTGAGGTCCAAAAAGGAACTACCTTTATTGTTGAGATACCCACAAAAGCTAAAACCGGTTAAGGAGAAGCATTTTGTTGCAGGCTAATGTGCTCCTGGTAGATGATGAGACGGAATTTGCATTAGCACTGGCAGAACGATTACGATTGCGGAGTTATGATGCAAGAGCTGTATTTCATGTTGAAGATGCCATCGCAGCCGTTCAAAGTGCCTCGCCTGATGTTGTTTTGCTTGATTTCAGAATGCCCGGGATGGACGGCATCGAGGTTCTTAAAATAATTAAAAAGATAGATCCTACGATAGAGGTCATTATGTTGACCGGTCATGGAGACGTCAGGAGTGTGGAAGAAGCAATAAGGAACGGCGCTTACGAATACATTATGAAGCCGTTAGATTTAGGGGAACTCATCATGAAAATTAATAACGCCAAGAAAAAAAGAAATTCTATCAGCTAAGTTGCCCAACAGACAACCCCGCAGCGCAGCTGCGGAGTCTCTCATATATGCTTTGAAGGAGGACAGGCACACCCTTCTACCAGCCTTTTGACTGAAGGATCTCCTTCACCTGTGCTTCTTTCTTTTTCTCAACCAGAAGTACCCTCTTGCGTTTAGCCTCGGATATCTTTTCCATAATTTTGTTCATATCAGCGGGTTTTTCGAGGAAATCCACCGCTCCGGCCTTTATTGCCTCGACCCCCTTTTCAACAGAGCCGTGGCCTGTCAGCATGATAATCTGCAAATCGGGGTGTTCGCTTCTGATGCGCTTAAGGGTTTCGATACCGCTCATCCCGGGCATCGCAAGGTCGAGTACAATCGCGTCAAAATCCTTCCCTTTCACTTTCTCGAGCGCTTCCTCGCCGCTCGTAGAAGTATCAACTTTAAGACCGCGTCCCTCCATCCTCTGTGAAAGGACTTTAAGGAACTGTTCCTCATCATCCACTAACAATACATCCGCTTTAATTTCTTCAGTCATTATGATCCTCCTCTTGAATATTGATTTTTATCTTCGCCTTCGATACCCCTCTTCGGGCCTCACATTTCATCTTCTTATGCACGCACAATAGCCTACATAGTCCTCTCAAGCTTCTCCTGGAACGCCTTCCGTATTTTGCACTCAAGATAATCGATGTCGGCAGGTTTGTTCAAGAAATCAAATCCTCCAAGTCTCCTGGCTTCTTCCTCATCTCTATCGGTGCCGTGGCCTGTCAGCAAGATCACCTGTATGTGGGGATATCCCCTTTTGATCTCCTTAAGGACATCCATGCCGTGCATACCCGGCATTTTCAGGTCCAGTATAATGACGTCGGGCGTCTTTTCCCGTAATTTTGACAACGCCTGTTCACCGTCGTAAGCGGTGCCTACTTCCATATCTCTCATCTTTAAGCGCTGGGCCAGCGTATTGGCAAAAGCAACTTCATCGTCGACCACCAGCACTTTGATATCTTTTTGTTTCATCGAAATCCTTTTTGGATTGCTTAAATTTAACAACAAATCAGAATGTTGTCAAGCCTTACGGCAAATTCAGACGCCATGCACAGGAAGCGTAATGACCGTCTCTTTTGCCGCTCCCTGCGAGATATTCCCGCCCAACTGCTTTATGAAATTTTCACGGATTTTACCGGTCGTTGTCCCTGCATCGCCATCTCCTTCAGCGAACGTTCCCTCCGGGGTAATCTTGACGGCTACGGCATTATCCACTGTCCCTGTCCGGACTGTAATCCGGCCGTTCTTTTCAAGTCCGGCTATTTTCTTCTCGAGAAAACTGAATACAAGGAGTTGAAGCATCGAAGGATTACTCTTAACCGGGGGCAGGTCTTGCTGGAAGTCGGTTTCGAGCACGATCTTCTCCTGCCTTGCAAACCTGTTCAGGAGGGCAATGAGTTCTTCCATGCATTCGTTAAGATTAAATGAGGATATCTGTGTGTCCATCCTGTGAGAGAACCGGTTCAGGTGTGTAAAGTGTTCTATTGCTTTTCCTATCTGGTCTTCGATCGACTGAATGATGTCCAGATACTCGGGGATATCTTTTTCAGACAATTTACCCATCTTGATCATGTCACCGATCAACCCGGAGGATTCTTTAATGATGGCCAGGTAATTCTTGATTTCATGAGTGAATCCCGCTATTATCTTACCCACGAAGCGGAGCTGCAAGGTTTTCAAATCCTCTTCGTCCTTATTCTCCATACCTCACCTCCATGAAAGCTACACATTAATTCGTTTCTTTTTCGCCTTATCTATTTTGGACGTCAGTTCCCCTATGTCGATCGGCTTCATAATGTATTCGAAAGCGCCGCTCTTCATCCCTTCTTCTACGCTAAGGACATCTCCATGCCCTGTCAGCATAATGACTTCGATGGTTGGGTCCAATTTCTTGATGGTCTTCAGCGCCTCCAGGCCGTCCATGCCGGGTATCTTCAGATCGAGTACGACCACGTCGGGTACGAACTGATGGATAAAACCCATTGCTTCTATGGCGGTATGGCCGACTTTTACATCATAATTCCGTAATTGCAGTCTTTCTGCGAGGGCTGAGGCGAATTCGATTTCGTCATCTACCAGCAGAACTTTGGTTTGTGGCATGATTTTCCTCCTTATACAGTTTCGGACAGGATGGGGATATCAACAAAAAAGGTGGTTCCTTTATTGACCTCACTTTCCACATGGATTGATCCTCCCAACCGCTGCACTATCCCATAGGAGATAGAGAGTCCGAGGCCTGTTCCTTTACCTTTCTCTTTTGTAGTATAGAATGGTTCAAAAATATGTTTAAGTTTATCCCGCGGGATACCGCGTCCGTTGTCTTTTATCGATACCCTGACGAAATGCTCATCTTTGGAATATGAAGAAATCTGAATGAGGCCTCCTTCTTCAACGGCATCGATCGCGTTATTAATAATATTCAGGAATACCTGCTGCAACTGTCCTTTATCGGTCACAACCCTCGGAAGGTCTTTTTTCAGATCCAGATCCAGGCGGATATTTCTGTAAATAATCTCTTTCTCCAGAAACTCGATGACCTCTTTAAGTGCATCATTTATGTCTATCGTATCATGGCTGATATCCATCCTCCTTGAAAATCCCAGGAGACGGTGGGTGACAGTGCGGCAACGGTTGATGCTGTCGAATATCCCGCTGATCAGGCTTAGAAATTTCTCCCTGTTTTGCTGCATATCCCGGGATCCCTCAAGGATGTCTTTCATAAGGCCGGCCTTTTCGTTGATAATAGCAAGGGGATTATTGATTTCGTGCGCAACCCCTGCTGCGAGCCTGCCGATCGAGGCCATTTTGCCGGCGTGTTCGGTCTCGGCAATTGCCGCTTCCCTTGCCTGGTCAGCTTTTTTGATCCGGTTTACAACGGTCTGCACCAGGGCGATTGTAACAGCGATGCTGAAGAAAACACTGATAATCGTTATAAAGAAAAGCTCGTTTCTGAATATATTGGGTATCTTTGCATAAGGACTTGACCGGATAACGGCCACTAAAATCCATGGAGTGTTTTTTATAGGGGCATAACCGCATATGTCGCATGTGCCTTCTGATTGCCCCGCTTCCTTTATGGATAAGTTATCCTCGGGGAAGGAAAAAATTTCTTTATATTGTTCGAGCACATTGCCGTGGAATCGTGAAGGGGTCTGAAGAACCCCTTCACGGTTGATAATAAAAACATCGTCATTCTCCCTGATATTGATGGCTGAAGCATATTTTTGCAATGTTTTCATATCAATTGTAGCCCTCAAAATCCAGAAGGTGCCCTTATCCGGGACTTCCCTTTTTACTGCGATAGCGAAATGCGGTATTTTTCTGAAACCCATAAAAACATCGCTTAAATTGGAAGAGCGGATGACAATCTCATTGAACCAGGTCTGATCCGAGTAATCCGCTCCAGCCAGGCGGTAGGGTCCTGAATATGTCCGCTGAATACCATCGGCGTCTATCACACCTATATCGACAAGGCCGGGGAATTCCCGCTTGAATTTGGTGAAAATGTCAGACAGGGTCCTCTGATCCGACAACTGCTCATGCGTATAGGACGAAGTGATGAACCTTAGTATAGAGACTCTTTCTTCCAAAAAAAACTCGATGGACTGTTTGGTATTCTCAAGCTCCCATTTAAGTTGATTCTTAAAATCATCCTTCAATATCTGCTGGAACCAGAAATAACTTATGGTAACAACAATAAACAGGGGGAGCAGGGAAAGCATTGCCTCGATGAGGACTATTCTTATTTTAAGACTTTTATACCGGTCTTCGCTCAGGATACCCAAAAAGTCGTGCGGGTGGAATAAGACTCTAAGAAAGTTATAAATTTTGGGTTTCTTATTTTTTTCTTCTTCTTGTTCGTTATGTTCTGACATATTTCAATTTTTATAATAACATTATAATATATAATGAATAAACAGGTTCATTTTTTCCCCGACCTCACATTATATTATTGCCGGTCAGCCGGATTATCAGGATGAAATGATAAAAGGATTATTTGCAGGCGCCGGAAAATACCGCTCTCCGGCCGTGATATTTGTTTTTGACGAAAAGGACGAAAAGTATCACCGCCTACTGTAATGCTTTAATACAGGTAAAACAGCTCTTCTACAGAATGGACGTTCATACGATCATATAAACGATCAAGTAGAAGAATATCATCACAAAAGAAACGAGGACCGCTAATCCGACGGGCCTCCGGGGCACTTCAGTGCCGTAATACCTTCCCGTTTCCCTCATTTTTATGAGCCGGTTAATTTCGAACTCGAGGGCGGCTATTTTTGGAGTGGTTTCATCCGCTGAATTTCTCAGAGCCTTGAGCACTCCAAGTTGCACGCCTTTAAAGATTGTTTCGGGGACAATGAGGGGGTCTGTAGCAAATTTTGCGAGAGCGCCGATTGCTCCGGAGGAAAAGTTCTGAAAAGCGGTCCGCAACTGCGTTAAGGGCTTTGCACAAAACCAGAGGAAGCCCCTGGCAAATTTTCTGTAGATCAAATCGATATCAAGATTAATTGCTCGCATTTCAGCAGGATATATCCCTGAAAGGATGAGCAGAGTGAATGCCAATGCCGAGAAGAAGAGCAGCTGAAGCTGAGCCATCACATGGGGTGCGGTGTAAGGCTGATAGTCGACCGGATAGGGAAGGACATTATACAGGACACCCGGAACGGTGCCGATGAAGATGCATAAAAACGCAGCAATGCCCATTGCAAGGAGCATGTTCAATGGCGGATCTTTTGCCCTGATGCCGGAATCGTGAGAGAAGAACGCGAAGAAGGGAATCTTGATGCCGGCATGATGGAAGACGCCGGCTGAAGCAAACAGGAGCATAAACCAGACTATTGCCCTGTGATCGTGAGCAACCGCCTCCATAACCATTGATTTGGTTGCAAAGGCGCTGAAGAGCGGAAATGCCGAGATGGATGCCGCTCCCACAATACAGAATATGCATGTCAAAGGCATAGTCTTATAGAGTCCGCCGAGATCTGTCGCGTTGATCTTTCCTGTCTGCTGCATGACGGCTCCCATGGCCATGAAAAGAAGTCCCTTGAAGAGGATGTCCGCGAATGCGTGTGCTGTGGCGCCATTAATGGCAAGCTCCGTTCCTATGCCGATGCCGACTACCATGAACCCTATCTGGTTTATGAGACTGTACGAAAGGACTCTCCGCAAATCATTCTCGATGACGGCGTAAAAGATCGGAAAGGTCGTCATTATCGCGCCTATCCATATCAGGAGCTCGGTACCAGGAAACCCCCTTGCCAGCGCATACACGGCGCACTTCGTTGTAAAAGCGCTTAGGAAGACAGTTCCTGTTATAGTCGATTCAGGATAGGCATCGGTAAGCCAGGCATGGAGACCGGGCCAGGCACAGTTGACTCCGAACCCCAGAAAGATGAGATAAGTGCCTAGGCCGTTTAAACCCATATATCCGAACCCTATAGAACCGGTCTCCACCGTATTTATCACAATGCCCGCGAGCAGGCAGAGACCTCCGAAGATATGCACGAGAAAATATCGCAATCCTGCGGAATGTGACGCTTCTGTCTTTCTCGCCCAGATGATGTAGGTTGCCGTAACTGCCATGATTTCCCAGAAGATAAAGAGGGACAGCAGATCCCCCGCAAAGATAACACCAAGGGCAGAACCCGAATAGAGGACGGCGGCAAGATGCTGGAGGTCGTCTTTTACATGCAGGGCATAAAGGATTGATATAAAGGACACGATATGGAAAATATATGCAAACACAAGGCTCAGCCTGTCGACCCTCAGGAAAGTGATGGTATAGTCAAGGAAATGAAAATTCCAGTGCATGCCATGGGGTATGCTGAGCAGGTTTATGAAACCAATTACAGGAAGGGCGAGCAGGAAAGCAGATTTCAGTCTCCCCCTGAACAGCGGGATGAGAAAAGCTCCTATGATGAATATAGCTGCAGGAGGTACTGCGTTAATCATAGTAGTCTTCCTTTCTTTTCACAACCGGGCGCAAAAGGTATTTTGACGCCAGCACCAGGCATACACAGGCAACGAAACCGTACACAGCATAGAATTCCGGCCACTCTTCCCAGGCGAAATAAGGATGCTTCACGATAAAAAAGTCAATAACCAGCAGCGCAACAAGCGTTATCCAAAAAGCCTTCAGAAGCTTTTGTACATTTTCAGGTTTGTCGAATATATATTTCTTTTCTTTTTTCATGATCCCTCCGAAATATATCCTATAATGTGTAATACAGAATCACAGCGAAGTAAATCGTTGCCGCAGTCATCACGACATAAAATATTTTTCTGTATCCCGGCGCCGGTTCATGGGCGAGCTCCATGATCTCTTCTCCGTCTTTCCTCATCTCAATGTCCTCCTGTTACGTTCTGCAGGGCAATCCCTGCAATCTCAAGGAAAAATGTCGGCCAAAAAAACAGAACAAGCGCGGCTGTTGCGGTAAGAACAAGCGGAACAACCATGAGAGCAGGGGCTTCATGGATTTTCTTGCCCGGGTTTCCGTGGTGGTGTGGATCGGGCGCCGGCTCCCTGAAGAACGCCGCATATACAATGGGCATAAAATAGCAGGCATTAAGGATTGTACTTGCGGCAAGGACTATTAAAATAGGCAACTGTTTTGCCTCTATTGCTCCCAGCGAAAGATACCATTTGCTGATAAACCCTCCAAGCGGCGGAATCCCGATCATAGATAGCGCACCCAGTGTAAATGCCAGCATGGTGAAGGGCATTTGCCTCCCGATTCCGTCAAGTTCACTCACATTTGTCTTGTGTGTCGCGACGTATATGGCACCCGCCGTGAAAAATAAGGTTATTTTGCCGAAGGCGTGCAGCGTAATATGCATTATGCTGCCGGTAATGCCCGAGGGCGTAAGCAGAGCAACTCCCAGAATTACGTAGGAGAGCTGACTTATAGTGGAGTATGCGAGTCTGCGCTTCAAATTGTCCTGTGTCAGCGCAATAACCGATGCGACAATGATTGTGAACGATGCAAAGTAGGCGAGGGCGGTACCGAGTCCGAGCTGCGTGAGCAGATTGATTCCGAATATATGAAGTACAACCTTAACGACGACGAATACACCCGTCTTTACGACCGCGACTGCATGAAGCAGGGCGCTTACAGGGGTCGGCGCAACCATTGCAGCCGGAAGCCATCCATGGAGCGGCATCATGGCCGCCTTCGTAATTCCCGCCATATAGAGTATAAATATGATTATCAGGATCATATCCGTCGCACTGCCGCGGGTTCCGTTCAACAGTCCCTCATACCTGAAATCAAGCGTTCCCGCAACGTGGTATGTCATAAAAACAGCCAGTAATTGAAACGCTATGGAAGTGCCCAAAAGGTATGTAAGATACTTTCTTGCGCCCCTGATAGCTTCCGGGGTTTCCTTGTGCGCGACAAGCGGAAACGTGCAGACGGTAATGATTTCGTAAAAGAGGAAAGTGGTGAACATATTTGCCGAAAAAGCTACTCCTATTGTTGCAGAGAGTGCAACGGCAAAGCAGACAAAATACCGTGTCTGCGCATGCTCTTTCAGGGATCTTACATATCCTATGGAATAAAAGGAAGTAATGATCCAGAGGAACGATGCCGTTAGACCGAATATGATGCCTAATGCGTCCACTTTTAACTGTACAGAAAGTCCGGGCGAAATGGAGAGAATGTTATATTCGATTACTTTGCCTTCAAGGATGAACGGCACCATCGAAAGTACTACCGAAAACTTTACCACTGAGGCAAGTATTGTCCAGAACTCCCTGAGGTTCCTTGCCCGTTCACCTGTAAGAAGGATGAGGAATGCTGCGATCAATGAAACGAGTATTGCAATAGCCGGCCTTGACGAATGTATGATTTCCATATCCACTCTCAGAAACCCTCCGGTACGGTGAATTGTATGACAGTTGAGATTATCCGGCCGCTGAATGCGCCGAGCAGCAATATCCCCGCGACCGTTATAAAAATGGGAATAAGCATGCTTGCCGGAGCCTCGTCTCTTTTAAGGCCGGCAGCCTCATCATTCCCGTGTTTGTGAGCGGATTCAACCGGAACAAAGAACATATGTTGCAAAATCCTGAAAAATACTACGGCACTTAACAGGCTGCTCAAGAGCAGCGCTGCTGCGAAAAACCATTGCCGCGCGTCGATGGCGCCTAAAACAAGGTACCATTTGCTGAAGAACCCGCATGTCGGCGGGACTCCTATGACCGAAAGCGCACCAATGGCAAAACTGGCCGAGGTAAAAGGCATCTTCCTGAACATGCCCCGATAATCTACTATGGTTTTTGCGCCTGTCTTGTAATAAACGGCTCCCACTACCATGAACAGGCATGCCATCATGAAGGCATCGTTCAGAATGTGGAGAACCGCGCCGGTGAATCCCATGCGGTTGGCGACGCTCACTCCCAATACGATATATCCTACTTCGGCGATGATGATATAGCAGAGCATCCTCTTCAGATCGTTCTGCGCCACCGCAAGAATGCATCCATACATCATCGCAGCTGCTGCAACCCAGCCGAATATTGCAGTAACAGGGTGCAGTTGTATGGAAAAAGAAGGTTCGAAGACTGTAAACATGATACGGATCATCACATATGCGCCGACCTTTGTCATTGTGGAGGCCACGTATGCACTAACCGTCGAAGGGGCGTGCGAGTATGCATCGGGAAGCCAGACGTGCAGAGGGAAAAAAGCCATCTTGATGGCGATGCCCACCATAAAGAATGCAAATGCCGCCATTATGGCGTTGGACGAGTAGAGCGCCGGCAGCCGCTGAGCAAGGTCGGCCATATTCAAAGTGCCTGTCATGATATAGAGATATCCCACCCCGAGCAGATAGAAACAGGCGCCGATCGTTCCTATGATCAGGTAATTGAAGCTTGCGAGAGGCGCTTTTTCATCCCCCAGACCGATCAGGGCATAGCCTGTTATCGATGCAATTTCCAGCAATACATAAAGGTTGAATGCATCGCCGGTGATGGTTATCCCCAGAAGTCCCATCATGAGCAGTGTGAAAAGGGTGTAAAACTGGGGGACTTTCTGAGGCAGTTCCTGCTCGATGCTCTTTTTTGAATAAAGCACGGTAACAAGCGTTATGCCCGAAACGATTACGAGCATGAAAGCGTTCAGGTGGTCGATTAGATATTCTATGCCCCACGGCGGCTCCCAACCTCCGAACCTGTAACTGATAGTACCGCTCTGCAGAACAGTATTGAGAATCCCGAGAGAAGCGAGAAAGCTGACTGTGACCGCGAGGAGCGCCATGTAGAAACACGGTTTTTTCGACCACCACCCGGCGACATTGATTAAAAAAGCCATTATCAGCGGAAAAACGATTATAATGGCGGGCAAATGTTCCGTCATCATTTCAGGGCCTCTAATATTTCATCCTCTTCCACGGTCCCGAATCTCCGGTAAATCAGAATGATGAGCGCAAGGGCGACTCCTGTGGTGCTCACGCCGACAACAATCGCAGTGAGCATGAGCACATGGGGAAGAGGATTCAGGTATTGGGCGGCGCTTACCGCATGGACCATTTCTCCATGCCCGCCTGCGATGATAGGGATAGTTGCTCCTCCCTTCTTCACCCCTATGGATACGTAAAACAGTATTATGGCCCACTGGAATATGTTCAGTCCGAGGAGTTTTTTCACCAGATTCTTCTTTGCAATCATTGCATAAAACCCTATCATCATAAGTACGATATACATCCAGTAATTGTATTTGCTGATTATGAATTCCATGGATTAAAGTCCCTCCCCATGCTTTCCTCCGGTAACAAGATCAATGAACAGTGAGACCATGACAGCCATAACCGTAATACCCACGCCGACCTCTATGCTGAACATGCCGAGATATCTGGCCTTGATGGGATCAGCCGGCAGGATTGCGCTCAGTACACTGTAATCAAGGAAGTTGGCGCCAAGCAGCAGACACATCCATCCTGTCCATGCATAGACAAACACACCCAGGCTGGAAAAAATATTGTTGAGCTTCTCGGTAAAACGTCTCTTTGTTTCTTCAAGTCCCAGCGCTATTACCATCAAAATAAAACTCGCGGCAAGGATACATCCTCCCTGAAACCCCCCGCCGGGGCTGCCGTGCCCGTGCGCTATGACATAAAGGCCGAATAATTGTATGGCCGGAATGAGAATCCTGCATATGGTTCGGATGATTATATTTTCTGTCCTTTGAATCATTGCCGCGGCCTCCGTATCAGCATCACTACGGCAATCCCGGCAGAGAAGATGACCGCCGTTTCAAACATCGTGTCGTACCCCCTGTAGTCGGCAAGGACCGCAGTTACCATATTCGGTACAGAGGTTTCCTCCATAACCTTCTCGATATACCGGGGCGATACGTGAAGGCTTGCCGGTGAATCAGGGTCGCCCCAGACCGGGAAATCTATCGTTGCATACATGAGCAATGCGCCTGTCAGGAGTGAAGTGATCAATGCTAGGAATTTCAATCTTTTGACCTCCTCGAAGTTTGATAGATCGCCGCAATAAAGAATGCGGTACTGACGCCGGCGCCCACCGCAGCTTCGGTGAAAGCAACATCGACTGCGCCCATTTCGGTCCATAACATGCACATCAGAAAGCTGAAGGCGCCGAAGAGGACGGTTGCGCTGAACAGGTTCTTTACGGTTATGGCGGCAGCAGCGCAGATGACAACAAGCAGGAGAAGTATAATATCCAGTTGCCAGATCATTTGGTTTCCTCCTTGTCCGGCGGCCAGTCTATGACAGACCTGCCGTCCTTAGTCCATGGCTCTATCTTTGATTTAAAGGCCGCCCGGGTGATTGCATGCGTTACCGTGGGACTGCCCGCAAACCAGAAAATAGCTATGAACATTATTTTGAGACTTACGAGGAAACTCGCAAGCGTTAAACCGTGGTCCAAATTATAGAGTGCGAGTCCGGTCAGCGTGAGGACTATTCCCAGTGTATCGCTTTTACCTGTCGAATGCATCCGGGTGAAGAAGTCCGGGAAGCGCAGGAAACCTATTGTTCCGGAAAACATGAAAAAGACGCCGATCGAAATTAGCACAACTGCAACCGGAGCCATCTAAAGTACCCCTTTCCGCATGAAAAACCTTGCGAATAACAATCCGCCGATAAAGTTGATAATTGCATAGAGCAGGGCGATATCAATAAACATATCGACCCTTTTGTATATGAAGCCCATCAGGATCAGTATAACAAGGGTTTTTGTTCCAACCGCTCCTACACCGATTATCCTGTCCATGTCCGTAGGTCCGAAGATTGCCCGGTATAGCGAAAGGATTGCCAGAACACTCAGAAAAATGCTGACGCCCAATAAGAAATTATCCATGACGGTCCTCCATAAATATATGTCCGACCCGGTCTTCCATTTCTCCGGGCAGGTCTTCAGCAACCTTTCTGTCCAGGGCATGCACATAATAATACCCTTCTTCAATGATGACGGTAATAGTGCCCGGTGTTAGGATTATCGAGTTGGCAAATGTCACGAGTGATATATCTTTTTTCAGTTTTGTTTTGAACTTAATGATTCGGGGGTCTATCAGATCGAGCATCCTCGGACTGAGTGAAATTCTCATGACATGGATATTGGCCAGAACAATCTGGTAAAAGAGCCAGAAAAAGTATTTGATAAAACGCGTTACTTCTTTTATGTGAACCGCCCTGAACTCTTTCCTCTCAAATAAAAGACTGTGGGAAGTGTAAGTCACAATGCCGCAGGAGATGACACCGAGGGAAAGATGGTAAGCATCGAATATGCCCGACCAGATTATCCAGTGAGCAAAGAGAATAATAAAGGTTAATACGTATCTCATGGCCCTTTCCTCTACTCTATTTTCAGTTCCTGCTTCCTGCCGTCTATTACCACGTAGGAATCCGCCGGCCATATATAGTTTGCGTCCGGCGCATGTATCTGGATTCCTGTCAGCACTGCATAATCACTCTTTGTCGTGTCGACCACTTTTTCAAGGGCTTGTTCGAGGTCCTCTTGAATCACCTTCCTGGTGATCTTCGTAAGCTCGAGCAGGCTCGGGATGTCGCCGTATGTTATTTCCTTGATAAGCCTCCTTTTAAGAAGACTCTCCTCGATATCCTCCTCGTCGATCCTTATGAGGAGCTTGCCTGTATAGAGTTCGTCAAGGAAAAGACAGAGGGCGCCGCAGGCGCTTGATTCTTCCTTGATCCCCCTGCGCTTGCAGAAACCTGTCTTGCCGTCTTCGTTGATTGCCGTATGAGGAATTACATAAAAGACATATCGCTCTTTGCCGCCTGTCCTCGGTGCATGGTGCATGGCGGCCTTAAGTCCTGTTTTGCCTGCCGTAAACATGCCTGCGAGGCTTGAAAAGTCGAAGGCCTCACCCCAGATATGCTTGATGATGCTTCTGATTGTCTGGGATATCTCGTCCCTGCAGACGCAGACAGAGGCGATTGAGTTGTCGTCGTTAAAGCCGAAATCCTCCAGTGCGTTGTATGTCTTTTTGACATATTCAACCTCTTTGAATATCCTGTCGAAATTTTCCCTGAGCACCTTTTCAAATTCCATAAGACCTCCAACTCGTTCGCTGATTTTCCATTTCCCTCTCCCCAGGTGGGAGAGGGTTAGGGTGAGGGGTGTTTGAGTAATTCTTTTTCACCCTCCCCTCTATCCCATCCCATCAGGGGAGGGGAATTTTTTGGGACAGCCTGAAATTACACTATTTAATCAATATCGGCATCCCTAATAGTGGCCAGATTGTAAAAAGTGCAACTCCGAGCACGGCAATCAAAATAATGCTCAGAGGAATTCCGTGCATAAAAAATTCTCCTGTTGAGAACTGCTTTGATTCATAGGCAATCGCATTCGGAGCCGCACCGATAAGGAGCATGAAAGGCATTCCGGCAGTTACGAGTGAAGCATAAAGAATGACATCAGGGGCCACACCGAGATACTTTGCGACGACAAGAGAAACAGGCAAGGCAATTGCAATAGCGGCAACGTTCATAATAAAGTTGGTCATAATCAGTACGAACGTTGCTATGCTCAGAACAAATATGAACCACGGAGCCTTCTGGAACATGACCAGCCAGTTGACGGCCATCCACTGGGCTGCCCCTGTCTTCCACAGGCAGAAGCCGATGCTCATGGCACCGCTGAAGAGCAATATGATATTCCACGGTATATCTTCAAGCTCTTTAACGGTCAAAACTTTGAAGATAAAAAAGAGGAGCGTTGATACGAGCATGATCGAAGCCCTGTCGAGCGGCTTTAACGCAGGAACAAATGACTGCAGAGACATGACGGTTACTACGCCGAGAACACAGATGATGACAAACTTTTCGTTAAATGAAAGAGGGCCCAGTTCACCGGATAATCTTTTCACCTTCTCTCTTAATCCTGTGATTACCTTTTTCTCCGCTTTCATAAATATCATCAG
Organism: Nitrospiraceae bacterium UBA2194; assembly: GCA_002328665.1. GTDB lineage: Bacteria > Nitrospirota > Thermodesulfovibrionia > Thermodesulfovibrionales > SM23-35 > UBA2194. The sequence continues at coordinate 47,411 of DCVG01000002.1, forward strand.
ATAGCCCCATATGATAAAGACCATGATCCATCCGACGAGAAACATATATTTGGAAAGTTCGAAGAAGCCGATATCCCGCCCGGTGAACTCCTTGAACATTCCTGCTGCAGCCGGACCCCTGGCAGCGCCCAGGAAGGTTATTATACTTCCTGCGCCGGCAGCATATGCCATGCCTATGAAAAGGGATTTGCCGAATTTAGTCTGTTTATCGCCTTCCCCGTAAAGGGCATAGACCGCAAGCAAAATAGGGAAGACAGTGGCGGCAGCAGCAGTGTGAGCCATCAGATGCGCAAGACCTGCTGTTACAACGAGGCATCCCAGCAGGATCATACTTGTTCTCTCTCCGACAACCCCGAGCATCTTATAAGCAAGCCGCTTTGTAAGGCCTGATTTTGTGAACGCCAGGCCTACAACTACAGACCCGAAAATGAACATAACAGAGGGGTCCATAAAGTCCCTGAACGCTTCTTTGGCCGACCTGATTGCAAATAATGCCTGAAAGACCCCGATGGCAAGGGAGGTGACTCCTATCGGCAGGACTTCAAAGACCCACCAAGTGCCTGCGAGGAGAAAAAGCGCAATCGCCCCTTTCCCTTCCTTCGACAGGGCGAAATGTTCTCCTTGAGGGTCTATGGCATCCGGCCACGGAGGCATATAGAAAATCGAAAAGAAAAGGCCCAGTCCAATAAGGATGAATATGACTCTTTTCCACTCGAATTTCGGCTTTGTTTCAGCAACAACTATTTCGGGAGGCGGCTCGGGCAACCCTTCTGTTCTTTTTTTCTGTTTATCTGCCATGTCCCTTCCTCCCTATTCCTTCAGTACTGAATCGGATATGGCATCAAATACCTCGATCATCCGCACCAGTCCTACAAATTTCTTTTTATTCTCCAGCACAGGAAGCAGGATCAGATCATGCCTGAGCATAAGATAGGCCGCCTTGGTAACGGGGTCGGCGGGTTCGACGAAATATTTGGCGGGTGCCATGACCTCGCTTACCGGCTTCTCCGCAAGTTCTCTGGAACTCTCGTCGAACATAGTGTCCCAGAGCAGGGAGAGACCTGTTTCATCTTCAGCAGGAACCTGGGCTTTGCCGGTGGGTTTTAGAAACTGTGGCTCCAGTCCCATCAGGATATCCTTTAGCGTCAAGGTCCCCATGAGATTATACTTTTCGTCGAAGACCAGCACTGCCATCGGGTCCATGTACTTCTTGGTGCTCAGGAAAGAAACCTTCACGATCCTGATAGCCTGGCTGAGTGAGAACCAATAGGGCACGTGAGGATACTCGAAAATGCCTATCATTACATCCTTTACTGTTTTGCCGTCTGACATAACCCCTCCTTCTCAAATGGTGTAGAAAAAGTCTATTGCTTAACTAATTTTACGATCCGGGCATATGAACCCTGCAAACCGCAGGATTTCAACAGTTGATGCAAATCCAAATCCTCATGCGACTTTTCTTTCAAGCTCCATCAGGAATTTAAATCTATCGGTCCTTTTAATGGAACGCGTATACATTATCAGAGTTTCCCCAGAATAAAAATACTGATTTAAAAGGATTACCGGAGAGGCTTCCGGCAGCCCGATGAAACTCGATTCATCGGCATTCAGATAGGTGATCTCCACATAATTTTTCACCCTGGTGATCTTTATGCCATACTTTTTTTCGAAGAGATCGAACACGGATTGCTGACGGAGGTCTTCTTCCAGGAGGAGGGGGCAGATATGGTAGGGGATGTAGGATTCCTGGAGCAGGACAGGCTCGCTGTCGATGAAGCGGAGCCGCTTAATATAAATGACGTGTTTATCCTTCGCGATGTCGAGCTTACTGTCGAGGTCGTCTACGGGCATCATGACGGTTCGCGCGAGGACATTGGTGTCAAAGTCAAGGCCTTCTTCAAAGAACAGTTCCCTGAAATTGGTGAGCATGGTGAGGCCTTCCGAGACCATGCTTCTGAAGATAAAAGTGCCTTTTCCCTGCTGACGTTTCAGGTACCCCTGCCGGACGAGCTCAAGGACAGCAGTTCTGACGGTAGCCCTGCTGACATTGAAGGTCTTGCATAGTTCCTCCTCAGTAGGTATCTGGGAGCCCACAGGCCACTCGCTGTTCTCGATCTTTTTCTTCAGGATTACATAAAGCTGAAGATATAGCTTTTGATGATCTTCCCTATCTATCAATTCCATAATGTAATAAGGTTATAATGATAGTACTAAATTATATATAAACAAAAAAAGTATAATGATATCAATTGAACTTGTCAAGTGTTTTTTAAAAGGGTATAATTATTCATGTCTATTTTTTCGAAGTTTTTCAGGAAATCTTCCGAAGTTAAAGAGCAGACGAGTCTTCCTGCAGAGGCAATGAGAGCGAAGTACCAGGCATTTCAGAAACTCCTTTCAGCCAATAATAAAGTCCTTGAACTTATGGCTGATATGGAAGAGAAGCTCTCCGGCGAATATTTGTTCGATATGCATTACATCAAGACGAACGTCCGTCTTATCGGATACGAGGTTCGAAAAATCATAGAAAATCTGAACGACCTCTCTGACAGTGAATTCCCGCAATTCGTAAGAATCCATGACGATATCAGCGCGGAGATTGAGAAGATACTGGAATATAGAATGGAGATACCTGTCAGTGACCTGACTATCCCGCTTGAAAGTCTGACCAGTGAGTCGGTAGGCATGGCCGGAGGGAAAAATGCTCATTTGGGCGAGGTGAAGAACAGTCTTCGTCTTCCTACGCCCGAGGGATTCGCCGTCAGCTCCTATTCATTTATTAAATTCATGAACCATAACAAACTCTTCGAAAGGATCACAGAGGGGCTGTCGTCATTGAAAGTCGATAATCTGGAAGAACTTAACAGGGCGAGCGGAGAGGTGTGTGAGGCGGTAATGAATGGTGATGTCCCGTATGAATTGGAAGAGGCCATTCAGACTTCTTATGAAAAGCTCTGCAAGAAGGTGGGGAAAGAGGCGACGGTGTCGGTAAGAAGCAGCGCTATAAGGGAGGACAGCGAATTCAGTTTTGCCGGACAATATGCGACATTTCTCAATGTGCCGGGAGATAAAATCATTCAAAAGTACAAAGAGGTTGTTGCAAGTCTGTTTACGCCGCGCGCCATTTTTTACTCGAAGACAAAGGGTTTTTCAGAGGAGGAAATGGTTATGTCTGTCGGCGTTCTAAGTATGGTGGACGCTGCTGCAGCGGGCGTTACGTATACAAGAGACCCGAATGATCCGGACTCGGGTCATATCCTGATAAACGCTATCCACGGGCTTGGAAAATGGGTAGTAGACGGTACGGTAACTCCTGATTCATATACTGTTTCAAGGCACCCGGTGGGAATGATCATCAATAAGACCATAGCCGATCAGGAAAAAATGCTTGTATGCAATTCGAACGGCGAGTTGAATGAAGTTGCAGTCCCGAAGGACAAGCGGGGGAAACAGTGTCTATCCGACGAACAAGTGGTGACGTTGGCGGACTTTGCGATTGCTCTGGAAAATCATTACGGGCTTCCCCAGGATATAGAGTGGGGCATCGACAGAGAAGGTAATATTTACATTTTACAATCGCGTCCTCTCAGTGTATCCTTTCAGGGTTCAGCTTCGCAAGCTTGTATTCCCACCCGGATCAGGGGGTATAACGTCATCCTCGATAAAGGAGTTATTGCCTGCAAGGGCGTCGGTTTCGGCAAGGCATTCATTCTTAAGGATGAGGAAAGTCTGAATGATTTTCCTGAAGGCGCCGTGCTTGTGGCCCGGCATACTTCGCCGAAGTATGTGACTGTCATGAATAAGGCATCCGCAATTGTTACCGATGTGGGCAGCGCCACCGGGCATATGGCTTCTCTGTCAAGGGAGTACCAGATCCCGACTATTCTTGATACGGAGATTTCAACCGGTATACTCAGGGATGGACAGGAGATAACTGTTGACGCCATTAACTGTAATATTTACGAGGGTAAGGTCAGCGAACTCATCGAGTATGCCCTTAAAAAGAAGGAACCTTTCAAAGATACCCATTTATTTAAAACACTCGATAAAGTCCTGAAATGGATAGTTCCTCTTAACTTAACAGATCCTGAAAGCGCAAACTTCCAGCCCGAATACTGCAGGACCTACCATGATATAATACGTTTTTCTCACGAGGTTGCGATGCGGGAGATGTTCAATATCGGCGAAGATCAGGATATTCACAGGGCGGTCGCTGTCGATCTCTCCGCAGGTATCCCTGTCGATGTCTGCATGCTGAATATCGACGGCGGTTTGAGAGAGAATGTTAAAAAGGCTGTTCCTGAAGATGTCCTCTCCATCCCTTTTCTGGCGCTGCTTGGAGGAATGAAGAGTATGAAGTGGCCCGGTCCTCCGCCTGTGGACGCTAAGGGATTTTTGGGGATGCTCGCGCATTCAGCTTCTGTGCCGGAAGAGCAGCTGAAGGATACCGCGAAGAAGAGTTTTGCCGTTGTATCGGAAAACTATGTGAATTTCAGCATACGGCTTGGTTATCATTTCTCAATGATTGAGGCTTATGCAGGAGACAATATAAACGACAACTACATAAAATTCTTTTTTAAAGGCGGCGGTGCTTCTATCGACAGGCGACTGAGGAGG
>DCVG01000002.1:52095-62833 GCA_002328665.1 Nitrospiraceae bacterium UBA2194
GCTCCAAAACAGGCATGATTGCATTTTTTTGCCGTTAATAATATTCGTCGGCATCCGTAACCTTTCTCCTTCCCGTTTTTTTGATTATTAGTTTAATCCTTTTTCCTTCTTCAATTGTTCTTTAAGCATTTTATTTTCCCTCTGTACCTTCAGCCACTTCATGGCTTTGTCAATAGTAAAGAGAATCTGTTCTTTTCTGAACGGTTTTGTGATGAAATCAAACCCGCCTTTCTGCATGGCTTCAGCCGCGGATTCTACCGTTCCGTACGCGGTGATAATGATAATCGGGATATCTTCGTCAACTTGCTTTATTGCGCCGATGAGATCGATGCCGTCAAGCCCGGGCATTTTCAGGTCTGAGATTACAAGATCAAAGCCGCCCTTCTTTGCCAGTTCAAGCGCCTCCAGGGGATTGTTGGTAGTTGTGATGTCATACGGTGTCTTTTCTTTAAGGATCATACTTAAGAGCTTCAGCATATCCGGTTCATCATCAACGATTAATATCTTTTCCGCCATATTTTCCTCCTTATTCATTTATTTTTATCAGCGTTTTCCACAGCCGGAAACATTATGATAAAAGTGGTGCCCGTTTCTTCCGACTCCTCCTTTGTTTTTGTTTCAAAAGTAATCGCCCCTCCGTGTTTTGTTATGATTCCGTAGGAGACCGACAGCCCGAGGCCGGTGCCCTTGCCGACATCCTTTGTAGTGAAAAGAGGATCGAATATCCTGTTGCGGTGTTCTCTTTTTATGCCGTGTCCAGTATCGGCGATACTGACTTCAACAGTGTCATTATTTAACGACCTGGTTATGATGGTCAAAACTCCCCCTCCCTGCATGGCGTGAATGGCATTATTAATAATATTGAAAAAAACCTGCTGCAGTTCTCCCGAATCAGCCTTGACCACCGGCAGGTCATCCTCCATCTGCTGCTTTACCGAGATCTTGTTCAAAAGCAATGTATTATTCATAACCGCCAATACCGTCTGTATATTTTTATTAACGTCAATGATTTCTTCTTTATGCTCTTTGTGCCGTGCGAAATTCAAAAGGTTTTCAACCACCCTCATGGCATTGAGACCCTGCTTCTCTATGGTTTTCAGCATGTCGTATTCCTGCGAGTCGGGAGGATATTTTTCCAAAAGGATATCGGTAAATCCGAGAATGACACCCAGCGGGTTATTGATTTCATGCGCCACGCCGGCAGCCAGTGTTCCCATGGACGCGAGTTTCTCCGTATAATAACTGTGTTCCTCCATTTGTTTTCTTTCGGTGATATCTCTTGACAGACCCAGAACCGCGTAAATATTGCCCGTCTCATCAAAGAGTCTTCTGAATTTCGTATTAAACCACAGTTGGCGTTCTCCTATAATAACCATGTGGGTGATCTGTTTACTTTCCATAGTGTCGAATACCTTATGAATCATCAGGAGCAGGACCTCGGCACTCGGCCATGAAAAGAATTCCGAAAGGTTATGACCGATCATATCTTCTTCCTGCCGGCCAAAAAAATGGGCGCCATATTTATTTATTGAGAGAAAGTTTCCGTTGTAATCCACAGTAAAAATGAGGTCCTCCGCATTTTCAACAAGGGACTTGTACCGCTGTTCGGATTTCTTGAGTTCAATGGTTTTCTTTGCAACTTCCTGCTCCATGATATTCGACCAGCTTAGTATCATAAAATTGATGAACAGACCGCCGAAAAGAATCACGAAGATGATGATTGCCTGAAGAGAAAATTGCCGGACATTGATCGAATGGATCGCCCCTTCTACTTCGCTGACAGGAGCTACGACAGCCACGGACCAGATATTTCCGGTATTCGATTCGTCCAGCCTGATCGGCGTATAGGCGATCAGTTTTTTTATCTCTCCCTCTATGCCTCTGTGCCAGCCGGAGATATACCAGCTTGTTCCCTCCTGACCTTTCAACATTTTCTCCTTCTGAATCTCGTTGATCCTTGTGAAGGATATTGAAGGTTTTTTCCCTTTTCGCGCTTCAAAAGCATTTTGGCCGATGAATGCCTCTTCCTGATGATAAAGAAAAGTGCCTTTTTCATCTATAACCCATGCATATCCTGTTTTTCCGGAACGAATCTCTTTGGTAATCTTTTCTATCAACCGGTTTGTATCAACAACGAAGACCAGAACCCCGGAGAATTCATTAAGCGCTACAGGATGTGACTCATCTACAGAAACCTGCCAGACGGGTATAACCATTTTGATGACGGGTTTCCGATATTGATGATTATGCCGTACAGGAAGGACGCTTGTGAACAGTATATTGCCCTTATTCTCTTCGCCCCGCGCCCATTTGAGATATTGCATATCTTCGGAGTTTATTTTTTCAGGGCTGCATTTGTAGTTGTCCAGCACATGGTATGTCTTTTGCATCTTATTCTCGATAAAACGTATTTCTAATGTACCTTCGTGCTTAATGCTCGAAAAAGTAATCTCCATCCTGTTCTCCATGGAGGGTAATTCGCTGTACTGTATTGAAGGGGATAAACTCAGGAGCTGCAATTCTCTTTTGAGAATGTTCAGGCTGTTCTCAATCTGACGGGCGGCATGCCGCGCAAGGACTAATTGCTGCTGATTGAAATCTCCAGTTACAACTTCTTTTATCTTTCTGGATGACGCCCAGCCGAGTATGAGTACGGCGCCTAAAAGCAAGGCCATCAGAATACCGACTAAAGCCTTGAAGTATTTGATATTGAACGGATGGTATTTCTCGACTAAAGAAACGGATATACGACTTAAATTCTGTAGAGGAGATATTTTCTTTGCCAATTATTCTCCTGTCTGAATGTCCGATGCTCTGATTTTTACAATAGCAGATTATCCGTAAAAAGTTAAGGGGTAAAGAGGTGAATCGCGGAAATGAGGGGCGAATGCCGTAGATTAAAACCATAAGTGTCCACAAAATTTAGAAGAAGCTGCAAACCGCAATTAATAAAGTCTTGACAGACATCAAAACACTATATATTATTAACTACAACAGTAGACAATAATGAAATCGACCGTATCTCAACTTATGGCACTCGGCCTTTCCGGATACGAGGCGAAGGCATATCTTTCCCTTTTGAGGGAGAGCCCTTCGACTGCATATGAGGTCGGCAAGGCTTCGGGGGTCCCTACTTCAAAAATTTATGAAGTTTTGAGCCGGCTCCTTGAGAAAGATGTAGTCTCGGTAATCGACACTGAAAAGACAAAAAAATACATCCCTCTTGAGCCGGCGGATTTCCTGAACAGGTGCAGGAATACGGTTGATATGACAGTCACCTCTCTCGGGGGCAGGCTGCAGCGTATTCGGGGTGAACAGGAGAGTTCATCCATGTGGAGCATCAATGACTATGAATATCTTATCGATAAGGCGAAACGCATGATAGAAAATACGGCTGCAACCTTGCTAATCTCCGTCTGGAAAGAGGAGTTTGAGCTCATAGAGGAGAAAGTCAGGGAGGCATTGCAGAGAAATATTCAGACAGCCATTGTTCATTTCGGACCGACAAAGGCAAGGGTCGGCCAAGTTTATCAGCACCCGATCGATGAGACCGTCTATCAGGAAAAAAACGAAAAGGGGCTGCTCATTGTTGCCGATTCAAAAGAGGTCCTGATGGGAACAATATTTAAATTCGGAAGGATCGAGGGTGCATGGAGCAGGAATAAGAGCTTCGCGACACTCGCAGAAGACTATATCAAACACGATGTGTATATCATAAAGATCATTAAAAGGTATGACAGGCTGCTTCAGGAGCGGTTCGGCAGCAGATACGCAAAGCTACGGGACGTATTCAAGGACGAGGAGGTCGCATGAAAAACTCCGGCGCAGAAGATAAGGACTTTTGATACCCGAGCATGCACACCGGATAAGCAATAGGAAAGCTTACCGCAATCCTGTGGGAGTGGTGAGGCCGAGGCCGTACTTTTTCATCTTGTACCCTATCTGCCTTGGGGTAAGGCCGATTATCCGCGCTGCTTTTGCCTGAACCCAGCCAGTCCGTTCAAGGGCATCGATAATGCTCGATTTCTCTATGTCTTCAATGCCGGCCTTAAGGGATTCTTTCTGCAGCATCTCTCCGGGTGAAGGCAGCTTCAGGTTTATCGGGAGGTCCTGCGACCTGATGATATCGTTGCCCGACATTACAACGAGCCTTTCTATGGTGTTTTCGAGTTCTCTTACATTGCCGGGCCAGTTGTAATCCACCAATACCCTGAGTGCCCCGGGAGATATCGTTATGTCTTTCCTGTTCTCCTCATTGAACCCTCGGAGGAAAAATTCAACCAGCAGGGGGATGTCTTCCTTGCGCTTTCTCAGAGCGGGCATGAATATCGGTACGACGTTGAGTCTGTAAAAAAGGTCTTCGCGGAATTTTCCTTTCGATACGAGTTCCTCAAGGTTTCTGCTCGTTGCAGCTATGAGCCTGACGTCGACTTTTATGGTTTTTTCTCCGCCGACACGCTCAAATTCCCTCTCCTGAAGAACGCGCAGAATCTTCGGCTGGAGGTTTATCGGGAGATCACCGACCTCATCGAGCAGGATTGTTCCGCCTCCGGCAAGTTCGAAGCGGCCTTTTCGCGAGAGGATTGCGCCGGTAAAAGCGCCTTTTTCATGGCCGAACAGCTCGGACTCGAGCAAACCCTCCGGGATTGAAGCACAGTTGAATTTAACGAACGGACCTTTTGCTCTCGGACTCATATAATGAACGGCTTTTGCTATCAGCTCTTTTCCCGTACCGCTTTCGCCGTAAAGTATGACGGTAGCCTTCGAATCCGAAACACGGTAGACCGCTTCAAAAACTTCCTGCATCCTGTCCGATGTGCCGATGATGTTCGGAAGGCTGTATCTGCCCTTCAACTGGAGTTTCAGGTTATCTCTCTCCTGCTCGGAATCCTTGAAGTGCTTCCAGAGGACGGCATATTGTCCGATAATGGAGGCGACTATCTCCAGCACCCTGATGTCTTCATCGACAGTTATATCCTTGTCTCTGAACAGCTTGTCGGCGCTCAAGACTCCGATCGGTTCTCCTTTAAAAGTGATCGGGACACAGAGGAAAGAAATCCCGCTCTTCTGGATCCTCGAACCCGTCTTGTTCAGGAACAGCGGCTCTTCCCCGACGTTGGGTATGACCAGAGGAGCACCTTTTTCCAGCACTCTTCCTACAATCCCTTCGCCTATCCTGTATTTCCCCCGGGCGATCTGCTCCTTCGTAAGACCGTGGGCGGCAACGATCTTCAGTTCCTTCGAAAGACGGTCAAGGAGAAAAACCGAGCCCCTCTCCATTTCAAGGAAATCGCTGATTACCCGCATGGTCTTGAAAAGGTTTTTTTCGAGATCGAAGGAAGAGTTAAGCACTCTGCTTACTTCAAGGAGCGCGGAAAGGATGCGATTTTCTCTTGCTAATGACTGTGGCATACGATATTTATATCATTTTAAAAAGGGTATTAGAAGGATTCGAGGATTCGAGGATTTAAGAAATTGAGAAAGTATAATTCTATTTCTTGTTATGAATTTTTTAAACACTGCTACATTCAGTGTATATGTTGTCATTGTCAGGTTTAACCGGACTATCCAGTTTTTTCTGGATTCCCCGATCAAGTCGGGGAATGACGATAAATCTGAACGCATGTATGGTCTAATTAATAGGCAGTTCGCTTGAATTCTCGGACCCTCAAATCCTTGCCTCTTCTTATACATTCTCCACCATCTCCCAGACACCGCAAGGACAAATGCCCGCACAGAACCCGCAGCCGATACACTTGTCATCGTCAACGACATATTCATACGAACCGTCTTCATGTTCGATCCTGCTGATGGCCCCCCAGTAACAGGTCGTTTCGCACATGTGACAATCGCGGCATGCGGCACAGGACATGCATTTGTTTGCCTCCTGTTCGGGTGTAAAGTCTCCCCGGCATGCATCGTAATATTCCGTCCTGATCCTTTCATAGGGTATTACCTGCCTGACCTCGGGCCAGCGCGGAGCGTGCATGAGCTGGTAGTGGATGATGTCTGCAGTAATCCTTCCCTGTCCTATGGCGTGTGTGACAAGACCCGGTCGTGTCGCATCTCCTATTGCGAATACTTTGACATCCGATGTCTGGCCGATTTCATTGACGGCTATCCATCCTCTTTCCGTGTGAATACCAGTTGGAAGGAAGTCGAGTACCGGAACATCTCCGACGGACATTACCACAATATCCGCATCCAATGAGGTCCCGTCCTTAAAGTAAAGCCTTTTTTCACTGTGGTCGTATCTTTCGGTGAATTTAGGATAGAGTATCTGAGTGCCTTTTGCAACGGCAGTTTTCATTTCCTTGCCGAACGCCGCGGGTTTCTGTATATCCACGGCAATAACCGAGGCGGCGCCGCAGGTGTATGCCTGTGAAGCCACATCCATTCCGACATTGCCCGCGCCGATTATGACAACTTTTCTGTTGCTTAGATCGGGCAGGTCCCCTATATTGATCCCCCTGAGAAAATCATATGCCGAAACTATGTGTTCCGACCCGGGAAATGGAAAGAGCCTCGGCTTGTGCGCGCCGCATGCGACAACAACGATTTCGTGTGCCTTGTATATTTCTTCAAACCGGTGCATGTCGATTTTCGCATTCAGGTGAACCGTCACGCCGATTTCCCTGAACCGCGAGAGCTCTTTCTGCAGCACTTCCTGCTGAAGGCGTTCTCTCGGGATGCAGAGTTCAAGCTTGCCGCCGAGTTTATCTGTTGCTTCATACAGGGTGACGTTATGCCCCTTCAGTCCCAGTTGCCATGCAGCGCTCAGGCCCGCAGGCCCGCCGCCGATGACCGCTATTGAATGTCCGGTCGGGGCGGCTTTTTGGGGAGCCGGCAAGTCCAGGGCGAGCCTTCCGAGTCTGTCTATGCCGAGCGGAGCATCAAGACGCCCCCTTGTGCAGCTCTGCATGCACAGATTCGGACATATCTGCCCACATACTGTTGCAGGCAAAGGGCTGTACTGCAGAACCAGTTCCAGAGCTTCGTGAAGCTTCCCCTGCCTTATCAGGGATGCCCTCTTATGTGATGGTATATGCGTAGGGCATGCGTACGCGCATGGAGGAGAATATTTTTCATTTGCCCAGACAGGCTTGTTCCTCCGTTCATTGCCGGTTGTTATATACGGTAACAGCGTAAGTTCATGGTCCATGAAGGTGGCAAATATGCCGCCCTCGCCGACTTCTTTTTCCCAGACGCTCTTTCTGAAGTCAGAGGCGGATATCTTAAACCACCTTCTGGCCTTTTTTTCCTGGGGCGTATACGCGATAAGTTTCTTCCAGTCGGCCGCTGAACGGGTAAGTTCTTCGAAAAACTGCGTCCTGTCAACCGCTTCGAGATAGGGCTTCATATTGGTTCTGAGCCATTCCCAGTCCTGCGGTGTCGGATCCAGCAGCATCACGTCTTTTTCTCTGTATCCCTGGATCGGTCCTCTGAAGTATATCGTTCCTCCAACCATACCTACACAGGGACGATAGCCGAGTACGTTATCCGGATTCCTCGAATTTACGCCGCAGACGACGGCTATGCCGCCTGCCTTGAATTCTGCGAACGAGTCGCCCACATTCCTGAAATACCACGACTGCGGCGGTTCGAATCGGGGGTTATGCTTTGTCATGGTATCGCATCGTGCGCCCCCGCTACCCTGTACATACAGGACCCCCTGCGCAGCGGCGTTGAATGCGCCGTTTGTGACATCTCCCAGGACCGTTATCTTCGCCCCGCAGTTGATCCATCCCACATCGTCTGAGGCGCTTCCTTTTACGACGATTTCGGTGCCTTCCATCCCCATGCTCCCGAGTCTTTGTCCCACGGGGCCGTCAACAGCGATCTTTATCGTCTCACCTCTCGGCCAGATCCTTCCACCGATGCCGTGCTGACCGTCCGCGATTATGTGAAGTTCCCGTGCGCCGTCTCTGACTGCTTGCTGTATCTGCTCTTCAAGGATCCGGGACGAAACACGCTTACCATCGGCAATACCGTGAATGGTTAGGGATTGATGATGAGTAATCCCCCCGCTCCCCCCTTTTTCAAAGGAGGATATGGGCGGATTTGTTTTTTTCTTCCTGTTTCCTGTCTGCTGTCTGCTGTCTGCTGTCTTTTTAGCACGCATAACTGATTTCCAGTCTATCCGCTATCGCTTTGTCATCCACACTCAACCCGTCGGACATTCCGATGGGAAGTTCGGTGCTTCTGCCCATCGGCGCGAATATCTTCCTGAGTTCGACGTCCGCGGCCCTGAAGACTTCAACCACACGTTCGGCTACTTTATCCGAATCGAGCCTCCTGTAAAGTTTCGGATCCTGTGTGGTAATGCCCCTCGGACACTTGCCGGTATTGCACAGGTTGCAGCGGTTGTATTCGTCGCCAAAGCAGTTTGCAGTTGCCTGCATCATATATTTGCCGATCGAGACGGCTGATGCGCCGAGCATAATAAGGGCAGCGGCATTAGCCGCCAGGTTGCCTTTCTTCGCAACACCGCCTGCTGCGATAAGGGGCAACTCGTTCTGTTTCCCCTGCTTTACGAGATCGAGGTAACATTCCCTAAGGTTGGATGCTATGGGATGACCCATCTTATCGATTGATACATTATATGCGGCGCCTGTACCCCCGTCCTCGCCGTCAATGGAAAGCGCTGCTGCATAAGGGTTTCTCGCAAGGTTGTTCAAGACTGCACGCGCTGTTTTGGTGCCAGAGATTTTCGGGTACACCGGTACCCTGAATCCCCATGCCATTGACATTGACTGTAGCATCTTTGCAACGGCTTCTTCTATGGAGTATTTAGTCTGGTGAGTAGGAGGCGATGCCAGGTCTACGAACTGGGGCACTCCACGGATGCTTGCGATGAGTTTCAGGACTTTCTGCGCCATCAGCAATCCGCCGTCGCCGGGCTTTGCGCCCTGACCGTATTTAATCTCGATAGCCGCGGGGTCTTCGACCATATAGGGGATTGAATGGATAATCTCGTCCCATCCAAAATATCCTGAAGCAATCTGGATGGTCATGTACTTTAAGAACCGTGATTTCAGAAGCCTGGGCGGCACTCCGCCTTCCCCTGTGCACATCACTACCGGCAGGCCTTCCACTTCATTGAGATATGCGATCCCCATAGCAAGTCCCTCCCACATCGGAGGTGAAAGCGCGCCGACAGACATGCTTCCGATCATTATCGGGAATATCTCGCGCACCGGCGGAATAAACCTGTCTGATGTCTTGTCCACAGATAGCTTGCCGCTACGGGACACCAGAGGCAGCTCCTCAGGAGGAAGTATCCTGCCGAGCAGAGTCCTCACACGGAATTCATGCCTCCCGGCATCAAGTGCAGGGTCGGTAAGCATCGAGATTCTGGTGAATTTCAATCTGTCGAGAGTGGATATCGAAGGGTCGTTTCTCCTTCCGCCGCGCTTATACCCCTCTCCGCCCCTGTTTTTATAATGCATGAATTTGTTCTGAGGATTATATTCGGGCTCGATCGCCTCGTTCGGGCAGACCAGAGTGCATGTTCCGCACCCCGTGCAATATCTGTCTATATCAGTCACCTGTTCGACCACATGGATGACCTTTCTCACTGCCGCGGGTGTGGGAACAGGCCCCTCAGAGTGGACAACCCTCCGGACTTTGACAGCCGGTTCGATTGCTTTTACCGGGCATACCGCCGTGCATCTTCCGCAGCGTTTGCACCGGTCATCTCTCCAGCGGATGATATATGGGAACTCTCTTAATGAAAGTTGATGATTGTGGTCTAATGCGGAAGCTGGCTCCATACCTTAACCTCCTCAGCCTGAGGCTTGATGATCACCATGTCGTACTTCATCGGAAAAATATCCCTGGATTTATCTCTTTTCGGGACGACGCTGTCAAGTCCGCACTCCTCGGACATCAGCGCGTACTTGCCTTTTATGCCGCCCACCACGCCGGGTCTCAGTTTCTTTGCATCGTGCACCATGAAACACGCGCCGTCAGGCGTAAACCCGATGACCACGTTCGGTCCGTCGATGCATAGGGGCCGCAACGACTGTTTGAGCAGTCTCAATGCCTCCCTGTCTTCTCTTGTCTCTGCCTCTGATTCCTTGAGCGGTGTAATTACATCTTTGTAGTATGTCAGCGGCAACTCCAATTGGCGCACGGTGTAGTGAAGGATGTGGGTAAACACTTCACTGTCACTGTTATACCCGATGTAGCCGGGGAAACCCCTGCTTGTCAGGAATTCCCTGATAGGGACGAACGCGGTGTTTTCGCCGTTGGTCATGGAGCAGTATCCCTGAATGAAGAAAGGATGACATGCATATAAATAGATCACATAGTTTGTATTCTGTCTGCCTTGGGCAAATATCACCTTTGCCTTCAGGTCGTCTTTATCGAGGCCGAAGAATTCAGCTACCTGCAGGGGGTCGCCGACCTCTTTGAGGGTAAGTACATCGGGATAGAAGGAGAATGCGAATATTGATTCGTCATGCTCTCCCACCTTTCTGAGGGTGAGGCGTGTGTTCATGAGAAGATCCTCTTTCTCCCTTACTGGCTTCTTTTTATAGGATGCGGGGTAATCGTAAACCCTTGCGAAATAATGTTCGCGCGGCGTTATGCCTTTTACCTGCCTGATTTTGGGAGTCCAGATATCTTTGAGTTTGAATCCTGCCTTGTCCATGAACTCGTCCAGTATTTTTGCGCCCCTTTTGGAGCATATCCCTGAGAGAATCGGATAGCCCTTGAGTTTTTCGAAATGGC
The DNA here is from genome assembly GCA_002328665.1 of Nitrospiraceae bacterium UBA2194. Classification (GTDB taxonomy): domain Bacteria; phylum Nitrospirota; class Thermodesulfovibrionia; order Thermodesulfovibrionales; family SM23-35; genus UBA2194. The sequence continues at coordinate 62,830 of DCVG01000002.1, forward strand.
CTCC
>DCVG01000065.1 GCA_002328665.1 Nitrospiraceae bacterium UBA2194
GCAGGCTGTCATTCCCCGACTTGATCGGGGAATCCAGTCTTTTCAATGGGTTCTGGATTGTCCGGTCAAGCCGGACAATGACAAAACACGACTTTATGGACAGACACTATCCGGATTTATTGAGTTTTATATTTTAAGGTGGGGAATACGCGTTATAAGAGTATGTAACAGGTTACATAGTTATGAAAGAATGTGCAATATGCCGTAGACTATTTCAGAGCCTGTGTATAAAGTACGATTCCGATAAAAAGGCATCATATCCGCTAAGGCGGCAAGCCCTTCGACAAGCCTTCGGCGTGAGCTGATTCTAACGCCCAGCGAGACAAGAACGTCATGGTGAGCAGCGAGCCTGTCGAACTGTCGAACCATGCCCCCGGTCANNGGACAGAGACTAAAAAAAGCAGATGGTTTCTAAAAAAAAACGAATGGATTTTAAACTATTCTTTTGCCTTTCACAATGATTTCCTTGATAAATGGATCCGGCTCATGAAAATCTACCCTGGCAAATGAATGCGGTTCGATTCTCAAGTCAACCTTTCTCCTTAATTTCATTAATTGAGCGTCTTCCTGAAAACCGTCAAGAGTATCTTTATCCAAAAATATTGCAAGATCAATATCACTATTTTCAGTAAATCTGTTTGTTGCATAGGACCCATAGAGATACAACCAGTATTCGATTACTTTATCCTTTGTCATATCGTGTTGTTTTTTTTCAGCTCACTTTCCAGATACGCAAGAAAGACTTTCGTTTCTTTGATAAACCTGTCCGCAATTCTGTCAAACTTTTTAGCGAGATGGAGTATCCGTTTCCCTTTCAGTTCAAATCCGTAGATATTCCTGAAGACATGACGAAAAGAGAGATATTCGTCCAGTTCGGCGGCAAGTTCTTCGGACAGGACAGCCGGTCTTGTATTTTTTATCGGTATAGTCATTTTAAATAATAAAGCCTTATGCCATTTTTCCGACTCCTCAAATCCCCCATTAATATCAAAGGAAATTCTCTTGAATATCCTTTCGCAGCAATTATAGAAATCATGGAGTATCGAGCCCATGGAACGCACAAATATCCTGGATGTTTCAGTTTTGATTTCGTTCATCTCATTTTTCAGATCTGAAAGGTTGTCCAGTTCCTTTATAACCTCCGATATCATTCCTCTTAAAATATCCCTATCCAATCTTTGCTCCCTTCGTCAAAACCTTTTTTTTGAAATCCTCTGTTAAATCTTCGAAGGGCTTCATATCAATGTTATGGCTGCTTTCTCTGAGAATAAGCGCATATGCCTTAAAGAAGTCATCTGTTTTAAGCCCTGAGATAACCATATCGACATCCGAATGCAGACCGAATCGTCCGGATACAATTGAGCCGCAGACATAGAGATCTTTGAAGGCATAATGCTTTCGCAAAAGGGAGGCAAGTCTGCGCACCTCATGCATGGCATCCGCCCTGAATAATTCCGCTTTCTTTTCTCTTTCTTCCAATACAGCAATCAGAGACATAATTTATACCCGGCAGTCCTTTAATGAGTCAATTATAGCACAAGGAAAAACTGAGTAATACGCCGTGGACTTTTCAGAGTCTGTGTATTACCGATTCGGTCATAAGTTTGAAGACATTGATTATAAAATCCATCCTCACCTCCCTTTGCTTGCTAAAGGGAGGGATGGTCCGACAGTTCGACAAGCTCACTGCCCGCCATGAACCATTGACCCGCAAAGGAGCATGAAAATAAACTTTTTCGTCATGCGCGAGGTTCTTGGTCGGGCATCCATTTGTTCTGAAAGTGGATTCCCGCCTGCAGACTGCGGGAATGACATGAGCCATTGGCTCACAAAGGGGCATGAAAACGCTCTTTCCCCAGGCTGTCATTCCCGTTTGTCGGGAATCTTTCTTGCGCGCCATAAAGAAGGATGCCGGACAAGCCGGCATGACAACGAGGCAGCCTGCATTTTCAGGTCAATGACAGTGAAAAAGTGCAGACTATTATGAGGCTCCTTATAACGATCCCGAAACAGAAATTACCCCCGTTATCTCCCGGGCGGGTTCAAGTTTGCAACTTGAACCTCTTATTTTCCGGGTTCGATCTGCAAAATTAAACCCGCTATATCCAAAATCAATTCTTTCTCTGTGCCCTCTGTAGTTAAGTCCAAGATTCACCGGTTGCTTCTGAAATACCGGCTCAATATCGTTTCGATATTGGTTGCGATACTATCCTTTGCATTTATGATGAATATCTTGTCCCATAGATGGAAGAGTTCTTTTTCGATCCGCACAACTTCAGGCGGGTTCGAAAACCTCTTTTTCAGCTCTTCCTCGAACATCGGCACGATCTTGTCCTTCATCCTGAGTTCCGTATCCATAAAAAAAACGCTTATTTCAGGCAGGAGATCGAATACCCTGTCGAAAAAAGCGGATATCTCACTCTGATAGATCTGCTTCGGCGGCGAAGATTTTACCTCCATGTAGAGGATCGCGCCGTCCACCTTTGCGATGAGATCGTAATCGCCGCCTACCTTCGGACGCCTGAACCGTATCCCCCATATTGCTTCCGTCGAAAATTCGCGTTCGAATATCTCGGACACAAACCATTCCAGGGTCTCGCCGAAACTCTTTACAGGCCCGGAGCGAAGCCTGAAACCTTTGTCTTTTTTTTCGATAAGACCGATCCTTTTTATATATTCGATGTACTCCCCGGTCACCTCTCCGGTTGCGTATCTGGTCACATCGCCGGGGTTGAAAAAGTCCTGGTGCTTGATAACATCACGCAGAAACAGACGGAAAGAATATCTCTTCATCATCTCGTAGAAGCCGCTTATGAATTTTTTCCCGGGCAGGAGCAGATCTTCCGCCGGTTCTCTTTTGTAGATCCTGAACCCTCGGCGCTTCAGGAAGACATCAAGGGGAGGGGTCAGTTCGGAGAGGGATTTCCTCAGCCTTCTTATTTCATCACGGAGGGATTCGGTTTCATCGGAGGGCCTGTCGCTGGTTGTCATGGTAGTCAGTTAGAGATGTGAATTTTATGATTACAAATCTTCAACTATTTCTCGACATTATTATTAAACAACATTATTTAGTAATCCCCCCTCACCCCCCTTTAAAAAAGTGGGGTATGTATCCACACAATTCTATGGAGAATCCAAAAAATAAATCCCCCTCTTTGGCAAAGAGGGGATAGGGGAGATTTTATGGATAATGTCTTTTTTATTTTAAGACCGTTACAATCTGCACTATACCCTAAACAAACTCTACCGCTATCCTCCTGTGCCTCGGGCCGTCGAACTCGCAGAAAAAGATGGCCTGCCACGTGCCGAGCAGCAACCTGCCTTCATCAACGATTACATTCACGGATGTGCCCACAAGGGTCGACTTTATATGCGCGTCTGCATTGCCTTCCCTGTGGTGATAGTTCATCTCGTGGGGAATAAGCCTGCTCAGCGCATTCTGGATATCGCGCTGCACGCTGGGGTCTGCACCTTCATTGATCGTAATCCCGGCAGTAGTATGCGGGACGTAGAGATAGCAGATACCCTTCATAACGCCTGCTTCCTTTACGACTTCCTGGACCGTCTCGGTAATATCGATAAATTCAATCCTCGATTTGCTTTTTACATTGATGTACCTGACCATAAGACCCCCTGAAAGACTGCTGCGATCACATTTATATACTAAAATGCAAAAACTTCATCATAGAACTTTTTCTCAGCCTGAAACTCGATCACCAGTGACACCAGATTCTCCGGCAGATCAAAACCCCTGAGTCTCATTATATCTTTTTCCGTCGTTACAATCCACCCTGCACCGCATTTTTCCGCATCCGCAGTTACAGCCCGGATATCACCGGCGCTGAATGCATAATGGTCCCTGAATGTTTTAANNTCTGAAAAAAATATCGGGGCAGCCGGGTTGTATTTCTTTAATTCTTCAAGGAGGTCCTGAATTCCCAGACTTTGAGTTCTTTCACCCTCACCGGCGTCCCTCCCTACAGGGGAATTTGTGATCACGATGATATCGGCCCTGCTAATTGCCTTGAGCGGCTCTCTGAGATATCCGAGGGGAAACAGCCTCCGGTTTCCGAAAGGATTTGTGCCGTCTATAAGAAGGACGTCCTTATCCCTGAACAGACCCCAGTGCTGGAACCCGTCGTCGAGGATGAAAAGAAGTTCTGTTTTGAATTTTGAATTTTGAATTTTGAGTGTTTCTATGGCAAACATGCCCGCTTCATGCCTGTTCCTGCCCTTTACAACCGGAACACCCTCTAATTTTTCAGCCATAAGAACGGCTTCATCGCCTGCCTGGCGCGAGTCCAACGACCTTCCGCCTCCATTACTCACAAAACACGGGCCTTTGACCTTCCCTTTGTATCCCCTGGTGAGGATGCACGGCTTAAACCCCCTTGTCTTTGCCTGCAGTGCAAGCGCTATGGCTGCCGGCGTCTTGCCGGTGCCGCCGAGGGTTATGTTGCCGATGCTGAGGACCTTGCAGGGAAGTCTTTTCCGGTTCTTTGTTCCATGCCGCTTGTGGATCGAATAACCTGCATAATACAGAAGCTCAGGCAGTGTCATTTTGCTTTCTATGGAAGAACCCTTTGACAAGAAGATAGGACAGTCCCGATCCGACAATACCGAGTACAAGCCCGCCGACAATAATCGGGAGCAAATAATGGCTGAGAAGATGGCTGAATTCAGAAGAGAACCTGATCTCGAGGAACTTTCCTTTGAGAATCAGGCTTCCTAACTCGGCGCTGATAAAAAGCTGGAACGGAAACGTTAGTGGATTTGATATCTGCGTGCCGAGCAAAACAATAAGCGTATTGACCCTTAAGAGCGATGCAAGGGCGATTGCCGTTATAGTATGAGTACCGAACAGCGGGATAAAAGCGACAAAAATACCCAAAGCAACACCAAGAGCTATCTCATGCGGCGAAAGCCCTTTTTTGCTGAACCTGACAATATATTCTTTCAGTTTCGATACATATTTCATAGAACTATGATAATTCTATCTAAGAGTTTATTCCAGTCTTTGACCTGGGAATAACCCCTCACAGCCTATGATATCCCTATCCATGGAGATAGGGTGCAATTATCTTCAGCGCCCTGTCAACAGCGCCCGCGTTCTTCCTGCAGAGGTCCCGCGCCTTCGACCCGATCTCTCCTGCTTTCTCGGGAGAACGGAGTAAAAAACTCAATTGCGAATACAGTTCACTTTCCTCAACCATCAGAGCCGCGCCTGCCTCCTGAAAATCCCTGATGATGGGGAAATTCTCCATATGAGGACCGCATACAACAGGTTTCCCCCAAAATGCCGGCTCAAGGGGATTCTGGCCTCCGTACCCTCTGAAGCTTTTTCCGATAATCGCGATATCTGAAATACTGTAAACAGAGGGCAGTTCTCCCACTGTATCGAGAAGTATAATTTTTCCTGAAACCTTTCCGGGAAAACCCGGCGCTCCTGATTCAGAGCGTTTGATAAAAGGCATCCCCTTTGATCTGAGCATATCTTCCACGCCCTGAAACCTTTCAGGATGCCGGGGAGCGATGATAAGGTTGAGTTCCGCGAAATCTTTTTTAAGGGCCGCGTAAACAGGTAAGAATAATTCTTCCTCTCCGTCATGTGTACTGCCTGCAACAATAACAGGCCGTCCGACATTTACGGTCCACTCCGGGACTTTTAACGGAGGTCTTGTATCGAATTTGAAATTTCCCGTTATCTGCACCCTGCTGCTGTCGACGCCAAGGTTCATGATCCTTCCTGCGTATTCCTCAGCCTGCATACAGAATATATCCACACAGGAGAGGACTTTTTTTATGAAAAAGGAAATCCTTTTATATCCCTTGAATGACTTGTCCGAAATCCTTCCGTTCAGCAGGATAACAGGAATCCCGTGGCCTTTAAATATTTTCAACAGATTAGGCCATAATTCGGTCTCGACTATAAGAAGAATTTCAGGTTTTACCTTTTTCAGGACCTTATTCAGTACGAACGGCACATCAAAAGGAAGGTAGACGATTTCCGTGCCTTCAGGCGCCCGTTCCTTCGCAACCTTCTGACCGGTATCTGTGATTGTCGAGAGGACAATTCTTTTTCCCGGATAATGGGCTTTCAACTCCTTTACGAGAGGCAGCGATGCCATAACCTCTCCGACCGATACTGCATGGACCCAGATAATCCCCCCTTGCCCCCCTTTACTAAAGTGGGGATGGGGGGATTTGGACAATTCGGGATCAAAGAAACCGAATTTTTCTCTCAGCCATTTTTTCCTGGTCTCCTTCGGTCTTTTGAGATATTCAAAAGGAAGAAGGAAGATAATGGCAATGGTGTATAGAAGACTATAAATTAAAAACATTTCCTGTCATTGAATCTCCTCCGCCATTTCCATCACTATCTCAGCAACTCTCCGGGATGCGGCCTTTCCCAAAAAAGGCTCTTTCAATTTCTTATAATGGAGGAGCATTCCTTCAAGATTCCCGGCATCAGACATAATCCTCTTCAGTTCTCTTACAATCTCCTCAGGGTTAGCCATGTCCTGTATAAGTTCCTTCACAACTTCTTCGCCTGATAGGATATTGACGAGTGAGATATGTTTGACATCGAGTATACGCTTGCCGAGGTGATAGGTTATGGCTGAAAGTTTGTATATCACAACCATAGGGACTTCAAGGAATGCGGTCTGCAGTGTGGCGGTCCCTGAAGCGACCACGGCCATATCAGACGCTGAAAGAGCCCTTATCGATTCACCCTCTTTGATAACAACGCCTTCATCCGTTAATGCCTTAAGATACTTATGATATTTCTTTTCATCGGTATTTGGAGCAAGTGGGATACAGAACTGATATTCCCCTTTCGGGGTTATTTCATTATCTGCCCTGAAAGCTTTTACAACATCTACTATTAAAGGGAAGTGTCTGTCCAGTTCACTCGGCCTGCTGCCCGGCAGAAGAGAAAGAAGAGGTCTTGCCGGATCAAAACCGAGGACGGCTTTGAAATGAGCCCTTGATTCAGAGGTAATCTCAGGGGTCTGCAGCCCCTCTTCTGTAAAAACAGCTTCGATTTCTTCAAGTACGGGGTGCCCGACAAACTCGCACCGCAGTCCTGTATTTTGATATATCTTCTCTTCAAACGGAAGTATGACTGCCATCCTGTCGACGAGGCGTGCAATCTTGTTGACCCTGCCCTTTCTCCATGCCCATACCTGCGGGCTGACATAATAGAGAATTTTAATGCCCAGCGATTTAGCCGCTTCCGCAACCTTCAGATTGAAATCAGGATAATCGATGAGTACAAGGACCTGAGGCCTGGATTTCTTCATTGCCCGGACAGTCCTGTCAAAGGTCTTCCTGATCCTGCCGTATGCCGAGACCGCCTCGACAAGGCCGAAGGCGCTTGCTATCCGGGAGATGAGTTCCACACCTGCATCAGCCATCCGCTTTCCGCCGACACCGATAATATGGATATCATGCCGTCTTTTCTTTAATTTCCGGGCAAGAAGCGAGCCATATAATTCACCCGAACTCTC
>DCVG01000021.1 GCA_002328665.1 Nitrospiraceae bacterium UBA2194
TCCGACAGAAGAAGCCCCTTTGGGAGGGCATCCTGCCTGAATTCCGCCCGCCCCATGGACTTGTGCCCGCCCGCGCTCCCTATTCCGCCGAAGGCGGCGCGCGCCAGGTAGCCCGCGTCCTTCTTGAGACCGTCGTTTCGGAAGACCACGACGAGTGTGTCGCCCACCACTCCGGTGACGAGCGCCCACGATACTTTTTCCACCCGGATGAAGAAGTCCGCCACCTGCACGCAAACGTCGAAGAAAGGGACCGGCCCCAGGTGAGCGAACATGACGCCGTTCAGAAAACGCCTTCTGACAAGTGCAATGCTGAAGTAGTCGAGGGCTTCCCGCGAAAACTGAGAAAACTCGATCTGTTTGACAATATCTCTGTCCGCCTTGCCCCTTAGCCATCTTATTGCCTCGATATCGCCGTCGCTTATGTCACCCATAAAGGCGCGTGTGTCGGTTTTAATCCCGTACAAGAGGGCGCTTGCCAGGTTTTTGGTAAGGCGCAGTCCCGCAGCCTTCAGGTATTCCGTCATGATAGACGAAGTAGACATGTAGTGGGGACGTATGTCGACGAACTTGGCCGGTATTTTATCCAGGAGCGGATGGTGGTCTATCACAATATCGCAGCGCGGAAGTCTGAAGTCGGTGAAGAAATGGGGCTGGGAGTCAACTATCGCGATAATGTCGGACCGCGCGGCTTCCTCCTGACTGACCGGAAATGCAGGAATCCTTAAGTGTCTTATCATGGAGGCATTTTCGGGTCTCCCGATTGCCCCTGTATACCCTATATTGACGATGCGCTTTTTTGTCTCGAGCAGTTTCTTGAGGGCGAGTGCACTTGCAAGCGCGTCCGGGTCGGGATTCGCATATATTATTATGCGGACATTCTTCGCGCCCTCGCATACGTCTCTCAAATGCTCAAGCCCGTGTTGTAAGTTTTTGCCTGCTTCAATGTCTCTGCCTGCTGCTGCCATCAGTTAATTTTAATACTAAAAAACATTCCGGTTCAACTCATGACCTTTTATTGATTCCTGCATAACTGTATTGGGATGAGGTGTCCGGCAATTTCAGAAAAGGTTTAACGAATTGATTTCATCCTTCCGACAAAGATTACCAGAGAGAATATTATCAGAAACTCTCCCAATATAAAAAGAGGCCAGTTAAAGGAGCCCGGAATATACCTTGTCACGATACTCTGAAAACGAGTGTCATTAGCCAATAAAAAGAAGCTCTTCAGGAATCCTCCCTGTATGATTATATTTGAATAGTCCCGGATAAATGTAACAAGAATGACCAGGGCACCCAATGACATTAATGAACATTCCAGCAGATTAATCCTGACCGGATATCCCTTGTTCTGGTAATAAAGCATGAATCCGGAGAAAATGATCATCGTAGTTGCACAGACTATTGGCGCTAAAACAGGCGCAATCCATACCACGGGGATGAGAAATAAAACATCCCATGTGAACAGCGATTCAGGCCAGTTCAATAGTACCTTCAACCCGGCATAATAGAAAATATCCCAGACACCGAAACAATACAAAAAGAATGCGAACCTTTCGTAAGCAGCTCTTCCGGTGAGAGCACTTACAGTCAACAACATGACAATAGTTGCAATTTCCCTCAAGTATTCAACGAAAAGACCTCCCCAGATAACTTCCTTCAAAGGGAATCCGAAACCTTCAGGGTAGTATAATTGCCTGAGGTAAACAACCACTACCGCTTCAAGGAATCCCATTGCTATGCTGAAAATCGTCAGAAAGAATATTTTCTCTTTCAGCATCCCGGACAAATAATAAGCACTTGACTGACCATGCCTGTTCTCATATGATTATTAGCATGAATATAAAGAATTCTATCAAAACCATCGAATGGAGGCCAGTATGAAAAAAAATGAATTAATCGCGATGCTGAACAGGGATCTGGCAGATGAGCATGCGGCAATTATCCGGTACCTTGTCCATGCATGGATGGAAGGGGAGGACACTCCCATCGGCGCCAGCCTGCTTTCACGTTCACGGGAAGAGATGTGGCACATGCACTGGCTGGGGATGATAATTGGTCAATTGGGCGGCGAGCCTCAATTCAATCCCGCTCCTTACCCCTATGATCCGACAAACAGGGCGACTATATTCAAATCATACGTCGAGTATGAAAAGAAATTAATCCCGCATTACAACATCGAAGCCGACAAGGTTGATGACCCTCACATTAAACGCGTATTGAGGAGGGAGGCGTGGGAGTCTGCGATACACGCCAGAAAATTTCAGAGGATTCTCGATAAACTGAGTCCGGAAGAGGCTAAAAGCGGGCCCGGTGGAGAACTGAAAGTCCCGCACGGTTTTATCGACATGCTTCAAAAGGATGTTACACAGAAATACAACGAAATGCTTCAGCATATCCGCTATTCGTGGACGTTGCAGAAAAAAGGAATTTTGGCCTGGAATCTGATGGACCAGGCTATGGAGAAGATGAAACATATCGCCCACTTCGCTGAAGACATAGGCGGAAACGGCGTTCCTCCACAGTTCAAACCCGGCAGGATAGATACCAGTAAAACCGTCGGCACGGCAATGAAAAAGGCTTTTGAAGACGTTAGCAAATCGCACAAAAGACATCTCAAATTCAGCAAAGACAGCGAGGTGATGAAGCACGGGGGGTTGGTCATCAATCTCGACCTCACTATTCAGCAGGAGCAGTATCAGGCTGAGGAACTGAAGGACACGATCGGGAAAAAATAGGGCTGCCTTTGTTCAGAGGCACAGGACGGCATCCGTGGGAATATCGAAGACCGAACCTGCCTTGAAGTATCTGACGGAGAGGGTATGGCAACCGGGCGAAAGGCTGTCCCTTTTTATGGATATCTCCCAGCCGATCGGAAACTCATAGTATTTTTCGCCGAGCCCGAAATAGCGTGCAACGTCACGTCTGCTGTGATTAAATTCCGCTTTATGAGAAATGCGGTTGTCGAAAATCACATGCAGCGCGCTTACCGGCTCTTTTGTTCCGGCATCAAACGCCCATCCCTTTATATGAATGGTTTCTTCATTTTTTGGCAACCTTACCTCCTTGTTTATCAAAAATTCCTCCCAGCCGATACCGTTTATATAATCAATCCAGAATTCGAGGTTCCCGTAGCTGTCCTGATATTCGTTTTTCATCCAGTGGAAGAGGGCATGCCTGCTGTGTAAATTCCGGGTTTTTCCAAGCCATTCTTCATAAAGGGAGAAAAAGTACGGGCCTGCCGATCGATAGAACGGAACGACTCCGTAACGAAAGGAAAATTGGTTTTTTATTTGAGAAAACGGCGGGTCCTTTTCCAACACCAGCGCAAGTGCACTCACCAGGCTGGTCCTGTCAACGCCCCTTCTGCAATGAATAAGAACCGGTTTGTCGGATTCCTGCAGAAGGCGGGTAATAGTCATGAGCTTGTGGTATTTCGGCAAATCATTCGAATCCAGTCCGATATCGTACAGTTTGACCCCGTATTTTTCGGACACACTTTTTTCATCGGCATACCATTTCGAACCGCTGATTTTCCCTCTGAGGTTGATGATTGTCCTGATATTTTTTTCTTTGATTGCCTTTTCAAGAGAAGCTTTCGAGAGTTGCCCGCTGCGGTAGACCCTGTTTTCTACAACAGGAATTATTTTCGAGGAAAATGAGATATCTGAATACAGATAATAAGAAACACCCCCGGCCAAAAGCAAAACTATAGCGACGAATATCCTCTTATGCAATACGCGTCTTTCCACGATGTTATAGTATAACCAATCAGTGGCCGAAATAGTTTTCTTCCGCTGCATTGTGGTAAAATCCAAAAATTAAACCAAACAGAGGAGGATCAGCCCATGCTTTCCGAAAGGGCAGGCAGGATAAAGCCGTCTCCTACGCTCGCAATGGATGCAAAAGCAAAGGCGATGAAGGCCGGAGGGTTTGATATTGTCAATTTCGGGGTCGGCGAGCCTGACTTCGATACCCCGGACAATATCAAAGAGGCCGCAATAAAGGCCATAAAAGACGGTTTTACAAAATACACTGCAGTCGGTGGCATCGAAGCGCTGAAAGATGCGGTTATCGAAAAATTCTTAAAGGACAACCATCTCCAATATAAACGGGAAGAGATCATAGTCTCGTGCGGAGCAAAGCACAGCCTGTACAATATCGCCCAGGCTTTATTCAGCCCCGGCGATGAAGTGTTGATACCGTCGCCTTACTGGGTATCGTATCCGGATCAGGTTTTACTGAATGACGCAACCCCTGTTTTTATCAGGACGAACGAGGCAGATTCGTTTATGGTGAAACCTGAAGTATTGGCTTCCCATATCACCGGAAAGACAAAGGCATTAATCCTGAACTCGCCGTCCAACCCGACGGGGCTTACCTATGACAGGAGAACTCTGGAGAGGATTGCGGAAATTGTTCTGAGGCATGACCTCTTTGTCATATCCGATGAAATTTATGAAAAATTGACGTATGACGGTTTTGCTCATATAAGTATCGCCTCGCTCGACAGGGCCGTTAAGGCGAAGACCATAGTTGTGAACGGTCTTTCGAAATCGTATGCGATGACGGGCTGGCGGATCGGTTTTGCAGCGGGGCCTGCCGGGATAATCAAAGCGATGACGACCATACAAAGCCAGTCCACGTCCAACCCGACATCCATAGCGCAGAAAGCCGCAGTCGAGGCATTGACAGGGCCGCAGGATTTTATTCAAATAATGCGGACGGAATTCGACAGGAGAAGGAAGTTCCTTGTCGCCGAACTCAATGCCGTTCCGGGTATGCGCTGCCTTACACCGACGGGTGCTTTTTATGCCTTTCCGAACACCTCTGCATTATACGGGAAATCTTTCGATGGGACAGAGATATCATCATCGTCCGACCTTGCCCTCTATCTTCTTGAACAGGCAAGGGTGGCTCTTGTCCACGGAGGCGCCTTCGGAGACGACAGCCATATCAGACTCTCCTATGCAACATCCGTTGAAGAGATAAAAAAAGGGGTCGGCAGGATCAAAGAGGCGGTTCAACGGCTTTCCTGAGATATCAACTCAGTAATAAGATTCAGATATTGTAAATAAGTTTTTCACAATATCCATATTTCCAATAAATAACTATGATGGATGAAGAGAACATAAAAGACTTTCACTCGGGTTACGTTTCAATTATCGGGCGTCCGAATGTCGGCAAATCGACGCTGCTGAACAGCATCCTCGGTGAGAAGATTGCGATTGTAACGCCGAAACCTCAAACGACGAGAAACAGGATCATGGGGATAAAGACCTTGCCTGATTCGCAGATCATTTTTATGGATACCCCTGGAATTCACAAACCCAAACACAGACTCGGCGAGACAATGGTAAAAACAGCGCTGGAGGCATTGAGCGAAGTGGACATCATTCTCTTTATGGTTGAACCGCAGGAGCCTGACAGAGGCGATGTCGCCATCATCGACCAGTTGAAGAGAGTGCGTGCCCCTGTTTTTTTAGTCATCAACAAAATCGATACTGTCAGAAAAGCTGAAATCCTTCCGGTAATCAAACGGTTTAAGGACCTCTATTCCTTCAGGGAGATCATTCCGGTCTCCGCGCTGAAAAAGGACGGCGTCGGCCTTTTGCTTGAAAAAGTCCGCGGAACCCTCCCTGCCGGTCCAAAGTATTATCCGGAAGATATCGTCACCGATCAGATCGAGAGATTTATGGCGTCTGAAATAATAAGGGAGAAGATTATGGATGCCACAGAGCAGGAATTGCCTTATTCGGTTGCTGTCGAGGTAATAAAATGGAAAGAGAGAGATGACGGTCTCGTGATGATAAGCTGCAATATTTATGTTGAAAGGGAGAGTCAAAAAGCTATAATAATAGGTAAGGGTGGATCTCTCCTGAAGTCCATTGGAAGCGCTGCGAGGGTCGATATAGAAAAGCTCCTGAATACAAAGGTTTTTCTTGAGATATGGGTAAAAGTTAAAAAACACTGGAGAAACGACCTTCGGCTGCTGAAGGAATTGGGATATAAATAGAATGCTCATCCAGATGAAAGTGGAAGGCATGTTGTTCGATCCGAGGAGTAATATGTATATTCTCCTCTTAAAGGAAGTCAACGGGAACGGCACGCTGCCGATATGGATAGGAAAGCCCGAGGCTGACTCTATTGCCCTTGCATTGGGAAAGGTCGAAACCCCGAGGCCTCTCACCCATGATCTTATAAAAAATATTGCCGAAAACCTGAAGATAAAGATCTCCAAAATAATCGTAACGGATATCCAGGACAACACATACTATGCGCTTATCTGTCTGAACGACGGCAAAAAGGAGACCCTCGTTGATTCAAGGCCGAGCGATGCGGTGGCAGTTGCCCTGAGGGTTAACGCGCCGATATTTGTTGAAGACCGCATTATGGAGATGAAGAGCTCTGATGAACTGGAAGAATGGCTTAAAAACCTGAAGCCGGAAGATTTCGGAAATATCATGTAATGCTCAGGAGAACCGAAGGTATTGTCCTGCGAACAGTTCCCTTTGGAGAAGCAGACCTCATCGTAACATACCTCACCCCTGATTACGGCCTCATAAAGCTTTTCGCAAAAAGTCCCCGGAAGATAAAAAGCCGGTTCGGAAGCAGCCTTGAACCGCTCACCCATTCCACAATATCCTTCTGGGGCAAAGAAGACGCGTCTCTGCCGAAATTGACCCAGTCGGATATCAGGCATTCGTTCCAGGCGATACGGAATAACCTTGTTTTTTTCATGAAGATTTCCCATATCGTAGAGCTCACAATATCCTTTATCCCTGAAAGAGATGCAAATAAAAAGGTATATTCCCTGCTTTTCAATATATTGAAGATTTTCGAAGAGATGCTTTCGGCGGCAGGCGGCAGAGAAGGGGTTCCTGCCGGGGAACTGATTATAATCCACTATAAGATAAAATTCCTCGAGTTTATCGGGTTTGCGCCGAAACTCGATTCATGCGGACGATGCGGAAGAAGCGGGCATAGTTTTTATATATCCCATGGTTCCGTCATGTGCGGAATATGCGCCAAAGGGATAGACTCTCCGATCAGGCTCTCACCCGCAGTTTTGAAGCTCTATGCCGATCTCCTGACGTGGGATACTGCAAAGATACGGAGGATAAAACCTTCCGACAGGCTGATGTCGGAGCTCTCCGGCATAATTAATATGCATATAAAATACATCCTCGCCAAACCCCTGAGATCCGACGTATTTGTACAATCCCTGCATTAATCTTTAATCGAGTTCTGTAGCGGCAGCCATAGCCGATCAAAGAATACGGGCTGGTACTGAAAATCCTTGAAAATAGACTTGTTCTACGATAATATGTCCCTTGTATGCTGGATAATTTCTTTAACCCGAATTCAATTGCCGTTGTCGGCGCATCGAGAACGCCCGGCAAGGTGGGTTATGATATCCTTAAGAATATCAACCAGTACGGATATCCGGGCATGGTGTATCCAATTAACCCGGGGGCGTCCGAAATCCTGGGCAAAAAGGCGTATCCTTCCCTCATCGGTGTTCCCGGAAAGATAGATCTCGCCGTTATCGTCGTCCCTTCAAAAGATGTCATCGAAGTCATCGGGCAGTGCGGGACGAAGAAGATCGATTCCGCAATTGTCATCACTGCAGGATTTAAAGAAAGCGGGATTGAGGGATCAAAACTCGAAAACGAACTGATCAGGAAGGCGAAGGAGTCCGGAGTAAGGTTTATCGGTCCGAACTGCCTCGGCATGATCGACACGCACTCGAAAGTCAATGCTTCGTTTGCTGCGGGCATGCCTGCCAGGGGCGGGATCGGATTTTTCTCGCAGTCAGGCGCGCTCTGCCTCGCAGTTCTTGACAGGGCGCTGCCCGACGAGATCGGGTTCTCGAAATTCATCAGCATGGGGAATAAGGCGGATATCTCCGATACGGATATTATGCTTGCGTTGGCTGAAGATGAAAATACGAAAGTGATCCTGGGATATATCGAAGGAGTGGGCGACGGACGCAAGTTCATGGAGGTTGCAAAAGAAGTTACTAAAAAGAAACCGGTCATTATCCTGAAATCAGGCATCACAAGTTCAGGTGCGAAAGCAGCTTCTTCTCATACAGGGGCTCTGGCAGGCCGTGAAGCTGCATTTGATGCAGCCTTCAGGCAGAGCGGAGTCATCAGGGCGCATACGATAAACGAGCTTTTCAACTTTGCTCTTGCTTTTGCAAACCAGCCTCTTCCGCAGGGGCCTAACGTTGTGATCATAACGAATTCCGGCGGGCCGGGGATTCTAGCCGCCGATGCCTGCGATAAATCAGACCTTAAGATTGTCTCCCCGCATAAGGACGTTGTGGATGAACTGAGGACGTTCCTTCCAACTGCTGCGTCATTTTATAACCCTATTGACATCCTTGGAGATTCGGGCGCAGACAGATACGAAAAAGCCCTCACTACTGTCCTGAAAGACGAGAAGATGCACGGGATCATTGTTCTCCTGACTCCTACGGCGGTGGTTGACGTTGACGAGACAGCCATGGCAGTGGTAAATATTGCCGGGAATACCGACAGGCCGATTTTGACTTCCTTTATGGGCAAACAGCGGATCGGGTCGGGAGCAAAAACCCTACTGAGATACAATGTCCCCAACTACAGCTATCCTGAAGAGGCCGTATCTTCGATGAATGCAATGTATCACTACAGGGTGTGGATTAACAGGCCCGAAAAGACCTATCCTCAATTCCATGATTTAAAGTCAAAAGCAATCCATATTTTTGAGAAAGCCGCTGAAGAGAACAAGGAACGTTTAACTGATTCGGAAGTTCATGATGTATTGACGGCTTACGGATTCACTGTTCCCAGAAGTCTTTTTGCCAGGACTTCGGAAGAGGCTGTTGCTGCAGCGAGGGGAATCGGGTACCCCGTAGTCATGAAAATCGTCTCCCCGCAGGTCATACATAAGAGCGATATGGGAGGTGTAAAAGTCGGCCTCGACAGCAAAAAAGCCGTCGAGAATGCTTTTTTCGATATTACGACCCGTGTCAGAAATATTATGCCGGCTGCTCAGATATACGGGGTAATGGTTCAGGAAATGATACGGGGGGGGAAAGAGGTGATTATGGGAATCACCAAAGATGCTCAATTCGGACATATGGTAATGTTCGGACTGGGCGGCATTTATGTGGAAGTTTTAAAGGACATTGCATTCAGGATTACGCCGCTTAGTCAGGAAGACGCTCATGAAATGATACGGGAGACAAAAACTTTCCCGCTTTTGAGGGGTGTAAGAGGGGAGGCCGAAGCTGATATAGAGGCGATTGAAAAATCCCTGTTGACCCTGTCCCGGATGGCGATGGACTTCCCCCGGATAATCGAAGCTGATATCAATCCGCTCCTCGTAAGGAAAAGGGGGGAGGGAGTTGTAGCCATAGACGCACGATTCGCTATAGGAGGTGAATGAAATGATTGCATTATACATCGGCTCTACAGGAGGGTATACGGGCAAAAGTTTAGTTTCGATGGGATTGGGATATAAATTCAGAAAGGACGGGCTGAGAGTAGGCTATTTCAAACCGGTAGGTATCCTCCCTATTAAGGTGGAAGACATTCTGACCGATAATGATGCCTGGCGCATTTACAGGGCGCTTGAACTGAATGACCCGCTTTCTGAAATCTGCCCCGTTGTACTGACACAGGAGCTTGCCGTGAGAAGTTACGGCAAGGAATTGAAGGGACTTCTCGCAAAAATCGTAAAGTCTTTCGATCAACTATCGAAAGACAAGGACGTTATGCTGATAGGAGGTTACGGCAGCATCTATACCGGAAGCTACCTTGGACTTCAGGGACTTAAAGTGCTTAAACGCCTTAATGCGAAAGTCATCATCGTTGTGAAGTATGAGGGGGAGTACATCGTCGATTATGTCCTGCAGGCAAAAAAAGACCTCGGCGACCGTTTTGTCGGCGTCATTTTGAATAAGGTTACCCAGGAGCATCGTGAAAGCGTTGACGAATATGCAGAGCCGTTTCTGAAAAGAAAGGGCATCGATATCCTCGGCATTCTGCCGCACGACCCGCTGGTTGGATCGGTCACAGTCGAGGAACTGAATGAGATGCTCGGCGGCAAGGTTTTGTGCTGTCACGACAGGCTGAGCAATCATGTTGAGAATTTCCTGATAGGCGCAATGCAGGTCGATAAAGCCATGGAGTATTTTAAAAAAACCAGAAACAATGCGGTCATCGTCGGAGGGGACAGGTCCGATATCCAGTTGTCGGCAATCGAATCAGGCTCCGTATGCCTTATTCTCACCGGCGAACTCTATCCCGGTGAGATTATTCTCTCGGTAGCAGAGCAGAAGGATATCCCCATCATCGTCGTGAGGGAAGATACCTACAGCATCGCAAAAAAGCTGGAGAAACTCTCCATACGCATACGATTGAGAGACAAGGCAAAGGTTTCCAGGGGCATGAGCCTTGTTGCAGAGAATATAAATTTTCCGTTGCTGTATAAAAAGCTCGGGCTGAGAGCCGGACAATAACATATCGGCAGAGTTTAACCTGTCCCCATTTTATTGATAATTTTCTTGACATTCCGCTCCGGTTTGATATATAAATTTGCATGGTAATCTCATTGAGGCCTGATTTTTTTTGTCCCAACGAAGCTTGCGGGGATTACGGGAAAAGGGGTTCCGGAAACATAGTCGTCTATGACACATACGGCAAGTACCGGAGAAAACTGTTGAAGTGCAGGACATGCAATGCGCGATTTTCCGAAAGACACAGCACCTTTTTTTTCGGGCTGCATACAAAAGAAACCAAGATAAAAGAGGTTATTTTCTATCTCCTGGAAGGAATGAGCTTCAGGGAGGCTGCGGACGCCTCCGACCTGGACAAGGATACCGTTCAGCGGATATGGAAGCGTTTTCTTCTTTATTGCGAGGAATCGATGGACAGCCTGTTGAAGGAATTCAATATTAAACTCGAAGATCTTATTCAGCTTTTGTATAGAAGAATTCCCAGAAGGGCGAGATAGAATCATGGCAAAAATTCGGATAGCCGTTGCAGGAATCGGAAATTGCGCAAGCTCCCTGATACAGGGCGTTAAATATTATAAGGCGCTCGGGAAAATTCATTCCGAGATATCTCCCGGTCTTATGCATTACGTACTTGGGGGATACCGGCCTGATGACATTGAGGTTGTGTCGGCGTTCGACATAGACAGGAGGAAAGTCGATAAGCCGCTCGGGGAAGCACTGTTTGCAGAGCCCAATTGCACGAAAGTAATCGCAAAAACCATTTCAGAGCTTCCGCTTAAGGTGATGATGGGTAGCGTGCTGGACGGTGTGTCCCCTCATATGAAGGAATATCCCGAATCAAGAAGGTTCGTAATAGCAAGAAAAAAGCCTTGTGACGTCGCAAAGGAGTTATTGAGGAGCAAAGCGGATATCCTGCTGAGCTACCTGCCTGTGGGTTCTGAAAAGGCTACGGCGTTTTATGCAGGGGCATGCCTTAAGACCGGCGTCAGCTTCATCAACTGCGTTCCTGTTTTTATCGCATCTGATAAAAAGTGGGCCGAACGTTTCAGGAAGAAGAATATTCCTGTTATCGGAGACGACGTTAAAAGCCAGATAGGCGCCACGATTATCCACAGGACGTTGACGAGACTTTTCGAAGACAGGGGGGTAAAAATCGACCACACTTATCAGTTAAATGTTGGGGGGAATACCGACTTCATGAATATGCTTAACCGGAGCAGGGTAAAGTCCAAGAAGATATCCAAAACCGAGGCGGTGCAGTCTCAGATGAACCGGCCTTTGAACAATGAGCATATCCATATCGGTCCTTCCGACTATGTGCCGTGGCTTAAGGACAACAAGGTCTGTTTTCTCAGAATGGAGGGCAGGATATTCGGAAACGTGCCCATCGATCTCGAGTTGAGACTCTCCGTTGAAGACTCGCCGAATAGCGCAGGGGTGGTTATCGATGCGATACGATGCTGCAAGATAGCCCGCGACAGAGGGATAGGCGGGGTATTAACTTCACCCTCTGCATACTTCATGAAGCACCCCTTGATCCAGTACCCGGACGAGAAGGCCCGCGATATGGTGGAAGCGTTTATTCAGGGAAAAATCGAGAGGTAGATGCTTAGTGTAAAAATCGGTCACATCCTTGACGCCCCCCTGACACGCATAACAAAGCATATACCGCTCAGTCCGAATACCCTCACAGTCTCGGGTTTTTTCATTACAATCGCCGCTGCTTTTATTATTCCCGTGAATATCAGGCTCGGCGGGCTGTTAATCGCAGCCGGCGGCATATTCGATATGCTTGACGGAATAGCTGCAAGGACAAGCGGAAGAGCTACCCGGTTTGGAGCATTCCTCGATTCCGTACTCGACAGGTATTCCGATGCTTTTCTTTTTTTGTCCATTGCGTATTACCTCGCAGCGCAAGGCAGTCATACCGGCGCTTACCTCTGCCTGGGAACCCTGGTCGGCGCTTTCTTAATAAGTTACACTCGCGCACGCGCAGAAGGTCTCGGTGAACCGTGCCGTACAGGAATCATGGAAAGACCCGAAAGAATTATCCTCCTGGTATTCGCAACCCTGACAGGCTGGATCATTCCGGTCATGTGGGT
Organism: Nitrospiraceae bacterium UBA2194; assembly: GCA_002328665.1. GTDB lineage: Bacteria > Nitrospirota > Thermodesulfovibrionia > Thermodesulfovibrionales > SM23-35 > UBA2194. The sequence goes on from DCVG01000021.1 coordinate 12,607, forward strand.
AATGCTTGTACTGACTCATGTAACTGTGTTGCAGAGAATACATTATGTATGGAATAGAATGGGAAAAAAGGCTTAGGGTTTTAATAATTATCGGCGGGGCCTGTTGGTCGCCCTCTCTGATCAGGTCCGCTCTATCGAATGGCAGGCTCGAAAAATAAAGATTGTCGAAAAAAGTAGCCTGTTTCTTACCATCTGGTATAATGTGGTCGTAGTCCAATAGACCCTGTCATCGGGAGGTGAAAGATGTACTTTCCTTATATATTCGCAGAAGGAAAAATCGGGACGTGTGTTTTAAAAAACCGCCTTATCATGTCTTTATATCCGACAAAATACTCTACTGACAGCAAAGTAAACGAACGAATGATAGAATTTTACAG
>DCVG01000093.1 GCA_002328665.1 Nitrospiraceae bacterium UBA2194
GCGGGGAGTTTCACTTTCATTTGTCTTCGGATTTTTGATCTGAGTAGACACCATTAAGAACCCTAAATTATATCCCCAAAAGTTTTGCTGAGAGTGTCGCCCCGGGAGCCAATACATCATCAGACAAGTATATCTGAAAATAATCCTTGACTAAATTTAAGCAATTGCTATAATAAATGGGTTTTTAATGTGGAAAGTATATCATGGCGGATGAAAGGCCGGTATATGAGGGGCGACATTGAGGATAAATGAAAAAAGAATCTGCACCTTTATTGCAACCCTTCTTTTTTTATTAACCCTTTTTTTGCCCGGTCTCGCTGGCGTTTCCGACGTTTACCACGAGAAAGACCTCCAAAGGGAACTCGAACACGGCAGAGCAGAGATCAAGAGGGCAAAGGAAAAACATGGAAAAGGCCGTCCGGTAAAAGACGAACTGAAGAGTCTGAAGGCCGGCCTGGATAATTTGAGGACAACACATATTCTGCTTTATGAGAGGTTCAGGCTAAGGGAAGGAGAGGTCAGGGCATTAGGCCCAAAGGCCGTGGAGAGACACAGGTTGATGCAGGAGAAGTATGCTGATACAGTTGAAAAATATCTTCATCTCGCAGACAGCCTTCCGGCTGAAGGAAAGATATCGGAGGAACACATTGATAAGATGAACGACTTTTTTGCAAAGAATATTCACAGGAAAAAGATGCCGCTCTTAGGAAGCCTCCCCTACAGGCATCTGAATTATCCTTCAAAAGAACCGGCTGCAGACCCTCCTGTAAAGCCTGCATACAAAGGCGGAGATATGACAGTCAGGCCTGACGACCTGAAGAATACGGAAGAAGCTCCCATCTCAGAGGACATTGCGGAGTTAGCGCAGTCTCTGGACTGGAACCCGGTCTTAATCTATGAATACGTAAAGAACAACATAGAGACCGAGTGGTATTTTGGATGCATGAAGGGGGCAGAAGAGACATTGAGGCAAAAAAGCGGCAACGACTGCGATCAGGCAGTATTGCTTGCAGCGCTTCTCCGTGCGTCAGGATTTCCGTCGAGATATGTACGGGGGACAATAGAATTCTTTGCCGGAAAGGATGTGCCTGTCAATAAGATAAGGAACCTTCTGGGGATAGAGGACCCGTGGAAGATAGCGGAGTTCTTCCGGAAGGCAGGCATACCGTTTAAGCCGGTTATTGCGGGGGGGAGCATAGCGAATTTCCAGATAGAGCATATCTGGGTGGAAAGCCTGATTCCCTATGCCAACTATAGAGGAACTGTTATCGACGGTCACGGAAATACCTGGCTCGGACTCGATACGAGTATAAAGGTAAAGGATTACCTGTACAACACTCCGGCGGACGTTTTCGGTCATCCTGAACTTGTTTCAGGACCTTTTTCAAATATACGGAATGAATATCTCTGTATTACACAAACTCAAACCCCATTGGAATATCTGAGAGCTCATATGAATTCGGAACTCAATACCCTGAATTCAGGCCTGACCTATAATGACCTGCTTAAAACAAAGACCCTGGCTCCCGAGGTAATGAACATCCTTCCCGCAAGCATGCAATTCGACCAGAAGAGGATAACCCATGAATATACGGAGATCCCCGAAAAATTCAAACATAAGGTGAGATTTACAGCAAAGAGCATTTATGGAGACAACCTTTTCGACATAACATTTAATACCATGAACCTCTCAAACAAAAAGATAGCCTTGATTTACGAAGCCGAGACAGTAGAAGACCAGCAGATAATCAATGCTTATGGAGGATTAGACGGCACCCCGGCCTATCTTGTGAGGTTGAGACCTGTTTTAAAGGTGAACGGAGAGAGGATAACCGTTGCAACGGACGGATTGCCGATGGGAGCGGATTATGACCTCATAATAGAGCTCATATCGCCCAGTGGAACGGAAAGAATAACCAGCGCCCATATCGTTGGAAACCTTGCGGTAATCGGCATCATCGCACAGAAAGCTGTCAGCGATCAGCTATCAGTCATCAGCGAACAAGACGATGCAGAAACAATACTTTATAAAGAGGCGATCAGTTACATTGACCGGTGGAACCAGGCGGAAGACGAGCTTGCCTCATTAATGCACCTCGCATTCACAAGACCTGTACCGACAGTGGTCACCGTCGGAGGAGTGATTGACGTCACCTATGTACTCGACACGCCGCACGGATTTCTATGGAAGGGCATCTATGCGGATGCGAATCTGAGAGCAATCGAAACTGTCGGGGCGTATGGCCATACGCCCGCAAATGACAGGCATAAAATATTCATGGAACTGTCAGCCCTTCAGGGATCGGTATTGGAACATAAGTTGTTTGAGGATGATTTGCATGTGGAGTCCATATCAACGGCAAAATTATTTGAAATAGCCAACAGCAATCAGGTGACTCTCCTGACGATAGACAAAACCAACATATCTACCGTCCTTCCGACACTTCCCTTTGCCGACAACGTAAGGGAAGACATAATAAACGCGGTGAATCAGAACCGGAAAGTTACAATCCCCGACCGGGAAATTACGTATCGGGACTGGGCCGGGATAGGGTATATCAAGGAAAATCCTGAAACAGGAGAATCCGGCTATATGCTTAGCGGCATGATAGCAGGAGCAATGACGGCAGTATCGCCTGATAAATGGGGTAACCGGTATCTGGCTGAACTGTTGGGAGAGCCCTATGGAAGCACCTATAACACCATTGTCATAACATCGCCGAAAAACGGAGCCGTATTGACGGCATCTCCAATTACTGTTTCAGGCATAGTTTTGGACCCTAAAGTAAAGGTGACTGTTAACGGTGCAGAAGCATCCGTGGACGGCAGTACCTTTACTGTCTCAGGGATTGCATTAGAACATGGAACAAACATCATTAGAGCGATCGGGACAGACCAGGCAGGAAAACAGATATCCGAGGCCATAATTGTGAGATATGAACCTCCGGTGGCGATATATGTAACATTCCCGTATGACGGCGCCGGTATTTCCGTTACCCCGATATATGTTGAAGGAATAGTAAGTGACCCATCCGTCTCAGTAAGCGTCAACGGTATCAGAGCGTCGGTATCGGCTGATGGCAGATTTATTTCAGAAGGCGTACAGTTAGCCGAAGGCTTAAACCGGATTACAGCCGGGGCAATAAATGCCGGTGGAAAAACAAGTTCGCACACTATCAATATAAATTACAGGAACGATCCGGTTGCCCCGATATTTGTCTCAATAACGTCGCCGGAAGCAAATGCTGCGATAAACAGACCCGACACACTGGTCAGGGGCACTGTGACAACCGATGCCGGGGAAGTTTCGGTAAAAGTAAACGGGATAGGCGCTGAAATATACGGCAATCGGTTTACGGCAAATAAAGTCCCTTTAACGGAAGGTTTGAACAGGATAATAGTTAATGCCCTGGGCAGCAATGGAGCAATCGGCAGGGCCGAGGTAACTGTCAATGCGGTGACATCGGGGCCTGGTGTATCCCTCACCGCAAACATAACCAGCGGCATATCTCCTCTTACGACGTACTTCTCAGAATCGACAGAGATGCCTGATTCCGCCGAGACATATTCTATGGACTTTGAAGGAGACGGCATAACAGATTACACAGGAACTGATTTTGAAGACATTAGCCATGCCTATTCAACTGAGGGAATCTATTATCCGACATTGACCGTTACCGATAATCAGGGCAATACGTATTCGGACACAATTGCCATAACGGTGATGAATAAAGCTCAGATAGATGCTTTATTGAAGAGTAAATGGGAGGGGATGAAGGCGGCGCT
>DCVG01000006.1 GCA_002328665.1 Nitrospiraceae bacterium UBA2194
CTTTTTTTATTGCCGCGGGAAAGGAGTTGATGGTCCAAACATACCGTAAAATAAGGCATATTGTGAGTTTTCATCCAGACAGAAAATCACTTTCGATTCCGGCATCAATTAAACAAAGGGGGAAATTTTATGATAGCGCAGATAAACAAATTATCAGTCCTGGTTGTTGCATTTTTTTTTCTGATCCTTGCCGTACCGGGTATAGTTCTGTCTTTCGATGTCAATGAAAAGCTTGCTGTCGAAGGGACGCTGACCGGCATCTATCAGTACGGGAATTTTAATGTCAGGGGAGTCGACGACGCGGACAGAGGGGCTGCATCGCTGAATCTCGGGGTAAATTTTCAGCCTACGGACTTAGATGAGTTCCAGATAACGCTGGGCTTTGCCGCCGGTAACGGGCTTAATAGCCTGAACCCGTTCTCCCTTGCGCCTTATGCTGGCGATCTCGAAGACGACCTGAAAGACATAAACGGCAGGAACAGGGACTATCTCCTTGAAGCCTGGTATAAGCACACGTTCAGGCTATCCGAAAATGTTTCACTCGGCATGACCGGCGGAATCATCGACGCGACAGCATACATAGATGACAACAATTTTGCGAACTGTGAGTGCAGCCATTTTATGAATGAAGCTTTCGTGAATCACAGTAATGTTAATCTGCCTTCATATGACCTTGGAGGAGTAATCGAGTTGAGCGTTTCAAATTTCTCGATTAGAGCCCTTGCAATGAACTCAAAATTTGAATCCGGTGATGGTAAATTCACAAACTACAATTATTATGCACTGCAGGGAGGATACAAACTTTCCACTAATCTCGGAGAAGGGAACTATAGGGTATACGGATTTACGACCAACGAACGTTTTCAATGCCCTGACGAACGTGATAAGGATAGCCTGCGGGGTTTTGGCATATCGGCAGATCAGAAACTGGGGGAAATAGTGGGCGTTTTTGTAAGGACCAGTTGGCAGGACGATGAGGCAGTAATCAGACATGATGAAATCTACTCCGGCGGAGTGAATATTAACGGCAAACTCTGGGGAAGACAAGACGACGAAATAGGAATTGGGTATGCATATCTTGATGGTGCGTGCTCTTCGGATTTAGACAATACGACTGCCTTCGAAACTTATGCGAAATTCAAGATGACTTCTTTCAGCGATGTCACGCTGGATATTCAATATATTAAGGATGATATGAAGGATAGCAAAGACAGGGATGGGGTAATATACGGCATAAGGATGAATGCCTATTTCTAAAAGACATATAAAAAATACAAGGAGATTAAGACGATGAAAAAAAGTCTTATGATAATTGCATCTGCAACGATTCTGCTGATGGCGTCCCTCTCACTCTGCTGGGCGCACTTTGGCATGCTTATACCTTCAGATGACATAGTGGGAAAAGAGGACAAGAAGACGATCACGCTGGACGTCAAATTTATCCATCCCTTTGAGGGGCATTATATGAATATGGAAATGCCGAAAGCCTTCGGAGTTTTTGCGGATGGAAAAAAGCAGGATCTCCTGAAGAGCCTGAAAAAGAAGGAAGTGAAGAAATTTGCAACCTGGGAAGCCTCATATCAGATCAAAGCCCCTGGAGATTATACTTTTTTTGTTGAACCGGCGCCTTACTGGGAACCTGCGGAAGAGTCCTTTATCATTCATTACACAAAAGTTATTGTTAATGCCCTTGGTCTTGAGGAAGGCTGGGATGCTGAAATCGGGCTGAAAACCGAGATTGTTCCCCTGACTCGGCCATATGGGTTATGGGCGGGCAACGTCTTTCAGGGAATTGTGAAGGTGGATGGGAAACCCGTTCCAAATGCAGAAGTAGAGGTCGAGTACTATAACGAAGGTGGCAGGCTTAAAGCTCCCGCCGAGCCTTATGTCACACAGGTCGTTAAAGCGGACCAGAACGGTGTTTTTACCTATGCAATGCCTAAAGCGGGCTGGTGGGGATTTGCCGCGCTTAGTACCGCTGACTACAAAATATCGCATGAAGGAAAAGAGTATCCTGTGGAAATCGGAGCGGTCATCTGGGTGAAGACAAGGGATATGAAATAACGTGCACATATCTGAAGGGGTATTATCGGCGCCTGTCTTAATTGCAGGCGCCGTTCTGTCTGCTGCCGGAATCGGAATCGGTCTCAAGAAAATGAGTTACGACAAAATTCCACAGGTTGCGGTGCTTTCTTCCGCGTTTTTTGTAGCTTCCCTTATTCATGTGCCGGTGGGACCTTCTGCGGCACATCTTGTTTTAAACGGTCTCCTCGGGATTCTTCTTGGTTGGATGGCCTTCCCCTCCATCCTTGTCGCATTATCCCTTCAGGCGCTTCTTTTCCAGTTTGGGGGATTCACATCTCTTGGGGTCAATACCGTGATCATGGCAACTCCTGCTGTCATTGCGTATATGCTTTTCTCACCTCTCACCAGGAGGACAAATGCATCGGTGGTCGCATTGGGAGGCTTTCTGGCAGGAATTACGGGCATTGCAGGAGGCGCGCTGCTTATCGCTTTGGCCCTTGTAGCTACGGGAGAGGGCTTTATCAACGTGGCGAAGGTGATCGCTATTACCCATCTTCCCATAATGGTGATCGAGGGGATTATAGCAGCATTCTGTGTTACTTTTCTGAAGAAAGTAAAACCGGAGATTCTGGAGGTGGGCAAATGAAAACTCTCTTTTTAAATCTTCATTTTTACCATGCATTATGCAAAGAGGCAATCATCCGCGTGTCCGGCGTTATTGCCTGGGTGCTTCTGGCAATCTGCGCTTTTGCGAATTCTGCTGATGCCCATAAGGTGAATATCTTTGCTTATGCGCAGGATGGCAAAGTCCATGCGGAAGGCTATTTTGCAGATGGTTCAAAATGCAAAAACTCGGTCATTGAAGTTATCGATAACAAGACTGGGAAAAAGCTGCTTGAAGGAAATACGAATGATAACGGGCAATACTCTTTCGATATCCCGCATGCCACTGCCATGAAACTGATACTGTATGCGGGTATGGGGCATCAGAATGAATACGTCCTCAGTGAAGAAGAAGTCAGGGGAGCACTGCCGCTGTCAAAAAAAATGACAGAGAAAAAGACCGGACAGGAAAAGAGTGCAGCCCATGAGCCCAAGCTGATAAGGGGGGAACATGTCCCTGGAGTTAAGGACACGATGAATCAGCCGGCTCCGACTGAGGACCTGGAGGCATTAGTGGGAAAGGTTGTTGACAGCAAACTGCAGCCGGTTATGAGAATACTCGTCAAAATGCAGGAGCAGAGTGAAAAGCCGGGACTGACCGAAATAATCGGAGGTATCGGGTATATAATAGGGATTATCGGCATCATAGGATATTTCAAGGGAAGGGCGGCGAGGCGGAGTACGCGGTCTCAATAAAAATCTTAATAAGAAATGCATCTTGAGGAGTTTGCAGAGGGCACATCTTTTTTTCACAGGCTTGATCCGAGAGTGAAATTCATCTCGCTGATGCCTTATGTGATTGTCGTAGCGCTTATGCAAAATCCCGTCTATCCGGCAATAGCGCTTCTGTTTTCTTTTCTTATGATAGCCGTCGCACGCATCAACACGAAAAAACTTCTTAACAGGCTCGCTGCAGTGAATATTTTTATCCTGCTCCTATGGGTGTTTCTGCCTTTTGGTTTCCCCGGCGAAGCAGTTCTTCGGATGGGGCCGCTAACCGCCAGCCGCGAAGGTATAATCTTCGCACTGTCTGTTACCCTTAAAGCCAATGCTATCGTGCTCGCCACAATAGCGATTCTCGGGACGTCGGAAGTATTCTCTCTCGCCCATGCCCTTGTCCACCTGAAAGTCCCGAACAAGCTTGTCTATCTGTTTTTTTTCTTCTACCGTTATATCAGCGTCCTGCATGAAGAATATACAACGTTAAGGCGAGCCATCAGCGTCAGGGCCTTCAGGGCAAAATCAGACCTGCATACATACAAGACATATGCATATCTTGTGGGCATGCTCATCGTGAGGAGTTATGATCATTCCCAGAGAATCTACAATGCGATGCTCTGCAGGGGTTTCACCGGCAGATTTCCGATCATTACGCATTTTCATATGCATACAAGGGACTACCTGTTCTTAATCCTCATGACGGTCACAACTCTTATTCTGGGTATATTGGCTTATAATGGCAGATGACATTCTTATAAAAATAAGAGACCTCCATTTTTCTTATCAGAACGGGAAGATGGTGTTTCAGGGTCTTGATTTCTCTCTGAAAAAAGGCGAGAGGATAGCACTTGTCGGCCCGAATGGAGCCGGCAAGACCACACTGTTTCATATTATAATGGGTCTTCTGAAGCCATTGTCCGGCAGCATCGAGATATTTCAACGTGTCAGAAAAGCCGAGGCTGAGTTTCTGGAGGTAAGGCAGAGGATAGGGCTTCTCTTCCAGGATTCCAATGATCAGCTCTTCTGTCCCACAGTCGAGGAGGATATTGCATTTGGTCCTCTCAATCTCGGAAAATCTCATAACGAAGCTCAGGAGATTGTTAAGGAGACATGCGCAAAAATGGGGCTTAGCGGATACGAGAGGAGGATTACACACAGACTTTCGGGAGGGGAAAAAAGACGGGTTGCCCTTGCTACAGTCATGGCGATGCAGCCCGAGTGCTATCTCTTCGATGAGCCGACAGCTGGACTCGATGAAGATTCGACTCAAAGTTTTTTGGAATATCTCAATGAACAGGCGGACACTTATGTGATGATTACACACAACCATGATTTGCTGTCAAAAAACATCGACAGAGTCTTCAGGTTATCGGACGGCAAGCTGAAGACTCTCTGACAAAACCTGCAGAGCAAAAAATACTCTATCCCCGACCTGTTACCCCTTATTTTAAAAATTTATGCGGGCTAAGCAGTCTTTTTGATGTAGATCTCTTTAGCAATATCAGGGTCGATGGCAATGGTCGTTTCAT
>DCVG01000096.1 GCA_002328665.1 Nitrospiraceae bacterium UBA2194
GTTGTAAACAGAGAGCAGCGTGACAGCGGTAATGAGAAGCCCTGCTCCGAGTGTTATGATGGAGAGCAGATTGATCCATTTTTCGCGCAGGAGTCCGAGGCCTGCAAGTTTGAATGAATAAAGGGCCATCTACCCCAGTTCCTCTCCGGTGTAATTTCCGAAATCGAGCTTCAGGAGCCGCCTTCCGGTGTTCCTGAAGAGTTCCCTGTTGTGTGTAGCAATCACAATGGTAGCGCCTTTTGCATTGATATCCTTGAAAGTCCTTATGATGCCGGTGGATGCATCGGGGTCAACGTTGCCTGTCGGCTCGTCGGCGAGGATGATCAACGGGTCCGAAACGATCGCCCTCGCAATAGCGACCCTCTGCTGCTCGCCGCCCGACAAGGTATCCGGGTAGTTTTCGGTCTTATGTCTCAGATTGACTGATTTCAATGCTTCAAAGACACGCGCCTTAAGCTCTTTTTCCTCCACGCCTCTTATGCGCAGTGAGAGGGCGACATTCTCAAAAATATCCCTGTTGCCCAGCAGCCTGAAGTCCTGGAATACCACGCCGATGTTTCTCCTCAGCAGCGGAATTTGCGATTCCCGGACGGTGTTCGTATCCCATTCCGATACCAAAATATTTCCCTCATCGGGTCTTTCGGCCATATATATCAGTTTCAGAAGTGTCGATTTGCCGGATCCGCTCGGCCCTGTGATAAAGACCATCTCGCCTTTTTCTACGGAAAACGTCACTTTCCTTAATGCGGTATGAGTATCGTAATGCTTTGATACTTCGTCGAAACGTATCATATTTTCAGCACGCAGCGAACATTTTTTTTAAGATATGGCCTCCCGGATGGTCTTCGCGATATCATCAGCGGTAAGGCCGTATAACTTCAATAACTCTTCGGGAGTTCCCGAGCATCCGAAGTCGTCCCTGATACCTGTCCTGAGGACCTTTGCCGGATGATTCTCTGCGAGGAATTCACTGACGGCGCCCCCGAGCCCCCCTGTTACCGAATGTTCCTCGGCAGTCATAAGTATTCCGCAGGCTTCGACCGCCTTGAGCAATATCTCAGTGTCCAGAGGCTTGACAGTGGACATATTGACGACCCCGGCGTCAATCCCGTTTTCCTTTAACATCTCCGCGGCGTCGAGAGCGGCCGATACCATGATTCCCATTGCTATGATGTTCGCGTCTTTGCCGATATGGAAAGGATATGCCTTCCCTATTCTGAACGTATAGTCATCAGGCATCACCTGCGGAACTTTTGACCTTCCGAGCCTTACATATACGGGTCCGTAATGTTCCGCTATGGCATGAATGACCTGCCGTGTTTCATTCCCGTCGGCAGGTACTATGACCGTCATATTGTGCAGCACCCTCATGAGGGCGACATCCTCGATTGCCTGATGCGAAGCGCCGTCTTCCCCGACGGTAACGCCGCTGTGAGTCGCTACCAGCTTTACATTCAGGTTGGAATAGCATACCGTCTGCCGGATCTGTTCCCACGCGCGCCCGGTCTCAAAGACCGCAAAGGTAGACGCGAAAGGCAGTTTGCCTGCAAGAGAGAGACCGCTTGCCGTGCCGATCATATCCTGTTCGGATACGCCGAGATTGAAAAACCGCTCCGGAAAGGCCTTTGCGAATTTACCCGTCTTTGTAGAGCCGGAGAGGTCTGCGTCGAGGACGACAACGTCGCTCCTTTTCCTGCCGAGTTCAAGTAGCGCCTCTCCGTAAGCGTCTCTTGTTGCAACCGCTTTTCCTGCAGATTCCGGTTTTCCCTGTCCTGTCTTATGTGTTCTTTCTCCCATTATTTCCCGAGTTCCTTTAACGCCATTTCGAGTTCTTCACGTGAAGGTGCGAGTCCATGGTATTCAACCTTGCCTTCGAAAAATGACACACCCTTTCCCTTTACAGTCCTTGCGACTATCATGGTCGGTTTTCCTTTTACGGTTTCCGCATCATTAAGCGCCGCGACGACCGCCTTCATGTCGTGCCCGTCGATATCGATAACGTTCCATCCGAAGGCTTCCCATTTATTTACAATCGGCTCGATATGCATTACGTCACAGCAATGACCGTCGATCTGCAGTCCGTTGTTATCGATGAAGGCGCACAGATTGTCGAGTTTGTAATGGGCGGCGGTCATTGCCGCCTCCCAGACCTGTCCTTCCTGTGTCTCGCCGTCTCCAAGCAGGCAATAGACCCGTGAGCCCGACCCGTCGAGCTTAAGCCCCAGCGCAATCCCGTTGGCGATGGAGAGGCCCTGTCCCAGAGACCCGGTCGAGATCTCGACGCCGGGAAGTTTCGTTGAGCATGGATGCCCCTGCAGAGGGCTGCCGATTTTTCGCAAGGTTTTCAGCAACGACGAATCGAAGTACCCGGACAATGCCAGCGCCGCATAGAGGACCGGCGCTGCATGACCTTTCGAAAGGATGAACCTGTCCCTTTTGATCCATTTCGGGTCATGAGGCTTATGTCTCATTTTATAAAAGAAGAGAGCGGCAACAATGTCGGCTGAGGACAGGGAACCGCCGGTATGTCCCGACTTCGCCTCTGCAAGCATCTTGAGGATCTCGACCCTGAGTTGCCTTGCCTTTTCTTTCAGGAGACTCACGTCCGGTTTGTCAACAGCTGCTTTCATCTATTTGCCCCTTTTCATTATATGGTTCAGCAGGATATCATCAAGGCTTTTTGTCAACCGGCTTTTTTCCGCGGCCTGTTCCCCCGGCTGTTTTGCCTGTTCCTGACCGGCTTCTCCGGTATTTGCCTCTGCAGCTTCTCCCGCAGCTTCCGCTGTTCCACTGTTTGATTTTGTTTCACCGGTTTCAGCCGCTTCCCTTTTGTCTTCTCCCCTGTATTCACCCGAATATTTACCTGAAAGCAGCTCCCTTATCATCCCTTTGTGCTGTATCTGCATGACCTTGCGGACCTTCTCCCTGAAGTCGGGATCTGATATTATTTGAGCATAACTGGTTTTTTTTGATGCGAGAATAGCACCTTTTTGATAGAGCAGGGTAACTACTACAGGATTGCCCTGTCCGCTATCCTCTGTCTGGATATGATACACGTTGCCCTTGTAGGATATGTTAGTGTTGTAGCCAACAAGCATTATCTCTCATATTCTGAAATAAGTTGAATTTTATTATATATAGCGGAAGAAAAAAAGGGAAGAGGCGCGGGCAGCTGCCCCAATACGTTTCTTCCCGATTGACGACCATGACTTAATCCAATTTTTACACTATAATACCATGTAATGTCTGGCATGACGCTATGGATCACGGGACTGCCGGGAAGCGGCAAGAGCACACTTGCGGATGGGATAAAAAAAGGCCATCCGTCGTTCGTTCTCCTCAGGATGGATGAACTGAGGAAAGTCGTCACGCCGGAGCCGACATATTCGGACGCTGAAAGGGACATTGTTTACAGGGCGCTCGTTTATCTCGCCGGGATGCTGACGGAACTGGGGCACGATGTTATCATCGATGCCACGGGAAATCTGAGAAAATGGCGCGAACTTGCAAGAAAATTTATCCCCCGGTACGGAGAAATATACCTTAAATGTCCGGTAGATCTCTGCGTTCAGAGAGAGATGAAGAGGAAGGATACCCGTGAGGCACCGAGGGATATCTACAAAAAGGGGGGAAAAGGCTGGCCCGTTCCCGGTATGAATGTCCCATATGAAGAACCGGTCCGGCCTGAGCTTACGATAGAAACGGAAAGCACCTCGCCGGAAAAGGCGGTACTGATGATCGGGGAATTAATAGGGAGTCTTCAGGGCTAAGCTTTGATTTTTCTGAACCCGAGCCCCTTCAGCTCGAACAGCACTCTTACATGGAAGTCGTCCGGATTTCGTATATATTCAACGCTTATGCCCCAGCACTGGCTGAGATATTTCAGGACAAAAGCGAGTTCCTGGGTCTCCTTCTCGTCGGCGTCGTACCATATCCGGCCTTCGAGGTATAACGGCTTGTAAGGATGCACCTGAAGTCCTCCGACAAAAGTTTTGATGCTGCCCTGTCTTTTGTACCTCTGGCCGGCGGAAAAAGTAACTCCTGAAACAGTCATCCGGATGTCCGAGTATAAACTTTCAACTTTACCGGTATGGACGTTGTAATCCGTATTCATACGGAGTCTGACAGGCTTTTTTATTGCGATGTCGAGTCTGAACGGCAGGAAGGATCTGTCTCCAAGATACGAATCATATCCCTGGGAAGCCCTGACGACCATAAATTCGCCGTTTCTGTTCATGAATCTGTTGAGCAGGGAAAGTTCCATCAGGGATACTCTCCTGTAAAGCTCCGTTGAGTCGAACAGCGGGAGATCGTTCTCGGAATTTGTTATCAGGTTGTAGCTTAATGCCGGTTCTGCAATATGAGTGAATGAGGAATATTTTTTTGTCAGCCTCATATGCGCTGCGATGTTGTATTCGAAAGACTCTCTGTGCAATGAATCGTCGTCTGTTCTGTTCAGCGAATAGGCTGTTTCTCTCAGGCCGACTGCCTGAGAAATTACGATATCTTTTCCGAAAGACTGCAGTATCTTGGGAAAGACGTCAAAACGTTGTCCGCTTATTCCTTCCTCGCTCCAGAAATTCGAAAAAGCTGTTGTTGCCGACAGCCACACTTTACCGAACTTCACCGGATTCAAAACAAAGCCTGCTTCCGGAAGTCTCTGGGCCGGATCAGGAGTATTGTCCTTCAGATCGACCCAATACTGAGAGAGGAGATAGGCCCGGGAGTTTGAAAATGGGGCGGTTATTTCCCCGGTCGATTCGAGAAAGCGGTTCGTGCGCGTTTCGATATGCGGAGAGAATTCGCGGTAGAAGTCTTTCTCATTGATATAGTTTACGCTCAGATATCCGCCTATTTTTTCAGCCGTTATCTGGTCATGCGTCCCCTTAATCTCAATAAAGTCCTTGCTCAGTTGTCTGTCCCTCAGATGGTAGAGCCACCATCGGCCTCTGATATCCCCGGGTTCCAGATATCTGAACTCCAGGCCCTTTCCAAGTCCCCTTTTTGAATAATTGTCCAGTTCTATGGTCAGATCGCGATTTTCCGATAAAGCCCAGAAGAAGGGGATGTTTATGTGCAGTCCTTTTATGTCGCTGTAACCGACCTCGGGCATCAGAAAACCGGTCTTTCTCTCGGTCTGGATAGGAGCAGCCAGATAAGGGGTATAGAGCACAGGTACCTGCTTTATGCGGAATGAGACATCCCTTGCCTTCAGCCTATCGCCGGTGACGATATCAATATTTTTTCCTTTGAAGCTCCAGTCAGGCGCGGGCCCGTCACAGGTTGTAAAGGTCGCCTCAGGGCTTGCATAATAATTTTCTCCTTTCTTCCGGAGCACTTTTCCTGAAATATGATAATTATCCTTCCTGAAGAATACCTCCGCATCATACAGCTTTCCCGTCTTACTGTCGAGATTGAACTCAGCCCTGCTTCCGGTGACAAAGACATCCGGATCAGTATATTTCACGTTACCTGTCGCGGCAACATCCGATGTCTGTGCGTTATATATCATCTCATCAGCTTCGATGAGCGAGCCGTCTCTCTTAAGCTTTACCTTTCCCCTGGCGGTATATGTTGAAGTCTCCTGATTGTATTCAAGGCTGTCGGAAATAATATCGGTCTTTTCTTCAGCGGAGCTTGGGGTAATGAACAGGGGATGGAAAAGGGCAAGGATAATTATCGAGATAAGACTGCCGATCGTGAAAGACTTGCAGGAAGCTGCTAACGCCATTCCCTCACCCTTGCGAGTACTCCTTTATGGCCGAGCAGTTCTTTGGCTTCCCCGACGGTATAGAATGAACCGGTAATCAGGATAAGGGGACGGGAGCTCCGCTGCAGGGTTTCATATTCCCGGTCGGGAATTGTCGAGCCGTGCACTGCAGCGTCGGCAGCCGACTTTATCGCCATATCAAGCGCGTCTTTTACTGTTGCCGCAATACGTGCGTTACGGTAACCGGACGACCCTGCGATGCCGGCAAGTTTTTCAGGAGGCGCTGCCCTGCCGCAGGCGGCAGAGGTGCATATCAGTTCTGAAGCAAGCGGCAGCAGCGGCTCCATCAGTCCTTTTATATCCTTGTCATTCATAACGCCGAGTATAATTATAATCTTTTTGTATTTTTCAGGAACATTTCTTTTCAACACTTTTGCAAGCACTGCAGCAGCGGCGGGGTTATGCGCGCCGTCGACGAATATCGCAGGGTCTTCGTTGATACATTCGAGTCTTCCCGGCCACCTGACATTCCTGAGACCTTCCCTGATACAGTCAGGGGTTATGAGCGCCGGGTGACAGGCGGCAGCAGCGGGCACGGATACTTTTGGAATCGGACTTCCATTCAGCAGTTCAGCGGACTTAACGGCAACGGAAGCGTTCTCCATCTGGTGCTCTCCTGCAAGCGGGAGTACCAGATCGCGGATTGCAGGCAACCCGCTTTTTTTGTAGTCGAAGCATATTTCCGAAATATCGTCTCTCTTCAGAGTTGCCGAGAAATCCCTGCCGAAAAAAAATACTTCCGCGCTTTTTTCTGCCGCCTGCTTTTCGATAACCTCCCTGACCTCCGGTTCCTGGAATGACGCGACAACGGGGACGCCCTTCTTTATGATCCCTGCCTTTTCCCCTGCAATTTCCCTGAGCGTGCTTCCGAGAAACTCTTTGTGGTCAAAACCGATGCTTGTGATGACAGATACTTCAGGCGTGACTATGTTCGTGGCATCGAGTCTGCCGCCCATTCCCGTTTCCATGACAGCGATATCGACATTTTTCCGCGCGAAATACAGGAACGCCATTGCAGTGATCACTTCAAAAAACGTCGGGGAAAAACCCCTGAGACAGGAGGCGGTTTCTCTGATTTCTCCGGCAAGCTGAATGACTTCATGTTCCGCAATTTCCTCTCCGTTGATCCTGATCCTCTCGGTGAAGCTGACAAGGTGAGGAGAAGTAAAGAGGCCGGCCTTAAGTCCGGCATGCTGCAAAATAGATGAGATGATTGCGGAGGTGGAGCCTTTTCCGTTTGTGCCTGCTACATGTACCGAAAGAAACGATTCATGGGGATTGCCGAGTTCCGACGCGAGCCTCCCTATGTTGTCGAGTCCGAATTTGACCCCGTGCAGTTGAAGGTCATAGAGGTACCGTACCGTCTCTTTGTAGCTCATGAGAAGAGTTCAAAAAGCCTGGCAAGGGTATCCCGGAGGTTTTTCCTGTCTACGACCATGTCGATCAGACCGTGTTCGAGGAGGAAATCGGCCCTCTGGAAGTTATCGGGGAGAGGTTGTTTTATCGTCTGCTCAATTACCCTTGGTCCTGCGAACCCGACAAGGCTTTTCGGCTCAACGATAATAATATCTCCAAGGGTTGCAAAGCTTGCCGTCACCCCCCCGAATGTGGGGTCGCATAAAATCGAAAGATAGAGGATGCCGTTGTCCCTCAGTCTCCCTATCACAGCGGAGACCTTGGCCATCTGCATCAGAGAGAATATCCCCTCCTGCATCCGTGCTCCACCCGAAGAGGCGATGGACACAAGGGGCTGTTTCTTTTCGAGCGCCCTTTCCGCTGCCCTCGACACCTTTTCGCCGACGACAGAGCCCATGCTGCCGCCCATGAAAGAGAAGTCCATAAGGATGAGGCTTGCGGGATAGCCTTTTATCAGTGCATCACCCGAAATAACGGCCTCCAAAAGGCCGGTCTTTTTCTGGTTTTCTTTTAAACGTTCCTTATAGGAGACAGCGTCTTTGAAATGGATAGGGTCTGCCGACGTCATGTTTTCGTCCATCTCGATAAAGCTCCCCTCATCAACAAGGAGCTTCAGGCGTTCACGGGCGCTGATCCTGAAATGGTAATTGCATTTGGGGCATATCTTGAGATTTTTTTCTATTTCCTTCCGGTAGATGATCTCCCTGCAGCCGTCGCATTTTACCCACAAACCTTCGGGTATTTTCCCCTTCCTGTCCGTCCTTATCTCTTTTGTTTTTTTAAACCAGGCCATGTTTCAGACTCTCTTGTAATATTCAAGGTTCTTTCGTAAAAAAGGTGAAAAATGAATATTATTTATTTAGTAATCCCCCTATGCCCCCTACATATTCCGGATATCTCGCAGTTCAGCTATGCAACTCTCTTTCACCCTATGGCCGAACGCAGGCTCATAAGATACTCCTTCAGACCGTCTGGGTTTGCGTGAAGCCTCCTGACGATGGCGCTTCCTACTATGACACCGTCGGCGATCTTCGAAACTGCTGAAGCATCCTCAGGGGTGGATATCCCGAAACCCGCTGCAACAGGCTTTTTTGTATATTTCCTTATTTGAGAGATCAGCGCCTCCATTGAGCCGTCAAGGAGTAGACCCGAGCCTGTTATGCCGGTTATCGAAACATAATAGATGAAACCGCTGGACGCCCTTGTTACTTTCCTTATCCTGTCATTGGTCGAGGTCGGCGCGAGGAGGAAGATGGTGTCGAGCCGGGCTTCTTTCGAGAGCTTTATAACATCTTCCGCCTCCTCGGGAGGCAAGTCGGGAATAATTACTCCGTCTGCTCCTGCATGTACCGCATCCTTTATAAAGTTCCCGGTCCCGTACCTGAATACAGGGTTAAAGTAGGTCATAAGCACAAGGGGAATGCGTGTCTCCTGCCTGATTTCCTTCACAAGGCCGATGACTTGTCTGAGAGTAACCCCATTTCTTATCGCCCTTTCAGAGGCGCGCTGGATCGTAGGGCCGTCGGCCAACGGGTCTGAAAACGGCACCCCCAGTTCGACGATATCAGCTCCGCACTGCTCGAACAGCAGTACTGTGTCTTTAGTTTTTTCGAGCGAGGGGTCTCCTGCCATCGTATAGGGAATAAATGCCTTCTTCCCCTGTTTTTTCAATTTCCTGAAGCGCGTTCCGATCCCCGTCATAACAGTTCGATCCCTTTTATTCCTGAGACATGCTGGACATCCTTATCTCCGCGGCCCGAAAGGTTCACGATAATAAGCATGTCTTCGGCGAGTCCGGGTGCGAGCTTGACGACTTCCGCCACTGCATGCGCGGACTCGAGCGCAGGGATGATCCCTTCGGTCTTCGACAGGAGTCCGAAAGCAGCCAATGCCTCTTCATCTGTGGCATAGGTGTACTGAACACGTCCTGCATCGCGGAGAAACGGGTGTTCGGGACCTATGGAAGCGTAATCGAGACCTGCTGAAACCGAATGTGTCCCGAGGACATTGCCGTCGTTGTCCTGAAGCAGGAAACTCTTGCAACCCTGGAATATGCCCAAAGAGCCGCCTGCAAACCGCGCAGCGTGTCTCCCGCTTCCTATGCCTTCTCCTCCGGCTTCAACGCCGACCATATTAATCCCTTCATTGCCCAGGAATTCATGGAA
>DCVG01000029.1 GCA_002328665.1 Nitrospiraceae bacterium UBA2194
TGGATGAATTGAATGAGGTGCTGGCGGCGTGATAAAAAAGAGCGAGTTGCCTGAGGGTTGGGGAAAAGCGACAATAGGAGAAGTTTGTGAAATCCTTGCGGGGTATGGTTTTCCAAAAGATCTTCAAGGCAAAGCGTCTGGAGATTTACCTTTTTATAAAGTAGGTGATATTTCTCAGGCATGGCTCAGCGGTAACAGATACTTAGTCAAAGCCAATAATTATCTATCTCAGGAAGAAGCAAAAAAGATCAAGGCCAAGACTTTGCCAGCGGGTACAACTGTGATGGCTAAAATTGGCGAAGCGATAAAACTTAACAGGCGTGCATTATTAGCGAAACCTTCTTTAGTTGATAATAATGTTATGGGTATTTACCCGAAGCCTGCTTATGTTGATCCAAGATATAATTTCTATTATTTGATGACAATTAGCCTTGGTGATTATTCACAGGCAACCACAGTTCCCTCAGTTAGAAAAACGGATGTAAGCGAAATATTTTTCCCCCTTGCCCCTCTTGATCAACAAAAACGCATTGTTGCCGAAATCGAAAAGCAGTTTTCCCGACTTGATGAAGCTGTGGCAGCGCTCAAACGCATAGAGGCAAATCTCAAGCGGTATAAAGCCTCTGTCCTCAAAGCTGCTATTGAAGGAAAATTGACAGAGGAATGGCGTTCCCGTAGGGGCGAACCCGCGTGTTCGCCCTCTGTCGGATCAGGGCAGACACATGGGCCTGCCCCTACAAAAGACGAAACCGGTGCAGAATTATTGAAACGCATCCTCGTTGAAAGAAGAAAAAAATGGGAAGAAGATTACGTCAAAAAATATATAGGGGCGCATGGCCATGCGCCAAAAGATGATTCGTGGAAAAAGAAATACAAGGAACCTGCTGCGCCGGATACTTCGAACCTGCCCAAATTGCCAAATGGTTGGGTGTGGGCAACTGTAGAACAACTGGCAACCAAAGTTCAATATGGCTCATCCTCAAAGACAAATGAAAACTCTTCCGGAATTTCTGTTTTGAGAATGGGAAATATTTTTGAGGGCCGCCTTGGACTTGATGATCTCAAATATTTACCTCAAAATCATTCTGAAATTCCCGATCTTTTACTGGAAGAAGGTGATCTTTTATTCAATCGAACCAACAGTCCCGAACTTGTTGGGAAGTCGGCAGTTTATTTGGGAAAGCCAAAGCCATGTTCATTTGCTTCCTATCTTATACGAGTGCAGTTCAATAAGAAAGTGAATTCAAGTCTCATTAGCTTTTATGTGAATTCCATCCATGGTCGAAATTGGATTAAAGCAGTCGTTTCTCAACAGGTAGGACAAGCCAATGTTAATGGAACAAAGCTTCAGGCACTCGCTGTTCCTCTGCCTCCACAGATAGAGCAAAATGAGATTGTTGAGGAAGTGGAAAGATGTCTTTCTGTTGCGGAAGAGATTGGAGCAGCAGTCGAAACTAATCTCAAACGTGCTTACCGTCTACGGCAGTCGATTTTAAAAGAAGCTTTCGAAGGTAATCTGATTTAGTCAACTACAAACGTAATAGGAGAAAAGAAATGGCTTTTTGTAAAACAAAAATTGCTACCATCATTAAACCACCTGAATGGGCAGAAAATCATCCGGCGTGGTTGCGACTGGAAGACCAGTTGATTTGGTATGACCACAAAAGTGGATATGCACAGCGATGGTACAAGTGGTTAAAACTTGTTCAGGTTGTTTTGGCAATTAGCATTCCACTTGTGAGTCAAATTGATCATGAGGGGAAATGGCTTGCTTCAATTGCTGGTGGTCTGATCGCAATAATTGAAGCAGTTCAACATATGAATCAATATTCAACGCTTTGGATCACATATCGGTCAACAGCTGAGCGACTAAAACATGAAAAATTCCTCTTCTTATCAGCAGCTGGCCCTTATCGTAGCCTCACAGAAGCAGAGCGCCTTATTCTTCTTGCTGAACGTGTTGAAGAGCACGTATCAACCGAACATGCAAATTGGTTTAATGAAAATCGACGCGCCATTACAGTAACGGGGAAAGATAAGAAGGCATAATGATACAACGGCCTAGTCATATTGAAATTGGCAAACAAGTCCTTTCGTTACCGGTGTATTTCCCCTCCGTTTCATCGGTAAAGACTCCGCTCTCTATCTTTGAGTATACATCTGTACTTTGTGCTTTACAGATAAAGCAATTTTTAGTGTCAGCATTCGATATTTATTTTGCAGAAACCGATCACCAACAGAAAATTAGAATTAAAATTACTGAGGCGCTGAATAATGGCACAACTGTACTCATGGATTCCGGAAATTACGAAAGCTACTGGCATAGGGAAAAAGAGGCTTGGTTACAGACCAATTATCATAAAATGCTAGCAAACAATAATTGCTCACTTGCCTTTGGATTTGATGAGCAATCTCCGCCAGACGATTTCTCAGCCCATATAAGCCTCATCTGTGAGCGGCAGAAGCAGGATCAAGCCGTTAATACTAAGATAGCGATTGTCCCAATCATTCACGGTAAAACAGAAGCGATCCCGCGCTTTTGCGCAAAGGTTGTTGAAAAGATCAAGCTTGACATGATTGCTGTGCCTGAAAGGTGTCTCGGGAAGGGTATCTTCGCAAGAGCACGTAATGTAATCGAAATAAGAAACGCATTGAATGCGACAGGTAGGTATGTGGTGCTTCACTTGCTTGGCACTGGAAATCCAATATCATTGGCTATATATACACTGGCAGGCGCTGATAGCTTTGATGGGTTGGAGTGGTGTCAGACGGTCGTTGATCACGAAACAGCAACGCTATTTCATTTCTCGCACGCTGATTTTTTTCAAAAACAGACAATATGGGGTGACATAGCCATAGATTTTTACCCTGGAACATTAGCTCATAATCTAGAGTTTTACCGTATGTGGATGGAACGGTTGTCGCAACATATTCATGCTGGTCAAGGGGTCGCATTCTGCAAAAGACACTTTCCAAATCGTATTTATTCTGTCTGTGAAGATGCATTGGGGTGGAAGGAATGAGTGTTGATCTGACAGCAATTAACCAAACAATACGAGTACTGTGTGCAGAAGTCCAAGCACGAGCACGGAAAGGTCTTGATTGGATGTCCCTTCCAGAAGAAGAGTTATTTTATGAGATGGCTGTATGCATTTACGGTAGCCAAATGCTTTATGAGGACGCTTTGGCACTGGCTGATTATGCAAAAAAACAGGGCATGTTTAGTGAAGCCGTTTTGTTTTCTGGCCATGACCAATATAGGAGAAAACTATCTCGCTTGTTTTCTCGTCAAATCGCCATAAATGGGGAAAGCAAAACTCGCAGGATAAGACCACGATTTAAAAATAGATTGCCAAAATTATTATCAGATACGGCGCAGAACATATATGAAAATGGATCTACCATTAAATCTATGCTTTGTAGTGTGACAAGTGCTCCAGAAGCAAGAGAGCTACTTGTAACCAATGTGAGCGGTTTCGGGCCAAAGCAAGCAAGCTTATACCTCAGAAGAATCGGCTACACTTCTGATCTTGCTGTGCTTGATACTCATATTTTGGCCTATCTGAGAATGACTGGTGACATTGAAGTAAAACCAACGGCATTATCTACCTTAAAAAAGTACGAAAATGTCGAATATGACTTTAAACGTATTTCGGAAAATTTCGGCTACAGTGTAGGGTGCGTTGATTTAGCGATGTGGATAACAATGAGAGTTGCAAAACGAGTATACTCGATATGAGCATTGTAAATCTTGTATCTGGAGGATTGGATTCAACACTTGTTGGCCTATTATTAAAAGAAGAGGGTATATCGACATACCCACTTTTTATTGACTATGGACAACGCGCTGCAAAGCGCGAATGGAATGCCTGTCTTAAAGTTCATAATAAATATGAACTTTCTCAGCCTAAGCAAGTTGACCTTTCAGGTTTTGGAAAATTAATCATATCAGGGCTTACATCTGAATCGATGGATATAAATGCAGCAGCATTTACTCCAGGCAGGAATTTTATTTTTATTCTAGTAGGTGCTGCATATGCATATCAAGTTGGAGCACATGCAGTATCAATAGGATTACTCTCTGAGCGTTATAGTTTATTCCCAGATCAAAAAAAGAGTTTTCTCGAATCAGCAGAACAATCAATTAGATATGCATTGGACAAAGAAATAAAAGTGGCAACCCCTTTGTTTGAATTTAGCAAAGCAGATATCCTAATATTGGCTAAACAACGAGGCATTACCGATACCTATTCATGCCATGAGGGAGAGGAGAAACCCTGTGGACACTGTATATCCTGTTTGGAATTCAGTACAGTTAAACAAAATTCTAAGTAAGGAGGAGCTTATGGGAGGTGGCGGAGGTGGTAATTTTCCTTCTTCTGATCTCAAGAACTTAGAGCAAAAGGCCAAAGAAAGTTTAAAAGCTGCAAGTTCTGATGCTAGTCGAAACGTGTTTGTGGGTTTCGCATATGAAGATGTTGACGAAGTAAATTTGCTACGCGGACAGGCAAAAAATGAAAAAACGGATTTGCAATTTGACGACTATTCTGTTAAAGAAGCCTTTGATAGCAAGAATGCAGATTACATTAAACGCCAGATTAGGGAAAAGCTTGAAAGGGTATCCGTAAGTGTCATTTATTTGTCTTCAAATAGTGCAAAGAGCAAGTGGGTTGATTGGGAAATTCAGGAAAGTTTGAAAATGGGGAAAGGTGTTATCGGTGTCTACAAAGGAGATGACCCCCCACATTCGGTCCCGCCAGCTTTTAAGGAAAATAATCTAAAAGCTGTAAAATGGTCGCATGAGGAATTGTCAAAGGCTATTGAGGAGGCAAGCAAAAAAAGATAAACAATATGGCTTCTTCCACTATGGATAAGCTTCTTATGAGAAAAGCAGGCCGTTATCGCACATCACATCTGATCGAAGATCAGTTCGAGACCGGCTCACGGGGACGTGTATTGAAACAAAGAATAAGAGATAGATGCAATTATTGCCTTTTTTTCTGAGCTTTCTGGGCTGCAGCAATCTCACGCATCTTCTTCTTTATTTCCTTGGTAAGTTTAGGATATTTGATATGAACGCCCTCTATAGCAGTCGAAGATGCGACGCACTGCTCGATCAAAAAAGCCCGCACTTCCGGGTCTTTGAGATAGGGATTTGTTTCCAGCAATGATTTTTTCGGCATATAGTATTGTATCATAAGCCTTTGTCAGTCTAAATGGTTTAAAACTAATTGGCCAATGAATAAGGTAATGAATGTTTATATATCTTGATGAATCAGGTGACCTTGGATTTGATTTCAGGAAACAGAAGACGACAAAGAAATTTATCATTACTCTTCTCGTCTGTAATTCCGAAACAGCAAGAAAGGAGTTTACAAAAGCGGTAAGACGTACTTTGAAGAACAAGCTGAATAGAAAAAAGAAAAATGCACGACAAATAGAGGAACTAAAGGGTATAGATACGACACTGGAAATAAAAAGATACTTTTTCAAAAATATAAAAAACAATGACTGGAGTATTTATACGTTAGTTCTCAACAAAGCCCGTGTCGAGCCGCATCTGCAAACGAAAATTGGGAAGAAAAAGCTATACAACTTTCTCTCGCGTTTTTTAATGGAAAAAGTAGACCTCACTCATGTCAAAAGAAATGTAGACCTTATCGTTGATAGATGTAAGAACAAAGAGGAAGTGAGAGACTTCAACCAATATCTTATTAATCAGCTTGAGGCATTACTGCCTTTGCATACTGATTTGAACATTTCACATCTTACATCTCAGGAAAGTGCAGGGTTACAGGCTGTCGACCTATTCAGTTGGGGAATTTTCCGAAAGTACGAAAATAACGACTCTGAATGGTACGATGTTTATCGTCACAAGGTTAAATTTGAGACAGAATATTTGCGGTAACAGAAACAAAAAAAGCGGCCCCTACAACGCCCATTTCCTCTGGCTCATAGCCAACCGATGGAAGGAAGCACCAGAGGCACATTGTAGGCTTTACCCGCTTGATTGTAACGTAACAGAACGGAAGGCATTTGTCAAATCTTTATTGAATAATAAGGAATATTTATGAGTAACAATTCATCAAGCATCGTTCAAAAACTCTGGAATTACTGCAACGTCCTGCGTGACGACGGGATGAGTTACGGCGATTACGTGGAGCAACTCACCTATCTATTATTTCTCAAGATGGCTGATGAGCGGGCAAAGCCTCCTTATAATCAGCCGAATCAAATTCCCGCTAAATATGACTGGCAAAGCCTTCTCAAGAAAGACGGTGACGACCTTTTTGACCATTACCGCCATGTCCTCGAAAAACTTGGACAGGAAAAAGGACTTTTAGGTCTTATATTTAACAAGGCCCAGAACAAGTTTCAGGACCCGGCAAAATTGCGGCGTCTTATTGCTGATCTGATTGGTAATGAAAACTGGTCTTCAATGAGCGCTGATGTCAAAGGCGATGCATATGAGGGACTTCTTGAAAAGAATGCGCAGGATACCAAGTCGGGCGCCGGTCAGTACTTCACTCCACGTCCTCTCATTCGCGCCATGGTTGATGCGATTGCACCGAAACCCGGGGAGACAATTTGTGACCCTGCCTGCGGCACAGGCGGCTTCTTCCTTATCTCTCATGAATATATCGTCAACCACAATCCTAACTTGACGAAACAGCAAAAACGCCTGCTGAATGAATCGACCTTTCGGGGATGGGAGCTTGTCCAGAGTACTGCCAGGCTGTGTGCTATGAACATGATGCTTCATGGCATAGGCGGTGATGCACTCCCCCTTACTGTTTCAGATTCTTTGGCAAGTGACCCTGGTGATCGCTTCGAAATAGTACTCACCAATCCGCCTTTCGGGAAGAAAAGCAGTATTACCATTGTAAATGGTGAGGGAAAAGCGGATAGAGAAACGTTAATTTACGAGCGTCAGGACTTCTGGGCAACGACCTCGAACAAGCAGCTCAATTTCCTTCAGCATGTGAAGACACTGCTCAAACAACACGGAAGGGCCGGGATAGTTGTGCCGGATAATGTGCTGTTTGAAGGCGGCGCAGGGGAAACAGTCAGGCGTAAACTGCTTCATGAATGCGATGTGCATACACTATTAAGACTGCCGACTGGTTTATTTTATGCACAGGGTGTGAAAGCAAACGTTTTGTTCTTTGACAAAAAGCCTGCCTCAGAGAAACCATGGACAAAGAAGCTCTGGATTTATGACTTCAGGACGAATAAGGATTTTACCCTCAAGACCAATCCGCTCAAGCGCAGCGATCTTGACGAATTTGTAAAATGTTACAACTCCGAAAACCGACATAACAGAAAATCCACCTGGTCAGAAAAAAAACCGCAAGGCCGCTGGCGGATATTTGATTATGAAGAGCTTATCAATCGTGACAAAGCAAGCCTCGATATATTCTGGCTGAGAGACGAAAGCCTCGAAGACTCCGACAACCTTCCCGAACCCGATATCCTCGCCTGTGAAATTGTCGAAGACCTTCAGGCTGCCTTAGTACAGTTCCAGGCGATTGCGGAAGATTTAGGGGGAGAGAACCCAAGGTGAAAGCCTTTGTTGGCATCACTGATTTTGACTGGTTTAATTTCTTATCTTCTTTGCCAGAGATAGACGAGATAAATTTCTGGCAACCCAGCGGCCATCAGCGATTTCAAACTCTTGACCCTGGTGAGCCATTTCTTTTCAAACTTCATAGCCCTCTCAATTTCATAGTCGGCGGATTTTTTGCAGAACCGTTAATCGTGTCTTTGGCCGTTTGTTTGGGAAAGATTAAATCCAGAAGCAGAAAAAGTCTGAGTACATTTATCCAGGTGTGAGGGTTCCAATTTATTTCCTGCCTTTTCACTTCCTCCGGTCGCTTTTCCCCGATCCGATGCAATCTTATGTCGATTTTATTCAGAATTGAATTGACAAGAAGAATTTGCAGAATAACAGCTATTATCCATAAGATGAGACATGCTATAAAAATAATTATATTTATGTTATGTTCTTTCCCTATAAATGACTGAATTACATAGACCAGAGCCAGAAAATCGACAAGAGTCATAATGATACGAAAGGGAGCATAAAGAGCTTTTTCCCCGAAGTGTCCTTCATCGAATAAATCTTTATCCCACCTTTGGATATAGTCACCCCATAACGGGATGTTAGGTAAATTTAAACTCTCTTTCAGCTCAGTTGACCATCGGTAACTTTGAAAATACGTTTCCAATTCTGCACAAAAATCAGATGCCCTCGCTATCTTTATTTCAGCGGCCAAGAGAAAATACATGAAACCACAGCAACAAAATCCGAATCCCAGAAGGACCAGCATGCCAAAAAGAATATATACTTTAAACAAATAAAAAGTTAAGGCAGATGCACCAATCAGAACAAATAATCCTATTTTTGTGACATCATACTGCAGTTTGAGACTCTCGATCATTTCTTTTCTTGGATGCTCACATGCTTTCAAATACAGAGAAAACTCGGTTTCAAAAACTCTGCTCTTGCTGGTATCAGCAAAATATTGAGCGTATATCTGATTTAAACGTTGTTTAAGCTCGGCAATCTTGTTTTTTAATTCCTGCTCGTTTTCATGCATATTATCCTCTTAATTCTTTTCAGTGTTGAAGATTAGGTTATAATAATATCATTTTATACAGGATTTTAATTTATAAAAAAAGTCATGAGAATGAAGCTGTCTGTTTATCTGAGATGCATCGTGGCCCTGGCTGCTGTATTCATTATAACGTGGAGTGCGCTTGGGCTGAATCTGGAGAACCAACCTCCGGTTGTGGTCCGGAGCGTACCTGAATCGGGGGCCAAGAATGTGGACCCTGCGATCCGGGAGATCCGGGTAACCTTCAGCACGGAGATGATGGATAAAAGCTGGTCCTGGGTGCAAATCGCTCCCGAGAATTTCCCCGAGCTTGTTGGAGAGCCGCGTTATCTGGAAGACAAAAAGACCTGCATCCTCAAAGTCCGGCTTGAACCGGAGAAGACCTATATAATCTGGCTGAACACGCAAAGATATACCAATTTCAAAGATACTGACGGACGACCGGCTCAACCGTATCTGCTCATGTTCGAAACAGGCAATGGAAAATTTTAAAGTGGCAATAAAATGAATTTTAAGTTATACTATAAAAGCTTTTAGCGTTTGCAAGTTGAACCCCTCAGATGCTTTGAAAGCTCTGAGGGGTTTTTATTTCGAAAAAGGAGTTGGAATGGGGAGAAAGACAGAGACAATATCTCGGGGAAAGGCTGGAGATAGCTCGTTTTGGAAATAAGAGTCTTCGGGAACGATATAGAAAGGGCGTTAAAAAACCTCAAGCGGGAACTGCAGAAGGAAGGTCTTTTTAAAGAAATAAAAAAAAGGAGCAGTTATGAAAAACCTTCTGAAAAGGAGAAACGCAAGCAAAGGGAAGCAAGAAAGAGGAAGAGAAAAACGGTACGGTTTAAAAAACCTGTTCAGGCAGTAAAAAATAAAAGCCAGGCTTCTTAATATCCCCTCAGAAAATAAGAACCCCTTTTTATTTCTCACTTCCTCAGGGTGTGCCAGATTTACCAAGAGAGAATTTAACCTAATAACAACGAAAAATAACAACTCGAAATTTAATTTTGAGAAAAAAACATACAAAGGATAAAAAAGCATGAATTTTGAAGATTTCAGTTTAAGTAAAGAGACACTAAAGTCCATATCGGAAATAGGCTTTGAGGAACCGACACCCATCCAGGTCTCTACAATACCGATCATAATGAGCGGCCGCGATATTGTGGGACAGGCGCAGACCGGTACGGGAAAGACAGCTGCCTTTGCCATCCCGATTGCGGAAAGGTATCAGAAAGGGAGAAAACCCTTTGCCATCGTACTGGAGCCTACAAGGGAACTGGCGGTTCAGGTGGCACAAGAGATGTACAAGATAGGCAAGTACAAGAAAATCGATGTCCTGCCGGTATACGGGGGCGCATCCATTGAGAGGCAGATAAAATCTCTGCAGCGGGGCGTTAATGTTGTTGTCGGCACACCGGGCCGGGTCATAGACCTTCTGAACAGGAGAATACTTTCCCTTTCGGAAATAAAAATTGTTGTTCTCGATGAAGCAGATGAGATGCTTGACATGGGGTTTATTGAGGATATGGAGACAATATTGAAAACAACGCCCGGGGAAAGACAAACCCTCCTTTTTTCCGCCACCATACCTCAGGCTATAATGAATATCGCCAGGCGCTATATGAGGAGCCCTGAAAAGATATGGGTCAATGCAAAGGATGTGGTCATTCCCGAGATAAGGCAGATATTCTATGAGGTCGGCGAAGAAAATAAGATCAATGCCCTCTCAAGACTCCTTGATGTGGAAGACCCCCAGCTCGCAATCGTCTTCTGCCATACAAAGAGAGAGGTCGATGACGTGTCCATGAAACTCAGCCAGCTCGGATACAACGCAGGCGCCATTCACGGCGACTTTACCCAGGCAAGAAGGGACGAGGTAATGAAGAAATTCAAGGGAGGTAAGCTCGACATCCTCGTTGCAACGGATGTGGCTGCCAGGGGCCTTGATATAAAGAACGTTACCCACGTTATCAACTACGGCATTCCACAGAGTCCCGACAGTTATGTCCACAGGATCGGACGGACAGGAAGGGCGGGGAAGTCGGGAATCGCGATAACTCTGATTACTGCAAGGGAGTACAGGCAGTTGCGGTTGATAGAAAGGACTGCAAGGACGGTAATCGACAGGAAAAAACTGCCTTCGCAGGCAGAAGTGGTAAAGGCAAGGGAGAAAAATATCCTCAGGGACATTACCGGAATAATCAAAGAAAACCGGCATGAAGCATATCTTCAGACGGTCAAAGAGTTATCGGATAACTTCGGATTCGGCGATATTGCAGCAGCAGCGCTATGCGCCGCATACGGTCAGATAAAAGAAAAACCAATGGAAGAGATTTACAGGGCTGACGAAACCGCCCATTCGTTTGTACCTGCCCGGAAAAGTGATATCAAAAAGAGACCTGCATCGAAAGCATATTCATATACTCCATACAATAAGAGCCGGAAAGGCCGGCATGGAGCTGAAAATCGCGCTACCGTGCATAGGCCGTAGACAAAACAGCCGCCATGATTGCTTTAATTTGAGAATACAAGATCAAGATAGAGGGCATATTTGCAGAAAAAGCTTTCATATCGCGTCCTTTTTTATTCATCCTTCCAGTCGCGGTAATAGTATCGGACGAGTTTTTCGGGCTCAATGCCCAAATGATAAAGGCTGATTAACGCCCAGTTGCGCATTGTGCAGTAAAAGACCCCTTCCTTTTCCCACCTGCGGGCAGAGGTTTTCACTTTGTGCGGGATGATACAGATCTCATATCCGGACCTTTTTATGCGTTGCATCAATTCCACATCTTCCATGAGAGGTATTTCTTCAAAACAGCCCACCTTATCGAAACACTCCTTTTTTATGAATATCCCCTGGTCGCCATAAGGGATTCCGGTAAGACGTGTCCGGACAAAAACCAGTTTTTCTATAAGCCTGAATATAGTCCTGTCAGACTGTATGCCTAAATCAAAAGCCCCTCCGGCGTACCGGCCGTCGTCTATTACTGAAGAAAGCAGTCTGAACGCATTGTCCGGCAACTCGGTATCCGTATGCAAAAAGAGCAGGATATCGCCCTTTGCAGCCGATGCCCCCTTATTCATCTGTTGTCCACGGCCTTTTGGAGAAACCACCTTTATCACCCTCTTATCGCGGACAGCCTTTATCGTCTTTCCTTTGCTGTCTCCGTCAACGACTATGAGCTCAACGTCGAATCCGGCGGCCAGGTGGTAAACGTGTCCGACAGTCTTGTTAATCATCGAGGATTCATCCAATACAGGGATGATGACGGAAAAAGAATGCATTTTATCCGGCCTTAAACTTCCCCAACAATGATTTCAGGTTCTTTTCTATGAAAGCCATGGTCCTTGAGTGTGAAAACTCTGTGTCCCTGTTCCTTTCAACCAATGCCTTCAGATCATCAAGCCGGTCTACATCACGCCATTTGGGGGCGATACGGACTTTGTAGTTGTGTGTTTCAAATATCTCCATCGTCTGCTCGAATACCGACGTTGTTCCCCACTGCACCCCTTCAAATATCTCCGGAAGAAGAGTACTTTTCCTGCAACCGATAAGATAATAACCTCCGTCCACTGCAGGACCGATAACCGCGTCATCCGTGAATGCAAATGCCTCATCGAGCACACTGTTCGTCAGATCAGGGATATCGCTTCCGATAAGAATGACTTTTTCGAACCTGTCTGAAAAAGCATCAAAAAAGGCATTTTTCATCCTCTCTCCCAGGTCTTTACCGCTTTGCGGCCTGTAGGAATAGCCTTCTCCAAGCCGGTTTCGAACGCTTTCCGGTAAAGCAGGAGGGAAAAAGCAGATATTAAAAGGATGCCCTCCCTTCTTCAGCGTTTCTATGATGTCAAGAACAAAATTTTCATATAGGGAAAGCGCGGTATCTTCCCCCAAATCCTTTGAAAGGCGGGATTTTACCTTACCCTTTTCAGGGACCCTCACAAACAGCAAAACGCATTCTTTACAGAACATCCCGGCATGCTTCTATTAAATAGAGTCTGTCCATAAATTACGATTCCGATAGAAAATTGTCATTCCCGCAAAGGCGGGAATCCAGTCTTTTCAATGGTTTATGGATCCCCCGGTTAAGCCGGAGGATGACAAACCCTGAGTTTATACACAGACTCTAAATAGCTTCAAGGGTAAAAGACATCAACATGAAACAAACTGCTTCAAAACTTTTCACCCTGAAAGAACAGTTCTCATTCCCCTCGCAAGAATATCTATGTCTTTCTCTCTGACAGTCCTTGCATCTATTATCAGTGAGTCTTCCTTGATCCTTGCGATGATCGGCGGGTTGTTCTTCCGCAGTCTCTCCTCAAGTTCGTTCACCGGCAGTTTATCGGTGCGCAGTGAGACTGTATAAGTCGGCAGATCGGTCTCGGGAAGCGACCCTCCGCCTGCCCGCGAGGTGTCGGCTACCACACGGATTTCCGCATCGGGTATCTCTTTTCTTAATCTCCTGGCAATAACATTCGCCCTCTTTTTCAGTTCCCCGGGCTTCTGCAGGAGCATCTTCAGCGTCGGGATAGTCTCGACCGCCTTTTCTTCATCGATATATTCCATGAGAGTCGCTTCGAAACCGGCAAGGGTGAGCTTGTCTATTCTTACCGCCCTTGTTATCGGATTTTTCTGAATCTTCTCGATATATTCTCTTTTGCCTACAATCACGCCGCCTTGCGGACCGCCGAGGAGTTTGTCTCCGCTGAAGGTGGTGATGTCAACGCCCGCTTTTACGAACTCCTTTACCGACGGTTCGTTATGGATGCCGAAGGGGTTCAAGTCGATGAGGCAGCCGCTGCCGAGATCGAACATGACGGGGATGTGATGCCTCTCGCCGAGTTTTACGAGTTCTTCGATGGATACCTCATCCGTAAAACCGATAATCCGGAAATTCGATTTGTGGATCTTGAGGATTAGAGAGGTATTTTCATTAATCGCCCTCTCGTAATCGAACAGATGGGTTTTGTTTGTGGTTCCCACTTCATGGAGGATGGCGCCGCTTGCTGCCATGACATCAGGCATCCTGAAGGAACCGCCTATCTCGACGAGCTCACCCCTTGAGACGATGACTTCTCTTCCCCTTGACATAGCATTGAGGCAGAGAAGGACTGCCGCGGCATTGTTGTTGACAATCAGGGCGTCCTCGGCACCTGTAACTTCCCTGAGGACCCTTTTGATATGGGTATATCGTTTTCCCCTCTTTCCCATGTCGATATCGTACTCCAGGTTCGAGTAACTCCCGGATACCCTCCTGATATTTTCGAGCGCCTTTTCTGAAAGGACGGACCTGCCGAGGTTTGTATGGATTACAACACCTGTCGCGTTGACGAGGGGTATCAGGCTGTAGGAAGAAAGCTTCTCGATATTTCTTCGGATCTCCGCAGCCATAAGTTCAACCGAGAGACCGGTGGCGAGGCCGTCGAGGATTTCACGTCTCCTCGCGTCAAGGGCATGCCGGATAGCGTTAAGCACATACCTTCTGGGATAGGTTTCGAGCCATTTCATTCCCTCCCCGCTTTTCAGGATTTCATCCACAGAGGGGAGTTGAGAGAGTAATTTCTGCTTTTCATTCATGTACTTTTCTACCATAGAATAAAAATTAAGGTCAATGGGTTTTATTGCCTTGAGCAGGACCATTGAAAATCCGAATATATGTTAAAATACATTATCCATGTTCCACGATATTCACGAAGAGTGCGGCGTATTCGGGATCTACGGTCATCCTGAGGCGGCAAACCTTACGTATCTCGGGCTTTATGCCCTTCAGCACAGGGGGCAGGAAGGCGCCGGGATATGTTCATCCGACGGCAGACAGCTCTTCCTCGAAAAGTCCATGGGGCTTGTTGCCGACGTCTTCAGTGAAAAAAGGCTCAGGAGACTCCCGGGATATAGCGCAATAGGCCATAACCGCTATTCCACGGCGGGAAGCAGCGTGCTGAAAAATGTTCAGCCTATCGTGGCAAACTTTGCCCTCGGCACACTCGCGATAGCGCACAACGGAAACCTCGTCAGCGCTATCGACCTCAGGACATCCCTCGAGGGGGAAGGAGCTATTTTTCAATCCTCATCCGACAGCGAGGTGATTGTGCACCTTATCGCCCACGCAAAAGGAAATGATTTTTACGAAAGGGTGGCCTACGCAGCAAGCCAGATTACGGGCTCTTTCAGCCTCGTCATTCTGAGAGAGAAAGAGTTGATTGCCATAAGGGACCCCTATGGTGTAAGACCCCTCAGCCTCGGGATGAAAGACGGCGCATACGTCGTTGCTTCCGAAACCTGCGCCTTTGATCTCATCGGTGCGACCTACATTCGCGATGTCGAGCCGGGAGAAGTCCTGATCATGAACGAAAACGGCCTTGAGTCGTTGAAGATATTGAACAGCAGGAGAAAGGCCTTCTGCGTTTTTGAATTCATCTATTTTTCGAGGCCGGACAGCAATATCTTCGGAGGTCAGAACGTAAACGAGACGAGGAAGGAATTCGGCAGACAGCTTGCAAGAGAGTCGGAGACCGAAGCCGATCTTGTAATACCCGTACCCGATTCAGGTGTTCCCGCGGCAATCGGTTTTTCCGAAGAAAGCCGTATTCCTTTTGATTTCGGCCTTATCAGAAACCATTATGTGGGAAGAACGTTTATCGAGCCCAAACACAACATCAGGCATTTCGGTGTAAAGATAAAGCTCAACCCTGTGCGAAAGCTGCTCGAGGGGAAAAGGCTGATAGTGATTGACGATTCGATCGTGAGGGGTACAACGAGCAAGAAGATCGTCAAGATGCTTAGAGAAGGAGGAGGCGCAAAAGAAGTGCACCTTAAGATCAGCTCCCCGCCGACCATTGGCCCCTGCTTTTACGGCATCGATACCCCGACAAGACGCGAGCTCATAGCTTCCACCCATCTAATCGGTGAAATCAAAAAATATGTGACAGCCGATTCTCTCTCATATCTGAGCCTCGAAGGGCTTAAAAAGATCGTGCCGAACTCCCAGAATTTCTGTACAGCATGTTTCGATTGCGACTATCCTATACATTTTCCAGGTGAACATCTCAAGCAGATGGAATTCCTGTTCAGATAGCAGAGAACAAGTTAGACGTAAAAAAATCATAAAGATGGATTGCTCCGCTCCTGAGAAACTTGCGAACTGAAAAAGTCTGTCATTGCAAACGACGTGATGCAATCTCAGATAGAAAGAGAATTGTAGCCTCATGATAACCTTTGCATTGAGGGACATCTTCAGGATTAACCTCGGCGTAAAAAAACGCGAGCGGCTCCTTGTCTTTACCGACCGGATATCTGATAAGGAGAATATCAGCGCAGAGGCAAGAGAAAAAAGGACAAAGCTCGCCTCTCTTTCGCTCCTTGCAGCGGAAATCGGCAAGAGTTTTTGTAATTCAGTTGCCTTCCATGAATATTCCGCAACCGGAAGCCATGGCGCAGAACCCCCTGCCGCACTCTGGGAGCTTGCCTTTGGAGAAAAAACAGTCGGGGCATTAAAGAAGGCCCGTCTGCTCTATCTTATCCTTAAGAAAACTGCCGGGGACAGCGATATCAAGCAGGCGGAGGACATCGTTGCAAAATACAAAAGTGCGGCTGCAGACTGCATAGTGGCGCTGTCGTATTACTCAACAAGCCATACGAGATTCAGGGATTTTCTTACGAGGATTTGCGGCTGCAGATATGCAAGCATGCCCCTCTTTGAGGCGTCTATGCTCGAAGGCGCGATGAACGTTGACTGGAAGGCCCTTGCAAAGAGGACAAGGGAGCTGGCAGGGCTGGTGAATACTGCTGAGGGTATCCGGATTAAAACTCCCAACGGCACCTCTCTTTCTCTTTCCAAGAAAGGCAGGAAGGCGCTGGCGGACACGGGAATACTTACCAGGAAGGGCTCCTTCGGGAACCTCCCGGCGGGCGAGGTCTTCTTTGCGCCTCTTGAAGGCACTGCCCGTGGAAAGCTCGTCCTTGAATGGGCGCCAACAAGGCAGCTGGTTTCGCCTCTGACTCTTGAGGTGAAAGGAGGCCGCGTGGTTGATGTCTCAGGCCCCGATGAATATGCCGATTATGTTCGGATGAAGCTTATGGAGAGGGAAGAAAACGGTAATATCGCCGAGCTCGGCATCGGTACAAACGATGCCGCGACAAGGCCTGACAACATCCTCGAATCGGAAAAGATACTCGGAACGATCCATATAGCCCTCGGGGACAACAGTTCATTCGGCGGAAAAGTGAAAACCCCTTTTCACGAGGATTTTGTCTTCTTCAAACCGACGGTAACGCTGATTTTTAGAGACGGCAGCAGCAAGGATATACTGAAGGCAGGAAAAGTCTTATATTAGACCGATAAAAAAATGAATATACAGAGATAAATATCTATGCGATATGTAATCCTTGGAACGGCAGGGCATATTGACCACGGCAAGAGCGCGCTGGTAAAGGCCCTGACCGGCATCGACCCCGACAGGCTGAAGGAAGAAAAAGAACGGGGCATCACAATAGATCTGGGGTTTGCAGATCTGACCTATCCCGACGGTCTGATCGTGGGTATTGTCGATGTGCCCGGACATGAAAGACTCGTGAGGAACATGCTTGCAGGAGCGGGCGGCATAGACCTCGTCCTTCTGGTCATTGCGGCTGATGAGGGTGTCATGCCGCAGAGCCGCGAACATCTCCATATCTGCAACCTTCTCAAAATAAAGTCGGGACTGATAGCGATAACAAAGGCTGATCTTGTGGATCCGGACTGGCTGGATCTTGTAGAGGATGAAGTGAAGAGTTTTGTGAAAGGCACATTCCTTGAAGGAGCGGCAATTGTGCCTGTATCATCCAAAACATTACTGAATGTCGATGTGCTGAAGGATAAGATCAGAGATGCAGCATTACAGGTTGAACCAAAACCGACGAAGGGGCTTTTCAGGCTCCCGATCGACAGGGTATTTACATTAAAGGGGTTTGGAACGGTCATCACGGGGACTGCCGTATCAGGCAGTATAGCAGTGGATGAACCGGTGGAGATACTGCCGAGCAGCATAAAAAGCAAGGTCCGCGGACTCCACAGCCACGGCAAACCGATACAGACAGCGTATGCAGGACAGAGGGTTGCCATCAATCTTCAGGGAGTCGACAAAGATGAATTGCAGAGGGGAGATTCAATCGTTGTGCCTGAAAGGTTTACCCCGACAAGGAAGATCGACGCCAACTTGGAGATGCTTTCGGGTGCTCCCCCGGTGAAGACGAAAAGCCTTGTACATTTCCACCTCGGCACATCGGAGACCATAGCGCGGGTTATTGTCTTCGGGAAAACCGAGGTCAAGGCGGGTGAAAGGTGTTACTGCCAGTTCAGGCTCCGCGAACCGGTAATCGCCATGTCCGGAGACAGGTATATTATAAGGAGATTTTCTCCTGTGGAGACGATCGGCGGAGGTGAGATACTCGATCCGTTATCGTTCAGAAGAAACCGGAAGGAAGGCGTAGAAGATTTGGAGATTTTCGAATCCGGGACCCTCTCCGGCAAGATTGCCGCGAAGGTAAAGAGGGCAGGCATACACGGCATTAAAATATCTCTGATTGAAGGGTGGGTCAAGGCGGAGATTACGTCCATCAGCGAATCGATAAAGACCCTCAAAGATAAAGGGACCCTGATGCAGTTCGAGGACACCCTCGTACATGTCCAGCCATTCGATTCTTTCAGAGAAAACATAAAAAAGATAATGAACGATTTCCACAGGAAAAACCCCCTTAAGCCGGGAATGCCGAAGGAGGAACTCAGGGCGAATCTGAAAATCGAACCGAGGCTCTTCGGAAATCTCCTCGCATCTGTAAAGGATATCGTAGGCGAAAAAGAACTTGTTCGTCTGGCGACCTTCAAAGCAGCCCTCTCGCAGGTGGATGAGACGGTCAAGGCACAGATCCTTGACCTCCTCGAAAAGAGCGGGTTTCAGCCGCCGGCAAAGGAAGAGCTGTCACAGTCTCTGAAAATGGACCAGAAACATTTTTCTGATATTCTGAAACTCATGTCAAAGGAAGGCAGCCTTGTGCGCATAAACGATTCGGTTTTCATAACCTCATCCGCCTACAATAAAATGATCGGGAATCTGAAGGATTTTTACAGTAAAAAACCGGACATGACTGTAGCGGAGTTCAGGGATATCCTCAATACCACAAGAAAGTACGCCCTGCCGTTTCTCGAATACCTTGATTCCAACAAGATTACAATGAGGGTAGGGGACGTAAGGAAATTCCTGCTTAAGTAATCTGCTCAACCCTCCGGAGAATGCATACCGCATACGCCGCAATCCCCTGTCCGCGTCCTATGAACCCCATACCTTCGTTTGTTTTCGCTTTGATGTTGATGGCGCCGATGGGGATGCCTGCTCCCGAGATCGCCTTTTGCATGTCGTAAATAAAGGGAGCGATTTTCGGTTTTTCCGCTATAACGACAGAATCGATCCACGAGACCTCGTAACTGTTAACGTAAGTCAGTTTTACAATACGTTTCAGAAACTCGATGCTCGATGCATCCTTCCATTTCGGTTCAGTATCGGGAAAATGCCGGCCGATGTCTCCAAGGCCGAGTGCTCCGATAAGAGCATCTGTGATTGCGTGGCAGAGCACGTCCGCATCGGAGTGACCTGAGAGCCCTTTTTTGAAAGGGATAGTCACCCCTCCTATGACGAGCTTCCTTCCTTCTACAAGTTTATGGGAGTCATACCCGATGCCTATCCGCATACTTTAACCGTCGGTCTTTTCCCAATAAAAAACGCCGCTATTTCCAGATCTTCAGGCGTTGTAATCTTGATATTCCGGTATGATCCCGTTATGATTTTAACCCTGCCGCCGTATCTTTCGACAAGGGCTGCGTCATCAGTTGCAAAATAGCCTTCCTTCAATGCCTTTTCATATGCATGAAGGACAGACGCATAATGGAAAACCTGCGGCGTCTGGACAGCCCATAAAGTTCCTCTTTTCAGGGTCCTTTTTACCACTCCGTCATCCGCCTCCTTGACGGTATCCTTGAGTGGTACCACTGGAATCACTCCGTCGATTGCCTTAAATCCCACCTTATTTTCCATACTTGAAGGGGAAAGAGCGGACTGCAATTCTTTTATAGTGTTTTCGATCAATTCTTTCTCAACAAGCGGCCGGACACCGTCATGTATAAGGACCATGCAATCTTCGTCATCGATTAACCTGAGGCCGTTATATACGGAGTCCTGACGCTCTTTTCCTCCCGGTGCAATTTTTTTTATCCTGGAAAAACCGTATTCCTCAAACAACTTCTGTCCGCTTGCCATATCGTCTTCCTTCAGAACCGGGATGATCTCGACGATTTCGGGAACTTTTTCCAGTTCAGAAATGGACCAGACAACGAGCGGCTTGCCGCAAAGTGTCTGGAAAGGCTTGTTCGTTCCCTGTCCGAACCGCTTTCCCAGCCCCGCAGCAGGAACGACCGCAACAACCTTATGTTTTTTCTGAAGGTCTTTCATGCTCTTTTTAAACCTGAATTAACTAAACCCCCTCACCCTTGCCCTCTCCTCTACGAGTCGTAGACCACCAGGGGAGAGGGTAGTAAATACCCCTCCCTTGATGGGAGGGGTTGGGGAGGGTGNNGTCAATAAAATCATCAGGCAGGACAAAGCATGTTCGCTTGTTGGAGATGCCATATCCTGCCTGCAGGGATCTACTTACCTATCCTCTCCTCTCTTTCATAATCATCCTTAAGTTTGGAGAATATCATCCTTCCTGCGGTTGTCTGCAGAACGCTCGTTACGGCTACATCAGCATTTTTCCCGATAAGTTTCCTGGCGTTCTCGACAACCACCATGGTGCCGTCATCGAGATATGCAACCCCCTGATTGTACTCCTTTCCTTCTTTCAGTACGAAGACCTTCATTACTTCGCCCGGCAGCACAACCGGCTTTAGAGAATTCGCCAGTTCATTTATATTCAATACCGATACGCCCTGAAGTTCCGCAACCTTATTAAGGTTGAAGTCATTCGTCACAACTTTTGCGTTCATGAGCTTTCCCAGAGCGACCAGTTTGGCATCAACTTCCTTTATATTTGGGAAATCCTCATCAACAATCCGCACTGTAATGCGTGACATCTTCTGAATCTTATGGAGGATATCGAGTCCCCTCCTTCCCCTCGCCCGCTTCATGGGGTCTGCAGCGTCTGCTATATGCTGTAATTCCTGAAGGATAAATTGGGGGAGGATAAAAACACCTTCGAGGAAACCGGTTTCGCAGACATCTGCTATCCGTCCGTCTATTATTACGCTGGTATCAAGAATCTTGAGGTTTTCCTCCATACTCTGGCCCCTGAAAATCCGGAAGATAGCCGGAATAGATATCGCCTTGCCTTTGCTTAGGCCGAGCAGGAGTCCTCCGTAACCGAATATGGCCATTAACCCGAATGAGAGGGGCCTGATATCTTCGCCGAAATAGAGCTTCAGAGGGAGTATGAGAAGGTATGCAAATAAAAGTCCGAATGAAATACCCAGTAACCCTCCTATAAGTGTTCCGAGTTCGGCCTTCCTCAGTTTAATTTCCATGGCTATTGCAAAGAGCCCGGATGCACAGCCTACCAGGACGCCATATACTCCAAAATTATACGTAGTGCCGATAATGTATCCCGAAACTGCAAAAAGTAAAAAAATGATAAGTCTTATCGCAAGCAACATTTCCATCACCTCCTTTCCTGTTAAGACATGCCGGCTAAAAATATGGGAAAATAAGGCAAAAGGATAAGCAAGAGCCCTGATCAATCGTCTTCGTCCGCATTATAATGCCTTGAGGATAACATAGAATTTCTTGCCGCTCCTGTTAATAAAAACAAGAGCCGACTCGTTCTTCTGTATTTTTGTGGCAAGCCTGTTGAAATCCTCCAGATTATCTATGCGTTCTTTATTGATTTCTTTGATGATATCTCCCTTTTTTATCTCCGCATCATCTGCCGGGCTTCCCGGCTCAATCTTGACAACAACAACTCCCTTTTCATCTTTATTAAACCCGAGTTGCCGGATGATCTCTTTTGAGAGGTTCATAACGGTGAGTCCTGTGAGCATTTTTAATTCCGGATCAGGAGCCGGGTTTTCGGGTGCAACTTCCGCTACTTCTCTCGGCAATTCGACAATTACCACCTTCACCACAAATTCCTTTCCCGCCCTGTATATCTTCATAGTGATCTCATTGCCGGACTTGCTCTGTGCGACCATATTCCGCAGGCTGCTTACATCTTTTATTTCCTTGCCGTTAAATTCGACAATTATATCACCCCTCATAATTCCCGCCCTTCCGGCCGGACTGTCTTTTGCAACATCGCTCACAAGGGCGCCTTTAGACTTTTTGATCCCGAATTCATGGGCGAGTTCGGGTGTAAGTTCCTGAATAGTCACGCCGATCCATCCCCGGACAACCTTTCCTTTTTCTATAAGCTGGTCTATCACAAGGCGGACCATATTGCTTGGTACGGCAAAGCCTATGCCCTGATAACCGCCTGTCCTGGAAAATATCGCGGTGTTGATCCCTATCATCTCCCCTTTTATGTTTACAAGCGGTCCGCCTGAGTTTCCGGGGTTGATGGCTGCGTCAGTCTGGATAAAGTCTTCATAATCAGCGATCCCCACATTCGCCCTTCCAACCGCACTGATAATTCCCATGGTGACGGTATTGCTCAGCCCATAAGGGCTTCCGACAGCGAGTACGAATTCGCCGACCTGCAGCTTGTCCGAATCACCCCACTTCAGGGTCGGGATATTGCCGGCGTCTATCCGTATAATCGCTATATCCGTTTTTGGATCGGCTCCTACCAGTTTTCCTTTAAACGTCCTTCTGTCGACCAGCGTAACCTTTATCTCATCAGCCTTTTCTATCACATGATTGTTGGTGATGATATACCCTTCAGGGGAGACGACTACGCCAGAACCGAGACTCTTTTCCTTCCATTTTTTCGGCATGTTGAAATCATTGAACGGGCTGAAAAGATCAAAGAAAGGGTCCTCAAAAGGACCGCCTTCTCTACGGACAACCTTGGTTGTTGAGATGTTGACGACCGCAGGTGAGACGGCATTCACAATATCCGAGAACGCCCTGCTTGTCTCGATAATCTGGCGGGGGACATAAGGAGTCCCACTGTAGGGGACGTATCTGTAGTTGCTTGTGACTTTGCCGAGGATATAGAATGTAAGACCACCTAAAAAGAAGCCGGTCAGCAAAATCGATATGCCGATCAATATTTTTTTCTTCATAAATTTAATTATAATCGGCAATTTCAGACATTGTAAAGTGTCCACCCTTGACCAAACACCCTTTAGTGTGCTAATTTCGAAAGTCTGGCTTATCTCTATAAGCTTCTATAAATAAAGGTATTTCGGGAGGATTTTGCATGTTAAAACGTTATCTTTTGGCGCCCGGTCCGACGCCTGTGCCTTCAGAAGTCCTTCTCTCGATGGCAGCGCCGATAATACATCACCGTTCACCTGATTTTCTGCCCGTGCTCGATTCGGCAAAAAAGGGTCTTCAGTGGCTGTATCAAACGAAGAACGAAGTGCTTATTTTAAGCTCGACGGGCACAGGCGGAATGGTCGGCTCCGTGAATAATTTTTTCAATAAAGGCGATAAGGTCCTTGTGATCAACGGCGGTAAATTCGGAGAGCGGTGGACGAAGATATGTCAGGCTTACGGGCTTGCCGTCGAGGAGATCATTGTAGAATGGGGGTACTCTGTCAGGCCCGAAGACGTGGAAGAGAAGCTGAAGAAGGACAAGGGCATAAAAGGCGTGTTTGTTCAGGCCTCGGAGACTTCGACCGGAGTATACCATGATATCAAAAATCTCGGCTCGATCGTAAAAAAGCACGGCGATACGCTGTTTATCGTTGATGCAATCAGCGCACTTGTTGCACACGACTTGAAGACAGATGAATGGGGCATCGATATAATGGTAGGGGGTTCCCAGAAAGGAGTCATGCTCCCTCCCGGGATCGCGTTCGTCAGCGTGAGTGAGAAGGCATGGGCAAAGGCGGAAACCTCAAAGATGCCCAGGTTTTATTTCAATTTCAGGAAAGAGCGCGAGAACCTCGCGAAAAACCAGACGAACTTTACCTCTCCGGTCACCCTTATTATCGGTTTGAATGAAAGTCTCAGGATGCTTCAGGCTGAAGGGTTGGAGAATGTATTCAGGAGGCACGAAATGCTTGCCGATGCCACGAGAAAGGCTGTCCGGGCCATCGGACTGGAGCTTTATCCGAAAGGGTCGCCCTCAAATTCCGTGACGGCAATCATGACTCCCCCCGGCATAGACGGGCAGGCGGTGTACAAAAATCTTCGTGAGAAATACGGAATCACCGCTGCAGGAGGCCAGGACAAGGCAAAAGGGAAGATTTTCAGGATCGCCCATCTCGGCTATT
Organism: Nitrospiraceae bacterium UBA2194; assembly: GCA_002328665.1. Taxonomy (GTDB): domain Bacteria; phylum Nitrospirota; class Thermodesulfovibrionia; order Thermodesulfovibrionales; family SM23-35; genus UBA2194. The sequence continues at coordinate 24,017 of DCVG01000029.1, forward strand.
CGGACAGATTCGATGTAATAATAGCGATCGCGGGAATCGAGATGGTCCTGAAAGGCATGGGATATCCGGTAAAGCTCGGCACAGGCGTGGCAGTTGCGCAGGAACTCTTAATGGTGTAGGGAGGGGAGATGAAAAACGTAGTCCCGAAGGTTCTCGTTAGCGATAATATCTCGTCAAAATGTATCGATATTCTAAAAAACGCAGGACTCAAAGTTGATGTGAAAGTCGGATTAAAGCCCGAAGAGCTTAAAGAGTGTATCGGCGATTACCAAGGCCTGGTAATCCGGTCGGCAACAAAGGTTACCCCGGATATCATCGATGCCGCCGTGAACCTCAAAGTCATCGCACGCGCAGGGTCCGGACTCGACAATGTCGATAAAGCGGCTGCTACAAAAAAAGGCATTGTGGTGATGAATACCCCGGGCGGCAATACCATTACAACTGCAGAACACACTATCGCCCTTATGGTCTCTCTTGCAAGGCTGGTGCCCCAGGCGACAATCTCGATGAAAGCGGGGAAATGGGAGAAAAAGAAGTTTATGGGCGTGGAGCTTTACAATAAGACACTCGGCATCGTCGGGATAGGGAATATCGGCGGCCAGGTCGCAAAGAGGATGCAGGCATTTTCCATGGCTGTTATAGCGTATGATCCTTTTTTGAGCGAAGAGAAGGCAAAGGCTATGGGGGTTGAAAAGGTCGACCTTCAGGAGCTTTTCAGACGTTCGGACTTTATTACGGTCCACACGCCGCTTACGGCAGAGACAAGAAACCTTATTAATAAGAAGACGATTGCTGTCATGAAACCAGGGGTAAGGATCATCAACTGTGCGAGGGGCGGCATAATCAATGAACAGGATCTGTACGAGGCACTGAAAGAGGGCAGGGTCGCGGGCGCCGCACTTGATGTTTTTGAAAAAGAACCCCCTGAAAACAATCCGCTTCTCACGCTGGACGGCGTTATCGCGACACCGCATCTGGGCGCATCAACGAAGGAGGCGCAGGAGAATGTCGCTGTTGCTGTTGCGGAACAGGTGGCTGACTACCTGATCCGCGGAACGATCCGCAACGCCGTGAATTTTCCTTCTATTCCTTCAGACCAGGTGCCGAGGCTTCAGCCGTATATCAACCTTGCTGAAAAACTCGGGGGGTTTGCATCCCAGATATTCGAAGGGGGGGTTACCGAGATGACGATCGAATATCAGGGAGATGCGGCCGCGGTCGATACAGCCCCTGTTACGATCGCTGCAATAAAAGGATTTCTGACCCCTATTTTGGAGGAGACGGTAAATTTTGTGAACGCCCCGATTATTGTAAAGGAGCGGGGTGTAGAGGTTAAAGAAATCAAGAGCACCGATCAGGGAGATTACCAGAGCCTTATTGCACTCAGGCTCAAGGCAAAAGATAAGGAAAGTTATTTTTCAGGCACACTTTTCAGCAAAAAGGATCCGCGCATCGTTGTCGTCGACGGTTTCAAGGTAGAAATCGTACCCGAGGGAGATCTGCTCTTTATGTACAACAACGACAAACCGGGCGTAATAGGAAATATCGGGACACTGCTCGGCAGGAATAATATCAACATTGCACGGATGCATTTCGGAAGGGAAACAGCCGGAGGCATGGCAATCTCTGTTGTCAGCATCGACGTCCATGCGCCGGCAAAGGTTATCGACGAAATCAGAAGACTCCCGAATATCCTTTCCGTCAAACAAATAAGTCTTTAAGGAGAAGTCTGCTATGCCGAATATAGTTGTTGTAGGTTTACAGTGGGGTGACGAGGGAAAAGGCAAGATTGTTGATTTCCTCTCTGAAAAGGCTGATGTTGTGGCCCGTTTCCAGGGGGGCCATAATGCCGGTCACACCGTCGTGATCAACAACGAGAAGTTCATTCTTCATCTCATTCCCTCCGGCATTCTTTATAAAAACAAGATCTGTCTCATAGGAAATGGAGTTGTTGTAGACCCCGAAGCTCTCCTGGACGAAATACAGGGGCTTAAGGAGAGGGGCGTCGAAATAAACAAAAATCTTTTTTTGAGCAAGAATGCCCATTTAATAATGCCCTATCATATAGCGCTGGACAGGGAGAACGAGAAGATGAGAGGTGCAAAGAGCATAGGGACGACGGGCCGCGGAATAGGGCCTGCCTATTGCGATAAAATAGGCAGGGTGGGCGTCAGGGTCGCCGACCTTCTTCATCCCGATATTTTCAGAGAAAAATTAGAAGCAAATCTCTATCACGTAAATTTCCTGCTCGAACATCTTTACAAGGCGCCGGTATTTACCGTAAATGAAATCTACGACAGATTCATGGGTTATGCCGGCAGGCTTTCCGAGTATATTGCCGATACCGACCTTATTGTCAATAAAACGATTTATGAAAAAGGCAATGTCCTGTTCGAGGGCGCTCAGGGAACCCTTCTCGATATCGACCACGGGACATACCCGTACGTCACCTCTTCGAACGCTATTGCGGGAGGCGCCTGCACAGGCCTCGGAGTGGGACCTACAAAGATTTCCAGGGTTCTCGGGGTGGCAAAGGCATATACAACCAGAGTCGGCGGAGGTCCCTTCCCCACTGAGATCAGGGATTCCCTCGGAGAAAAGATCCGCGATAAAGGGGGGGAATATGGTGCGACCACCGGCAGGCCGAGGAGATGCGGATGGCTCGACATGGTAATCCTCAAACACTCTGCAAGGATCAACGGGCTGACCGGAATCGCTGTTACGAAACTCGATATCCTCGACGGCCTGGATTTCCTGAAGATCTGTACTGCTTACAGGTTTAAGGGAAAGATATACGAAGAATTCCCGAAGGAAATAAACATCTTCAATGAATGCGAGCCGGTATATGAAAAGGTGCAGGGCTGGAAAACGAGCACCCAGGGGATAACCGATTTTGATAAGCTTCCCGGAGCGGCAAAAGTCTACATAAAAAAGATCGAAAAGATGCTGCGCATGAAAGTGCATATAATCTCGACGGGCCAGAGAAGAGAGGAGATCATCCTGCTCAGGGACCAGTTCTCACGATGAAGAAGAGAGGATATCAGCGCCATCCGAGGTTTACGAAGAGGCTTGAAGTCACATTCAGTTCCGGCGGATTGGGCTACAGGGGGATAATGAGCAATGTCTCGACAAACGGTCTTTTTATAAGGACCAACCGCGGTTTTGCGCCGGGTTCGATTGTAGATATCGAACTCGTTATGCCGGACAACCGGATCGCATTGCTGAAAGGAGTCGTGAAAAGAACGATCAAGACACCGCTGTCATCGATGAAAAACGGTATGGGTATCGAACTCTTGGAACAGGACCCGATCTTCAGCGATTTTATCAAAATCATCGGGGAAAACAATGAACCCGTAAGCGAACAACCTGCCCCTGAATTTCAGGTCATTTCCTGTCCCGGATGCGGAGTAAAAAATAAGGTACTCAGCACAAAACTTGATCTCGGGCCGAAATGCGGCAGATGCGGAAGACCGTTAGCCATCGCCACGTCCTGATTTCGGGATTCCTTAATATTCTTTATCCCTCCCTGTGCCCGGTATGCGGAAATCCGTCCGACTCCTGGAGGTATTCGCCTGTCTGCAGTCGGTGCTGGTCCAAGACCAAAAAATACGAGGGTCCTTCATGCCCGGTCTGTGCTATGCCGCTTTCGTCGGAATATTCATCTGTCTGCGGGCAGTGCCTGAAGGAAAAGCCGCCTTACGCCAAAGCTTTTTTCTACGGGCTTTATGAGGGGGTGCTTGCGGAAGCCGTCAACCAGTTGAAATTTAACGGCCTGAAGAGACTGTCGAAGCCTCTCGGCAGGTTTCTCCTGGATGTCGAACTTCCTCCTTTTGACGGTATTGTGCCTGTGCCTTTGAGCTTGAAGGGGCTAAGGGAAAGAGGCTTTAACCAGTCGCTCCTTTTGGCGAGAGTCGTCTCAAAGCATGTAAAAGTTCCCCTCCTGATGGATATCCTTTTTAAGAAAAAAGATACGTCTCCTCAAATAGGGCTGTCGAAAAAAGAGCGGCTGTCCAATCTTAAAGGCGCCTTCGAAGTCAAAGGAGATATTGGGGGCCTGCGACTCCTGCTTATAGACGATGTCATGACAACGGGCGCTACAGCAACCGAATGCTCAAAAATGCTGATGAAGGCAGGAGCAAAGGAGGTGATCGTCCTCATCATAGCCAGGGCAAGCATGATGTAACCTCAAGCAGTATCCCAAGATTAAGGTCCCATTGGTGATTTAAAAACAAATCTGATAAAATATTGGGTACTTTTAAGGACGAGTTACGAATATGATTGATCTGCATACCCATACTTTCTTTAGTGACGGCGAACTCGTCCCTTCGGAGCTGATCCGGAGGGCGGAGGTAATCGGATACAAGGCCATTGCCATTACAGATCATGTCGATGCTTCGAACATCGATCTGGTGATCCCGAGGATCGTCGCTGTACTTGATAAACTGAGGGCCCATATTTCCATTGAAGCAATCCCGGGAGCCGAGATCACGCACGTGCCCCCGCCGTTGATTCCCGATCTCGTAAAAGAGGCCCGGGCACTGGGAGCAAAGATCGTTGTTGTGCACGGAGAGACTCTGGTTGAGCCTGTTTCTCCGGGCACGAACCGTGCTGCAATCGAGGCGAATGCGGACATCCTTGCGCATCCCGGCCTTATCTCGGAGGAGGACCTTCTATTGGCGAAAGAAAAAGGGGTTGCGCTTGAGATAACTTCGCGGAAAGGACACTCCCTCTCAAACGGCTATGTGGCAAAACAGGCGATGCTGCTCGGGGCGACCCTCTGCATCAACACCGACAGCCATAGCCCTTCGGATCTGATTACCGGGGAGTTCGCAGCAAACATACTCCTTGCAGCGGGAATTGAGAAGACCCGTATTCAATCCGTACTGGATAATTCAAAAGCTATCATAGAAAAAATACTCAGGAGGAATTGATGCCCAAGGCTATCAAGAAAAGAACATCGAGGAAGGCTGTTGATACCGAGACCGAGGTAACGGAAAGACTTGCGACGTTTAAAGATACGTTGAGAGAACGACAGAAGACGGCGATACAGATAGCCGCAGGTGCTCTCGTCATTCTAATAGCGATCACGGGCTTTTTTCTCTATTCCTCTTCTGTAAAGAAAAAGGCCGGGGAGTATGAGTTTCAGGCATACAAAATCTTTAACAGCACAACCCGGATGCAACCCGGCAACAAGGGAGGACAGTATAAAAAAGCGCTTGATATGTTTCAAAAAGCTTATGATACGAAAAAGTCACCGGTCTCTCTTTTCTATATTGCAGCCTGCTACTACGAACTCGGCAACTATGATGAAACTGTAAAGACGTTAAAAGATTTTACGCGGAAATACTCGGGCGCGGAAAGACTGGCTCCCCTTGCACATCAGAAAATGGCGATGGCCTATGTCAGGAAAGGGGACGTGAATGAGGCCCTGAAGACGCTCGACACCCTTTATAGTCTCCCGGGCGATATCTTCAAGGATGTCGCCCTTATGGAAACCGGTAAACTCCTTGAGAGACAGGGAAAATCCGATGAAGCAAAGAAAAAATATGAAGAGCTTACGAAAAAATTTCCGGATTCACCCTTCAGGGACGAGGCAGAGGCAAGATTAGCAGGAAAGAAAAAAGGTTAAATCTTTTCAGACTTCAGGGAGTGAACTAACGTTTCTTTTTCTGAGAAACCTTTTTGACCGGTTTCCGCGATTTTTTACTTTTTGAGACAGCCTTCTTCTGTTTATACGACGCTTTTTTGACTACTGCCCTGTCTTCACTGTCAAGCGCAAATTTTCCTTTCGGAGGGAGATAAATTTTTGTTCCCGCTGCAAGGGGGATTATCTTTTCCATGTTATTGAGATCATAAATGACCTCAACCGGTACCCCTGTCTTTTTCGATATTGCCTTGAAAGTATCTCCCTTTCCGGCTGTGTAAACGTCCACTGTAAAACGCTCTTCCTCGGGGAAATCCGCAAGGTTTCTGAGGAATGTGCTTTTTGTCCCTTCGGGGATTCTCAGTGTATATTCAGGTACGTCGGGCGGCGTGCACCATCTTCTCAGTTCCGGGTTCAAATCCTTTATTTCCTGTACAGAGACCTCCGAACATTCGGCAATGACCGCGATGTCGACAGGTGAAGTGATTATAACCTTTTCATACTGCAAGGGAGAATGATATTCGAGGTTGTCAAAACCGAAATCTTCGGGACTGGTAGCGATGAGGCTTGCGGCGATGAACTTCGGGACATAGTCCTTTGTTTCATTTTTTATATACTTCGTATTCAAAAGAGACCAGTAGTCGTCTGTCTTTGTCTTGTTGAGAGCCCTGAGTATCTTTCCTTCTCCTGCATTATAAGCAGCCATTGCGAGGTTCCAGGAACCAAACATGCCGTAAAGGTCTTTCAGATAGTTTGCCGCTGCTACCGTTGATTTGACGGGATCTCTCCGCTCGTCCTTCCACCAGTCGATCACAAGGCCGTATCTCTTTGCGGTGGACGAGATGAACTGCCAGTATCCCGCAGCCCGGGCATGAGAATACGCATTAGGGTTAAAACCGCTCTCGATAAGCGGCAGGAAAACGATCTCCTCAGGGACATCGTTCTCCCTGAGGATCTTCTTCATCATCTCAATATATTTCCCGGACCTGCTGAGATAGACCGAGAACCTCTCCCTTATTTTTCCGGAAAAAAGCGATACATTCTTTTGTACCGCCTCCAACGCTATCTCATTGGAAGCGTAATCCGATATTCCACTGAGATCGCCTTTGATTCTGTCTTCAGGTAATGTCGAAATTATCGCGCCATTGACCGAAGCTTCCCCAAGCCGGTCGTAAGCAAAAAGAGGAAATGCAAAACATAACACGATTATCTGCAGGATCAATAGTCTCAGTAACAGCATACAATCCTATTTTTAGCCTAAAAATAGCTATTTTGTCAAGAAAAAAGTCAAAATATCTCAATTGCCTTTTATTTTGATTCGAAGCTTCTACATGAATGAATTATCTGTAGTTTGCATCTAAAAACGCGCTTATCTGGTGGGAAAATGGTGGGCAGTCGCAGAATCGAACTGCGGACACGAGGCTTTTCAGGCCTCTGCTCTACCGACTGAGCTAACTGCCCATGACCTTTAACTTTACACTTTCGGGTTTTGCGGTGTCAAGACAGGTTGTGTTTTGCAGGTTTTCAGCCTCCCGGCCAGTGAATCCGCCCTTCTGATCGGTTCAGGGATTCGATACTTGACGCAGCAGTTAAGCACTATTTCTATTGATGCCTGCAGATCTATCCTGTGGCCGGGAGAGACAAAAAGCGGCCTGACATTGTCCCTTGTCCTCAGAACTGCGCCGACGGTTGTACCGTTAAAGTATAAGGGAGACCACGAACCTTTCCTGCTCCCCGGCTCCATGTAATCTCCGATCAGTCTTGACTTTGCGCATCCGATAGTCGGCAGGTCAAGCAGCACTCCGATATGAGATGCAATGCCCAGTCCTTTGGGATGAGCAATACCCTGGCCGTCAAAGATGATAACATCGGGCTTTATCTCCAGCTTTTCTATCAACTCCACGATGACAGGACCTTCCCTGAAGGATAAATAGCCTGGTATGTAGGGAAAGGAGACTCTTTTCACGACAGAGGCGTCTTCAACCGGAATGAGCCCGGGATATCTGTAAAGGCAGACAGCCCCGGCAACCTTGTCCTCCTGGAATGCCGCGTCGACTCCTGCTATATATCCCGGAGGTTTTTTAAGAGGGATGATTTTGACCTTTTCTCTTAAAGACATCTGGACGATTTTTGCGCCGGAGATATTTGCGGGCCAGGTGAAAAGGGTTTTATCAGCAATATTTGAGTTCATAAGGCGATATGAAAGCTTTTTCCGCACATATGCCCTCTCTTTTTTATCTTTTAATGATCCGATACATCCCGGGTCTTCGGTCTTCAAACAGATCGGTCAAAGGATTCAATGACTTGTTTCTTGCCGTTAAAGGGTCGATATCAATAACCGACAAAGCCTCTTTATTTTTGGGAGCCTTTGCGAGGACTTTCCCTTCGGGCGAAACGATCAGGCTCTGTCCGATATAATTCAAGCGTCGTCCTATTTTTCTGTTTTCCTTTCCGGTCCTGTTTGCCGTTACAGCATATACCCTGTTTTCAAGACACCGTATGGGCATGGCCCGGGGGCAATAGGGCAGCACAAGGTTCGATGGATGTGCGACGATATCAGCTCCCAGCAGGGCGAGTGTTCTCATCGATTCCGGAAAGAACCAGTCAAAGCATATCATAACGCCGATGCGTCCGACCTTCGTCTCCCAGACCCTGAACCCCGTATCCCCCGGTTCGAAATAGAGCTTTTCTTCAAAAAAGAGATGTGTTTTTCGGTACACTCCGATGAACCCCTCCGGACCCGTAAGGACAGCGCTGTTATAAAACCCGTCCTTATCTCTTTCCGGGAGACCGGCCACGACGTAACAACTTTTCTGCCGGGACAATTCCGAGAGACATCTGGTTGTATCTCCATCCGGTATCTGCTCGGAAAGCTCCGCCACTTCATCCCGTGAGATGAACTGGTAGCCTGTAGCAAAGAATTCAGGAAGGACGAGGAGGTCCATGGCTGCATCTTTTACTGCGGACAATATTTGCTTTAGATTCTGCTCTTTCTTGCCGAATAATGGATTAAACTGATAAAACCCTGCTTTCATGGCATGGCTCAGTCCGTGACTTCCTTTAGCCATGCCAGATAATTTTTAGAGCCCTCCACCACGGGCACTGCAATAATTTCCGGCACAGTATAACTATGAAGCTCCTTCACTTTTTTCTCAAAGGCGTTGAAGAATTTCTTCCTGGTCTTTGCGATCATCAGAACCTCTTTTTCGTCCTCGACCTTTCCCTGCCACATGTAGATGGAGCGTATATCCCTGACTATGTTTACACACCCGGCAAGGCGGGCTTCAACAAGTCCCTTTGCGATCTTTTCAGCCTCGTTTTCCTTTGAGGCGGTTATGAAAACAATGATCTCATCCATATTCTCAACCTTTCTTTTCCAGCCTTAAATAGTATTCCATATCAAGCAATCTTCTCTTGATGTCCGTGCCGCCCGAATATCCGCCGAGGGAGCCATCTGATTCGATAATCCGGTGACACGGAAGAACGATCGGAAGAGGGTTTCTGCTGAGCGCCTGACCGACAGCCCTGAAGGCGCCCGGTTTTCCTATTTTTTCTGCGAGCCACTTATATGTCCTTGTTTCACCATACGGTATCTCCCTGAGAGCAAGCCAGACCTTTTGCTCGAATTCCGTGCCCTTTAGGAAAATGATCTTCGCAGTGAACGCCTCTCTGCCTCTTTCGAAGTATTCCTGGAGTTCTTTTTTTATAAGGGAAGGCGCTTTGCCTTTCCGCAAATTTTCAGCAGGCCTGCCGAAGTCAAGGCCCCGGAGGGTCTTATCGGTAAACAGGAGATAAAGAGTGCCGATGGGACTTTCGATGGTGTCGTAGAATGACTCAGTGCTGCTCGACCTCTTCTCTTTCATATTGTTCCTTGGAATAGATCTCAACCCTGTCGCCCCCTTTGTTCAAAGCATGGCCCAGCGCCTTTTCGGCGCACAAGAGGAATTCTTCAGTGGACTGGCCGTCGAGGAATGTAAGACCTATACTGGAGGTCACATGACCTTTTGGCTGTGAATTTTCATAAATGAACGGATAGTTCCTGATGATTGCGTTGAATCTGTTACTCATGGAAAGGGCTGCCGAGATAACTGTATTCGGAAGGATCACCGCAAAAGAGTCTCCTCCATAGCGTACGACGATGTCGGAACCCCTGATGTTTTTTCGTATGAGTTCCGCAACCTTTTTCAGCGTCAGGTTACCGTAGTATTTACCGTGCTCTTTTACATACCGGCTGAAGAAATCCAGATCGAGCAGCAGGAGGTTCAAGGGCAGCTTGTACCTTGTCGCTCTTTCGACTTCCTGTGCGAGCCTAATCTGAAAATATCTGTGGCTGAAAACGCCGGTAAGGTCGTCTATCAGACCGGCCCTTTTCGGATAGAGGATCTCGAGTTCTTTTATATGATCGATCAATTCTTTTGTATTAAAGGAAAATTTCTGGACGATCCTCTCTATTTTTCCGACAAGGGACATTCTCTCTTCAACGGTGATATCCTTTTCTGTAAGGATAAAGATCGGGATATCCTTGGTTGAGGGGTTCTCCTTGATATTTTTTATGACATCGAACCCGAGCATGTCGGGAAGGGAGAAATCAAGAAGTATCACCGCCGGTCTCACTGCTGACGCAAGTTCAATGCCTCTTTTGCCGTTCGGCGCCGTATAGAGGAGAAAACCGTGGGGCTTGAAAATCTCCTTGAAATATTCGGTCATCTTATCCTCGGATTCTATGACAAGGACGGAAATAGGCAGCACCCTTTTTCCTCTGGCAAGAGTTATCTCTTCAAGCTTTGATATGAGGGCGTCCTTATCCAGCGGTTTCATAAGGTAGTCCGCTGCCCCAAGCGCGAAAGCGAGATCTTTGTTATCGACTATCGAATGTATTATTACAGGTATCCCTGCGGTTGACTGGTCGCTCTTGAGCTGCTGCAGCACCTCCCAGCCGTCTTTCTTCGGAAGAAGGACATCGAGAGTTACGGCAAAAGGCTGGAGCTTTTTTGCCTTCTCCAGCGCTTCTTCACCGTTAAAAGCATGTGAGACCTTATATCCTGCCTGTGTAAGGTGGAGGGTAAGGAGCTCTGCCGTAGAGAGGTCGTCTTCTACGACGAGAATAAGGGGGGCCTCCTCCTTCAGCCAGGGGAAGTTCAGGCTTATTGCCTCGACATCTTCGTGGACCAACGCTCCTTCAGGTTGGGCTGCCGCCGGTGTAGAGACGGGAAGCAGGAATGTGAACGTGCTGCCTTCCCCAAGGTTGCTCTCCACAGTTATGGCGCCTCCGTGAAGTTCAACGAGCTTTTTCGTGAGAGCCAGGCCGAGTCCGACACCCCCGTATTTCTTGGAAAATTCCGAACTTGCCTGTTCGAACTCATCAAAAATGCGTTCTCTGTCTTCAGAACCAATGCCGATGCCCGTATCCTGAACCGAGAATTTGATAAATTCAAGGCCGGCAATATCTTCCGTAAAACACCTGTTGACATTCTCTTGCCTGGCGACGTGCAACCTTACGCTCCCCCCTTCAGGCGTGAACTTTATCGCATTCGAAAGGAGGTTGTACAGAATCTGTTTAAGTTTAACCCTGTCTGCGGTTAAAACGCTTATACCCTCGCCCATTGAGACGATGATCTCGATGAATTTATTCTCTGCAAGAGATTTCATGATATTGATGACTTCGCCTATGACATCGTCTATAAGGAACGTTTCATAGACCATTTCGTACTTTCCGGATTCTATCTTCGCAATATCAAGGACGTTGTTGATCAGTTCAAGGAGGTGCTTGCCGGAAGAGTAAATATTTTTTATATACCGTTCCTGGTTTTCGGTGAGATCTCCAAAAGTCCGGTCAAGAAGGACATCCGAAAAACCGATGATCGAATTGAGAGGAGTTCTGAGTTCATGGCTCATGTTCGCTATGAACCTGCCTTTGAGCTGGTTGGCGTATTCCAGCTCCCTGTTCATCTTCTCAAGATCTCCGGTCCGGTCCCGCACCTTCATATCGAGGTTATTTTTCAGGTCTTCAAGCTCTCTTTTCTTGTCTTCAATAATCCCCTTGAGATCATGTATTTCTTTTTGACTGCTGAGCGTAAAAAACAGACCTGAGGGTTTTCCTCCGGGATCCGCAGCCGTCGCACAATTGAGCGTAACACCCACTTCATTTCCGTCCGAGCCGATAAAAGCAACCTCGAAGCCGGCCAGGGAGGCTTTGCCTTCAAGTTCTCTCCTCATAAGTTCCCATGAGTCGTTCTTCATAAACAACCCGATGCCCCTGCCCAGTAACTGCTGCCTGGAGTAACCGAGCAGCTCAAGTACCCGCTCATTTACGAGCTTGATCGACCCTGCGGGATCTGTCATAAAAACGCCTTCGTTTGTTGCCTCCATTATTTTCATTAATTCGAGGCCTGCATCCTCTATACGTTTGATCAACGCAAACTGGTCGATACAGATACCGATCAGGCCGGCCAGAATGTTCAGAGAAGACTTCTGTCTTTCGGAAAACTGTCTCGGCTTGAAGTCATCGATATAAAGGATTCCGGCTGCATTATTCCTGAGTACGACCGGGCAGGCAAGGAGCGCCCTGATCTTTTCAGCGATTAATGCGGGATTGTTCCTGGTATAATCCGACTTCAGGGTGTCATGAATGGCAATAATCTCCTTTTTCCGGAGGACCACATCGGTAAGTCCTCCGGGGATGACGCCCCATGACTTGTTTTCGACAAACCTCCTGCTCAGCCCTTTAGAGGCGGCGAATCTCATTTCACCGTTTTCGTGAAGAGCGACGCTGCCTGCAGGCGCATCGGTAAATACGGTCGCCTTGTCAAGCAGGATGCCTAAAAATTCATTGAGATGGACTGCCGTACCGATATGCGAGATGAGGGACGATATGGCCTTCTGGTTTTCCATGGTCTTCAATACTTCGATCTTCGCTCTTTTCTGTTTTTCGATAATCTCCCATATGAGTCTTGCGCCGACACCCTCGATCACTTCTATCTTATTCTGAGAAATTGCCCTGATCTGGTTGCTGAGAATGGGGTCTCCTGATATGTTGATAACCATTTCAGGGTTAGCCGAGCAGAGAGATTGTATGTCTTTAAAAACAGGGATGTTCCATTTTCCGGCAAGTATGACTCCGGGAGCGTCCTCCTTCAGTTCAAACATTCCGACCAGTTCTGTATTAGTATCCCCCCTGAGAAGTGAAAGAAGTGCACTGGCACCTATGTTCCCGCCTGCAATTGCGACTCTAAGCATATATCTTAAGTCCCTTTTCCGCCAAGGGGGACATCATTTCAAGAAAATAACCGAGCAGTTCAGTGTCCCACTGGCCTAAAGGCCGCTCTGATTTCATGGTTTCCAGCGTAACCTTCACAGACCTGCGGTCTCGATAAGGACGGACGGAGACCATTGCATCGAAGGAATCCACAATCGAGAGTATCCTTGCCATAATCGGAATATCCCGTCCTGTCAGTCCATCGGGAAATCCTTTTCCGTCCCACCTTTCATGATGGTGCCTTATGGCAGGCAGTATCTTCTTCATTGAAACAAGCGGCCGGCATAAGTCCTCACCAAGGACAGAATGCGTCTTGATCAGTTCGCACTCTTCCTTCGTAAGCGGACCGGGTTTCTGTAGCAGGGATTCACTGAGACATATCTTTCCGATGTCATGAAGAATACCCGCTTTTTTCATCTCATCCCTGTCCTTTTCGGAAAGTCCGAGAAACGAGACAAAATCCGTTGAAAGCTTGCTTACCCTCGTTGAATGTCCCTTTGTATAAGGATCCCGGGCCTCCATAGCCACGGCAAGCGTCAAAATAATGTTTTCAGAGTGGTCGAGTTCTTCCTGCAGACTTTTCAGTTTCAATAAAGAGCGTATTTTCAGAATCAGTTCCGATGTATCGAATGGTTTGCTGATGAAATCGTCCGCTCCTGATTCTAAGCCCTTTATTTTGCTCTTTCTGTCTGAAAGTGCCGTGAGAAGTATAACGGGGAAGTACCGCTTATCGGATGTCTCCTTAAGCCTGCTGCATAATTCAAAGCCGTCGACGCCCGGCATCATGACATCAAGTACTGCGAGGTCAACAGGATAACGCCCGAATATATCTATAGCTGCATCTGCCCCAAGTGCGGTGTAAACATTAAATCCTTCTTTTAAGAAAACCGCCTCCATCAGTTCAAGGTTTGACTGGACGTCATCTACGACCAGGATCGAAGGCGTCTCCTTTTCAATAAGACACGTAAAAGGACCCATTAGAGAGATTAAAACATTAGAGCGGGTATTTGTCAAGAAAATTCTTTTATAATGAAGTGTTACATGGAAAACCTCATTTTATTCTTAAATCTAAATTATTCTTACCCCGGCGTAGTAGCAGCAGCATTCATTATTGAGGTCGTTCAGAAAGGACCTTTCGATTCCGTCTTCGAAAAGAACCCTTACCAGGCATATCCCGCCCGGCAGTGAAGAGTGTCTCTCTTCAACGACCTCTCCATCGCCCCAAGCGCTGTAATGTAAGTGCCTTACAGCATCGCCTAATTTAAGATAGAGTCTCGGTTTCATTTGAATCGTTGTTTTTCGGTACCGTCAGGAAATCCTACCTGATATAGTACCCATAAATAGTATAAACAAAGCGTCCTTCGATTGTGTAGGCTTCCATATTCCATTCATCGGGCAGCGGCCAATAGGGCTCGCCGTCTCTCAATGCTTTCATAGCAGCGTCGTCAAGGTTTTTATGGCCGGAAGTCCTTACCATCTCGACTGCTCCGAGCTTGCCGTTTTTCCTGATCGTAAATCTCAGTACCAGGTCTCCGTAAATACCTCTTGCCGCAGCCTCGGGGGGATAGACCCAGATACTCTCGATGCGCTCCTTCAGCCGTCTGTTGTAAATAAGGAATTTGTAGTCTCCGGCGTCAAAGGAGAATTTCGTATCCTCTTTCTTTTCTTCTCTTTCGACGCCCCTTTTTGCAAGATCGCCGATCACGCTTCTGTCGAAAAGCTTTTCTCTGAGAGGCGTGCTTTTGGTGTCAGGCTTCTGCACGCTCGCCGAACCTTTTGTCCCGCTTTTTGATTCTCCGCCGGACCCCGGGACCGGAGGAGGAGAAGGTTGCAATGCTTCAGGGAGGCGACCGCCTCTGCCGGAAGGCGCAATACTTTCCTCTTTAATGACAGGAGAAAGCCGGGTAATCCCCGGAGCAGAACGCTGTACGGAAGGAGGAACTGGCTGCGTGCCCGGAGTTATTAAGGGAGAAGGATGAGATGGCCGGCCGGGAAGCTCGTCAGGAGAAACGAGCCTTGTAAAGAATTCTCCGGAAGGCTTTTTATCCCGGACAGCAGGGACATAGAATATCAGCGCAGCGATAAAAAGAGCGTGTACTGCAAATGAATAGACAAAGAATCGTTTCAGGCTCAATGCAGGAATTTCCCGAAGAGCCTTATATAACTCATGATGCTGTCTTTACTGTTGTCCTTTCCGATCCATAGCCTCAGGGATGCCTCCCGGATCTCGGGCCTCCTGTGCAGGGCAACAAGCTTCTCGGCTGATGCGTCGTCTTTCAGGAAATAATCTCTCAGTCTCTTCATGAGCAGAAATCTTTTCTGGAACCGGGCCTTCCACCTCTTCCTGTAAGCTTCGATATCATCTTCTATTATAGCCTGTGCTGCAAGCTCCCCTGATTTCATCGCATAATAGATTCCTTCATACGTAAGCGGCAAGACCTGGCCTGCCGAATCTCCCGCAAAAAGAACTTTACCTTTGTTGAACAAGTCGCCTGTCCACACGGGTATCCTGTATACTTTCTGTTGCCCTTCAGACACGATTCCTTTTCTTTCTTTAAACTTATTGAACAAGGCTTTTATCGCTCCGGCCTGAAAGGTACCCGTGCCTATTGATACTCCCCCCGCTGCGGGGAATACCCATGAATAAGCGAGAGGCGCGTGTGAGGAGCCGAACCAGAACTCGCATGCATCCGTATTTATATCTTCTATGCGTTCGGATTCGGTAAAGAACGAACGCGAAGGTTTTATGCCGAGCATGGTCCTCGTCTTTGAATTGATCCCGTCCGCAGCAATGATATACTCTGCGCTGAACTCATGCTTTACCCCGTTGCTGTCTGCTTCGGCGATGTATGTTTTGTTCTGCGTTACTCCTTTAAAATCCGCCGTTATTATTTGTGCTCCCTTTGCTTCAGCCTCTTTGCGCAATATGGCATCGAACTCTTTCCTTTCCACCATTGCCAGGCCGACACCTTTCATCTCGATTTCGAGCTTTTCACCCCTCGGGGAGATAAGCCATATAGCCTTTACCACTTTTTTAATGGAACTTTTCGGGATATGAAGCTCATCAAAGACACCCAGAGATATTCCGCCGCCGCAAGGTTTTGCAAAAAAAGGGTTTCTTTCGAGCAGTATCACATCCACCCCGTTTCCTGCAAGAAACCTTGCAGCAGACGCGCCTGCGGGACCTCCGCCGATGACGAGAACTTTTGTGCTCAGTCTCATTTTAATTTTCCGGATTAATTCATATCATTCATAAACTGACTGCACCTTTCGGCGGATACAGGATTTTAGCGGCTTTAAATTCTGCGGAGATTTGTCGGAACAGAATTTACCTCGGAGGGCGACAGCCCGAGAATGAGCGAAAAACCTGTATCCGCCGTATTCATCCACGAATTCACGAATTATATGGGTTAAATAAAAACAGGGAAACGGAACAGCCTTAGGGGCGATTCCCTTGCAGTTGCTCCATTTCCCCAAATCATTAATGTATGCAGACCCTGGTGGAATGAGCCAGGGTCTGCAAAAATGCTCTTATCCCTTGTATGCCCCTACTGAACCGATAAAAAGATCGGCGACAGCAAATTCGAAGTATACATACAAAAAATCAGACTAATATGACGGCATCCTCACAGAAAGCACAGGGCACTGCGCATATCTAACCACCTGGGCAGCCGTGCTTCCGAAGAGAATCCTGTCCACCCCTTTTCTCCCATGGGTACCCATAACGATGATATCAATCTTTTTTTCCCCGGCAAATTTCAGTATTTCTTCGTGAGGGGTGCCTACGACCACGCTGCGCTCGATATCCTTCATTGCACTCAGTTCCTCGACGCCGAACCTTTCAAGTTCCTTTTTTGCGCCTTCCTGGATCTCCTTATACATTTTGTCAACTGAAGTGTGGGGGACATACCATCCGGATGCTTTGGCAATATCATAGATAACGTGTAAAACATACAGCTTTGCCCCATACTTTTTTGTCATGTCGACGGCATACTTCAGTGCCTGAGACGACCCCTCAGAAAAATCTGTCGGAAAAAGTATACTTTTGATTTCCATTACTCAACCTCCCTTAGATATTTTGCTGCATTTTCCGGTGATGTTTGCAAGATATAAAATCCTGAACCCCATTCGAAACCACTTGTCCTGATCAGCCGGGGGATGATCTCGATATGCCAGTGGTAATCCTCGCCGAGCGTATGCCAGTGGTCTCTCCTGGGAACCATATTCGGAGCGGTATGAATATAATAGTTGAAAGGCGGGTCGTTGAATATTTTTCTCAATTTTTTTAATACAGACATCAATATCAGTCCCAAATCTTCGATCTCCCCATATGTGACTTCATGAAAAGCGCATGAATGCCGCTTCGGGATAATCCACGATTCGAACGCTAACTGTGCTGCAAACGGACAAAAGGCGATAAAGTTGCGCGTCTCAAGGATTATCCTGTCACCCACCCTGAGTTCCTCCCTAATTATATCACAGAATATGCACCGCTCTTTATAGGAATAGTACTGCTTTGCATTATCGAGTTCATCCTTGACCGTTTTCGGGATGACCGGCGTTGCCATGAGAAAAGATACAGGGTGGGAAAATATTTCTCCTGCATCTTTTCCAGAGTCTTTGTATATCAGGATGTACCTCAGCCGCGAGTCTCTTTCAAGGTCTGCAATCCGGTCTCTGTAAAGGGTGAGGACCCGGATCATCTGCTCAATACCCATGTCTTCAGGTCTGATTCCGTGTTCCGGCGACTCGATTAGGATTTCGTTTGCACCGATGCTGTTCATCATGTCGTAAATCCCCATCCCTTTTCTTCCTAAATCCCCTTCTATCTGGAAGATGGGTCTGAAACTCGGAACAGCGCGCACCCACCATCCCGGTGAGTCGGCAGGCGTATTCGGAATCCTTATGGATGCTGTTTCATGAGGGGTCTCATTTTCTCTATTCTTGCAAAGGATGCACCTGCCATCCTCTTTCCTGTCCATAAAGGAAAGGTCATACTCGGACGGCGCTTTGGAATCCGAGAGTACTGCAACCCATCTGCCGAGGAGTATGTCTTTCCTCAGTTCATGCATCTTTGTTCCTCGTATAGATCAACCTCAATCCCTCAAGTGTAAGGTTATGGAAAACCCTGTGAGCCCTTTTTAGAAAAGGAGACAGCAATCCACCGTATCCTCCCGTGAGAACGACCGTGATTTCCGAACCGGTCTCGTTTTCAATCTCGCCGAGGATTCTCTCCAGGCCACCGGCAGTACCATAAAATATTCCCGACCGGATACAGTCTTCAGTGTTGCTGCCAAGGGCTGATTTGGGAGGCGTTACCGGCACTTTCGAGAGCTGAGAAGCCCCTTTTGCGAGCGCTTCGCTCATCAACCGGATCCCCGGCAATATTGCGCCTCCGACGTATGCCGCGTTTGCGCCGACTACACTCACCGTTGTAGCAGTGCCGCAGTCTACAGCCGCCACAGGACCTCCGCACAACTCATATGCCGCAACAGAGTTCGCTATTCTGTCTGATCCAAGTTCTTCAGGGTTCCGGATGTTAAATGTCAGGCCCGTTTCGATCCTGGAACTCACTAAAAGAGGTTTTGCTGACGTAACCTCCCGCAGGGCTTTTCTCAAAACCCCGGTATGGCCGGGCACGACAGAAGATATTATCACTCCCGATACATTTTTTTCTACAAAATTTTCTGCCATGAACTCATCGAAGACCCCTTTATATTTCTGAGCGCTTCCCCTGGGGAATGTATCAATTTTTTTCACAAAAAGGGCTGAAGCAGTGAAGCAGCCCACGGTTATTGTCGAATTACCGATGTCCAGCGCTATCAGCATCTATCGCAATACCGTCAGGTCCCCGGCGGAGACTCTCTTCAGTTCTCCTGAAGGAAGTCTCAAAAGAAGTCTTCCTTCACTGTCTATCGACTCTGCAAAACCGGAAAAGGTTTCATCCCCGGCCGTGACTTTCACGTACTTGCCGATGGTGGAGGACAGCCTCTTCCATTCGGGAAGGAGCATCTCCCCGCCGCTTGTATTCAGATGCGCATACCACCTGTTGATCTCGTTCAGGATCCCGGCAATTATTTCTTCCCTTGAATAGGACCGGCCGGTTTCATTTTTGAGGGAAGTTGCTATCTTCCGCACATCCTCGGGGAATGCATCCAGCCCGATGTTTACATTCAAGCCTATGCCTATGATTGCAACGGGGATCTTTCCGGCGTCCGTCCTGATTTCGGTCAGTATCCCTCCCAGCTTCCTGTGAGAGGCCATCAGATCATTCGGCCATTTTATCGAAATGTCGAGACCTGTAATTCTTCTTACTGCATTTGCGCATGCCACCGCAGACATTATTGTGAGAAGCGTCGCATCTCTCTGTTTAATTTTGGGTCTGAGGAGAACGCTCATGTGGATGTTCACCCCGGGCGGCGATATCCAGACCCTGCCGAGCCTCCCTCTTCCCTTTTCCTGGCTTTCAGCGAGGACGACGGCGCCTTCCGCAGTTGTTTCCGCAAGGTGTGAGGCAATCGTATTCGTGGAACTCACTTCCTTAAAAAAAAGAATCTCCCGCCCTATATCACCTCTTATTTTTTCCTTAATAGCCTCTATATTCACTACTACTCTTCCTTCAGGATTATTACCTCTATCTTTCCCTTTAACCCTTCGGCAAATTTCTTCGCGTCGTCTTCCGAACCGACAATCGACCCATAGTGCATCGGTATTGCGATTTTCGGTTTGATGTCAAGGGCAGCCTTTATCGCCTCTTCCGCTGTCATCACATATGTGCCTGAAACGGGAAGCAGCGCTATGTCCACCTTGAAATTCTTCATCTCGGGTATATAATCCGTGTCTCCCGCGATATAGATTTTCCGGCCTCTTACCGTAAAAATATACCCTACCCAGGCATTTGTCTTCGGATGGAACTTTTTGTTTGTGTTGTAGGAAGGCACAGCCACGATCTCCATGCCCTCGACAGTCATTTTGTCACCCGGTTTGACGGTCTTGACCTTGCCCGACAGTTTTTTCGCGCAGTCCGGCGGGGCAACAATGATGGTATCCGGACCCTGGAGCGCTTTTACGTCTTCGGGTGAGCAGTGGTCGAAATGCTCGTGGGTAATCAGGATGATATCTGCCAAGTCTTTCTTTTTGATTTTAAAGGGGTCGGTGAAGATCACCTTTTCTCCGATAATCTTGAAGGTATCGTGTCCGAGCCAGTGAATGTTTTCTACCATGTTATCCCCCTTTCGCCCCCGTCACATATACGGGCATAAGCGTTGTAAAAAGTGAATAAGTTATTGTTAAGAAGGCTTTCTTTTAAGGATTATATCACAAATAAGTCGCCGGAATATTTAATCAAAAAATCCCGTGAAGCTTAGCTTCGGGGTTTCCCATCCCCTCCCGTCAAGGGAGGGGAGATAATAGATATCTCATCCCGAAATCTGTTGTCAATTATTGTTATAATAATAAAGTCGTGCTTCTATAAAAACCATGGGAAAAGTCATCACAATTGTCAACCAGAAAGGCGGCGTTGGAAAGACCACGACCGCCATTAACCTCGCCGCATCCCTCGCCCTTGCTGAAAAGGATATCCTCATCATCGACGCCGACCCCCAGGGCAATCTGACGTCCGGCCTCGGGGTCCTTAGAGATGGTATCGATAAAAGCTTGTACGATGTTTATACGGGCAGATGCGGGGTCGGAGATGCCCTGAGGGCAACCGGCATGGAGCACCTCGATCTCCTTCCCTCCACGATCGACCTCCTGGGTGTGGAAGTCGAACTTGTTGGAAAAGAAGGCCGTGAAAGTATATTATACAATGCAGTCAATCTGATCAGGGAGCGGTTCCGGTACATTTTGATCGATTGTCCTCCTTCTCTCGGTCTTCTGACCCTGAATGCGCTTGTTGCTGCCGATTCCGTGATCATCCCTGTGCAGTGTGAGTATTACGCCCTTGAGGGGCTCGGGCTTTTGACGGATACACTGCGAAGGGTGAGGGGAACGCTTAATACCGGCCTCGATATTGAGGGGATCGTCCTGACCATGTACGATCCGAGAAATAACCTGTCACAGGAGGTTGCCCGTGAAGTCAGAAGGCATTTCGGAGACAAGGTCTTTCAAACGGTGATACCGAGAAATGTTACGCTCGGAGAAGCCCCGAGTTACGGAAAGCCTGCGATTTTATATGATATCCGCTCAAAGGGCGCCCAGAGCTATCTGTCACTTGCAAAGGAGATGCTGAATGAAAACGGCGTTAGGCAGGGGGCTTGAATCGTTAATCCCTGAAAAGGGTGAAGAAGTCATCTATCTTGACATCAACCGGATATTCCCGGGTGAGCAGCAGCCGAGGAAGACATTTAAGAATGAATCCCTGCAGGAACTTGCTCTCTCCATCAAAGAAAAAGGGGTGCTGCAGCCGGTAATCGTGTCGCGTACCGGAGACGGCACGTTCAGGCTTATTACCGGAGAGCGGAGATGGAGGGCTGCGGGGCTTGCAGGCCTTAAAAAAATCCCGTCCCTGATCAAAAACGTAGCCTCCAGGGATTCACTCGAAATAGCCCTTATCGAAAATATACAGAGGGAAGACCTGAATCCTATGGAGGCTGCCGAGGCATTCAGCAGGCTGATGACGGATTTCAACCTTACGCAGGAAGACCTCTCGGAAAAAGTCGGCAAAGACCGGGCGACCATCGCGAATTACCTCAGGCTGCTGAAATTACCTGATGAGATAAAGGCCCTGGTCCTGAACGGTTCCATCAGCATGGGGCATGCAAAGGCAATCCTTGCCATTGAAGGAAAGGCCAACCAGATAGAAGCAGCCCGAAAGATCGTCAGGAAAAGTCTCAGCGTAAGGGAGGCGGAGTTCCTTTCCAAAAAGACCGCAGCGCCGGCAGGATCGAAGCCTGCGAAAGACCCCCAGATTTCTTCCCTTGAGGAGAAATTGATCAGGGGGCTGGGGACGAAGGTCCGCATAATCAACAAAGGCAGGAAAGGCAAGATAGAGATCGAATATTACTCACTTGAGGAGTTTGACAGGCTTCTGGATATTCTGCTGGGATAAACGGAGCATGGCGGATGCAGTATTTTTGCTCATTCTCGGGCTATCGCTCTCCGAGGAAAATTCTGTTCCGATAAATCTGCACAGAATTTAAATCCGCAAAAATACTGCATCCGCCATGTTTGGCTATTGAATGATTAGGCCAGGAGGAATTCAATGCAGGAAAAGACAGATATTTATGATGTGATTATAATCGGCGGAGGGCCGGGAGGACTGACTGCGGCACAGTACGCATCGAGGGCGAAACTGAAGACGGTAGTCCTCGACAAGTCATCGACTGCGGGTGCCCTCGCGTATTCAAGCAGGATCGAGAATTATCCGGGTCTTTCCCGTCCGGTTGCCGGCAGGGAACTGCTCGATATCATGAGGAAACAGGCTGTCGGTTTCGGAGCCGAATATCATGAAACACAGGTTGTTGGAGTAAACCTGTCGGATGAGATCAAAGAGGCTATTACCATGGACAGGGCGTTAAGCGGTAAAACCATGATTATCGCCACAGGTTCCATGGGCAGGAAGCCGGGCATAAAGGGTGAGGGCGAATTTCTCGGCAGGGGAGTGAGCTATTGCGCTGTCTGCGATGCGGCTTTCTACAAAGGTCTGAAAGTCTGTGTGATCGGAAGTTCCGAAGAGGCGATAAAGGAAGCCGGGGTGCTTACCAGATTTGCCGAGACCGTTTACCTCATCTCACCTTCTCCGAAACTCGCTTCAGAAGACCACCCTGTGCTCGGGGAGCCTAATATTAAGGTGCTGCCGGGACATAAAGTTACTTCCATTGAAGGGAATGACCTGGTCGAGCGGATAAAAATGGTAGACAGCGGGAACAAAGAGGCGGAATTGGAGCTGGCAGGGGTCTTCGTTTATCTCCACGGGAACAAGCCTGTTGTGGATTTTCTCTTTGGCGGGCTTGATACAGGAGAGGACGGATGCGTTTTGGTCAACAATATGATGGAGACTTCGGTGCCCGGAGTTTTTGCAGCCGGAGATGTCACCTGCACCGAGATACGGCAGATCGTCGTTGCAGCGGCGCACGGATGCATTGCGGCCCTCTCGGCGGAGAAATATTTATACGGGAGAAAAAAGATCAGGATGGACTGGGCGAAATAAATTGCGGCGGACGCGCTTTTCCACATCGGGCCCGATCGTGCGCTGGACGATACGAAGCTCGTAGTCCGCCTGTAATCCCATCCAGACCTCCGGCAGGGCATTTCTCGCCAAAACAATCTATTACTTCATCAAAGTGGCATGGCAGAGATTCCCGCCTAATGTAAATATCACCTGAAAGTCCGCAGTTTCGGTTCTCTGCAACAGCTACAAATTATCGGGGAAAACCCTCAGAGTACGGCAAGCAAAAAAACTCTCTTGGCCTTACTCAGTAAGCGCATATTCCAATCGTTTTTGCGGATCGTCAAAAACAATCTCGTCTCTATTAAAACCTTCCGGATCAAAATCTCCACCGGACCACTCC
>DCVG01000125.1:0-30153 GCA_002328665.1 Nitrospiraceae bacterium UBA2194
ACCCCCTGCAGGAATTGAACCTGCGACACCAGGTTTAGGAAACCTGTGCTCTATCCGACTGAGCTAAGGGGGCACAAGGGTTTGCGGTTAATTATAACATGTAATGTCATAAAAACGTCATAATCGGCAGACAGCATTTCGACCCTTCTGAGAATGCCTGGACTGGCAGAGACTTCTTCAAATCCGCACTTCCTGAATTACGACTTTTGTGCGACTAACGCCTCATAGTAAGCTGCACCGAGATATGATGATTATTGGCAGAAATGTTGCATTGATACACAGATGTTAATCGGATATCGGCCCATAAATCTTTTCGTCTGCCTCTTCCCTTAGGGGCTGGAATACGATCCCGAGATGAGTGGCAAATGCAATTTTAAAAAACTCTAGTGCCCGTCGTCTGAGTTTCCAAAAATCATCAGGTTCAATCCCATATTTTTTTCTGATTTCTTCAAGTTCTTTTTCGCGGTTTGTTTCCCCCAAATCCTTGGTGACGTTTGGTCGAGCAGTAGCCAAGACAAAGGCAAAGAGTTCCTTAACCCCTTCAAAATAGTCCTCTTTCCGGTCTGCATAGTACGTAAGGCTATCACCCCACAATTCGGTATTTTCGATCTGTTTTTCCACACCTTCGCGGAAACCGTCGGACAGGACTAGAGAATCGAGCATTCCGTATATTTTCTGGAGAATCGGTTCCGAAAGAGCCTTATTCCCGGCCATAGGAAACACCAACTCAGATATGACCTCTTGGAACTCGATGTGGAGTTGACGACATTCGTACTCCAGAACCCCACCAAGCTTTTCCATACGACTTTCGTCCGCTTTTTCTTCCTCGGGACGGATCACAGGAAGCTTGGCCTCTTCTTTGATGGAACGATAGATCAAAAAGCCAGCCATCATCGCTACGGTATACAAAAGCCCGCGAGACTCATCAATCGTCATGCCTCGCTTCCCGATGAATTCCCGGATTTCCCTCCACATAGGGTGTCTTCTAATTTCCTCCTTAAATTCCATAATAAATCGTCTCCTTTTTCACCTATAAATTCCTAAAAATTCCGGCTAAACCTCTATTCCAAGTCCGACGGCCTTATCGCAATGCTCCATAGCTAAGTCGTAACCACGAAAGACTTAACGCGGTGCTTGGCTCTATAACACCTTGCACACTTTTAAGGCAACGGGGAGGCAGTAGGGAAGATTGTCACTCTTTTATCCGTATCGTGTATATCATCCCAAGATACTCTTCCTCTTCATACACCGGAACCATAAAGAAAGTACCTGTTTCCCCCTCTATCAGAGGGCAGTCGAAGGTACTCTCTTTTTTGTCCGAAAGCGCCTGGAGCATATGCTTTGCCGAAGCCGTCTTTAAGGTCTTCGTATCGAAATTAATCAGGCTGTTTTCTTCCGGATATCCATAGCGGTTCGTGCCCTGGCTATCGACCCACTGTACAGAATAAAGCCCGTCATGTTCCGAATAAAATTCCCTGAATATTTCCCGAATCCTTGCATCGTCGTTTCCGGCCAGGGCCTTCTTTATTTCGGCATTTTTCGCCAGAGTTCTAAGCGCAGCATCATACGAGGATATTCTGTGCTTTGCAGCGTCTTCACCGGAAGAAAGAGCACGTCCTGCCCTGACGTGCATCACTACAAGCCGCCACTCGGTACCGTGAAGACCGACGGTGGTCCAGTGCACATCCTTCTTGACCAGCTTCTCCGAACCCTCTTGCCTGAACTCATAGCCGCCGGCACCGGTTTTTTCTCTGCTCGCCATAGTTCCGACCGCAAGAAGCTGAGGAAACGGTTTGTATATCGGATCTTCGAACAGCATCCGGCCCACTTCTTCCTTGTCCTCGTCGTAGAGAATCCTCCCGTCTGTCTGCATCAAGAATGCTTCCACAGGCATCCCCTGCAGAACAGGGGTAAGCACATACGAGAACAGGGATTCGGGCCTGATAAGCACGCTAACCGAGCCCGCGAGTTCGCCCTGGGGAAAGAGTACGGGATGTTCCAGATCAACTGCATCAATTCCTTCGACTGTCTTAATAACGTTGCTCAGGACCGGCTTCTTCGACTCCCGAAGACGTATTACCTGTTCCTGTGCGCTTATATCCCTGCCCTCGAATTCAGCATATTTCTCAGGCTCGACCAGCACCATCCTCCCATTTCGGTCCACAACCGCGCAGTCCACCGCATAGGGGTATGACCGGCAGAGGTCGCCGAGCATTTTTCTCGTCTCGGCAGTTTTCAAATCTTTCATCGAGAGTCTCCTTGCGAGCCCGGCAACATCCAAATCCATTTTGTTGAGCTCCGCCATGATCTCCTTCTCGAGATCGGACAGGATTGGAGGAAGTTCCGCGATGGGTTGACCCGGTCTTCCGGTAACGATGCCGATGGCAAAGACCCAGCCGGTCAGATGGAATTTCTTGAAGACAACCGACCTCTCACCATAAAAATCATATGTCACCACGCCCTCAGGCTTCGCTAGCATCTCTCCAACTGTTTTCGCCAGGCTCTTGCTGCCCATGTCGGAAGGATAGGCGAAGAGCAGCGCCGTCAACCTGTGAAGGGCAGTCTTTCCCTTTTGATCGATGGCGTAAAAAAACATGTTGTCCGGCAAGCCCATTTTTTCATCGAGCATTCTGCTTATGTCCTCGACCGCAAGAGATGTCCCGAGTGCTCCGATAACTTTTCCATTCTTTTTTATCGGGACTGCAATAATAACAGTCCGCTTTCCTGTGGATGTGCTTAGGACGAGATCGCCGATTATTTCCTCGCCCGCCATGAGCCGCGGGAAATACTCGCGGTACCGGAGGTTAAGGCCGGTTAGACCCTTTTCTACCGAATAATACGAGCCGTTTGGTTGCACAAACCATACAACGGCGGCTTTTATGCCGCTCCTGTTGAATTCGGCCAGCACCCCTCTCATTTTTTCCCATTCCCCGCTTTGAGCCTCTTCCGTGACCGACATGATTTTAAGGCCGCGCAGAACGTTTTCGATATGCCCCTCCCCAAGCGCCGCAAAGGAATTGAGGAGAAGACGCAAATTAGCCATACTTATCCCACCCTGGTCTTGAACAGGAGCCATTTCCCCTGCCGCCATGACAGACAGTGAAAGCACTAATAAAACCAATAAAATCATCCTTGCTGTTTTCATGGCACACCTCTTTCTTCGACTCATGATGCTATTCTCAGTTCCTTTTGCAACTTAGACTATCACATCGATCTGCACTGTTCAAGAAGAACTAAGTTTACCTATTAAAGCCACCCTGTCAAGAGCCCCCAACCAGTCGTCGGAATTGAACGGGGCCACTTTTGGATGAATTACTGCGAACTATTTCTTTCTCAATCATTGCCAAGATTTTGGTGGACAATGATATGGACTCAATATTCTTTTTGCAAGAAGTGAAAAAAGAATATTTCAGATGCTTCTATATCCCTTTTATGTTTAGGCCATATGGACTTTAAAATGTGATTTTCTGCTAAGTTGTGAAAACCCATAAAACCCTCGGATCGAATATCACCCGTAAGTTATATAAATTTATGAATATATATTCAAATCATTGCTACGGTTCTAAGAGCTCAAAAACTTTATTTACTGCATCAGCCGCATTTTCAGCGTTAATAATGCCCTTAATGTCCCATGTACGAATGCCTGCTACAGGCTTGCCCATCTGAAGTGCAAAAGCAATTTCCGAAAGCGTGCCGTATTCGCCGCCGACCGCTATCAGGGCATCTGCCGAACGGGCGATAATCACGTTTCTTCCGATCCCCATCCCTGTTGCAATCGGGATATCGATATACCGGTTCGCTGACCTTGAATCGTTCCGTGGAAGAATACCGACAGTCAGTCCGCCTGCCGACTGTGCTCCTTTTGATGCGGCCTCCATGACACCTCCCAGACCTCCGCACAAGAGTACCGCACCTTTGCCGGCGATCAGCCTGCCCGCTTCCTCAGCTTCAACGAGTAATGATTTTTCGGTTCTTCTTCCTCCTATAACAGCAATGACCGGCCTCATGAAAGAATACCTATACTGATCTTATTATTTGCCTGCACAGACCCTCATCCTTTTCCCCTGCCATGAATCCCTCGCCTCAAGCCTGTTTTCAATATCTCTCAAAATCTCCTGCCTGCTTTTCCCCCAATGAGGCGCAATAAGGATATCATCGGGTGCGGTGGCAAAGAGCCTCTGCAAAACGATTTTTGGGGAAAGCCTTTCTATGAACTCAGAAACAAAATCGAGATACTCTTCATATCCGAAAACATGGAACGGCTTCTCACGATACATCGCTTCGAGCGGGGTGTCTTTCACTACCTGCAACTGGTGAATCTTCAGAAACTCAAGCGGAAGATGCGACAGCTCATCCGCGGTCGAGAGCATCTCCTCTCTTGTCTCGGTCGGAAACCCGACAATGATATGGGCGCCTACAAATATCCCTTTTCCCTTTGTCAGTTCAAGCGCCTTGAGAAAGGTGCTGTAATTATGGCCGCGGTTTATATACTCAAGAGTCCTGTCAAACATTGACTGCATGCCGTACTCCACGAGGATAAAACTTCTCTCTGCAAGGTATTGGAGAAGCCTCACCTTATCTGCGTCTACCGCATCAGGTCTCGTGCCGATGGCAAGCCCGATAACGGAAGGTTCCGAGAGGGCTTCTTTGTAAAGCCGCTCAAGCGCATCGACAGGAGCATAGGTATTTGTATACGGCTGGAAATAGACGAGGAACTTCCCGGCGTTATACCTCTTCTTAATATAGGCGGTCCCGTTTTTGATCTGTTCATGCACGGAGAGAGTCGGCCTGCACGAATTCGGCCTGAAACTGTCGTTGTTACAATAGATACATCCCGACTCGCCGACTGTTCCATCCCTGTTGGGGCATGTAAAACCGGCATCCACGTTTACTTTATAAACAGCGGCGCCGAAGCGGTTTTTCATATATGCGCCGAAGGAATTGTATCGTCTGCTCATATTCTAATTATACCCCCCTTGCTTACATCCATGGCAAGGGAGAGAGATGCAGGGTTTTCATTATTGATTTATTTTCTTCCGGATATCGTCCCATTCCTTCACCTCTTCCGCGTCCCCTCCAGCCTCAAAGCTGAATGCTCTGGCATTATATGGTTTTGCGGACTCAACAACAGACCTGCTTCCGATGACGGCTTTTATCTTCAGCCCCATCTCTTTTATTTCTTCGAATATCATCCCCTGTCTCCATGGAATTACAGGGGCCTCCTGAAATCCATTTTCTTTCAGCCAGGTCTTAAGGGCTTTTACCCCGAGGAGTCCTGTCTGGAGGAAAACGACCGGGAATCTGCCGGAGAGTTTTTTTATCGTCTCCCGGCTCCCTTTTCTCGTTTTCTCTGAAAAAGCTTCTTTTAGCAAGACGCCTTCAGCGTCAATGAAAATAATCTTTTGACCTTTGGTCAAAGAAAGAAGTACGCCCCTGCCCTCTTCTTTGCCGGACTTTGCGGTTATGCGGTAAATGCCGGTTCCCGCTGCCATAAACTGCCTGAACGCAAAACCGTCTCCTCCTGAAAGAGCCCTTCCTATCTGTTTTCCATTAACGGAAATATCGACGAGTTCGCCGCCTTTGCTGAGAAGCTTGCCCCTGGTTTCGACCTTGAGCATCGTCTGCTGCCCTTTGACCGTGATGAGGTCATGGACGATTATCCCGGACGATGCAGTGGACGGAGGAAACAGGAGAAGGCCAAAAAAGATTACCGTGGTTAAGATAATCATAATCCGGGAGCCGGCTTTTTCCTAAACTGCCCCCTCCCCTCCTGAAGCATAATAGCCTTTTAATTTCTCTGCAAAATCCCGGAGACGCCGGTCTGTCAAAAAATTCACAGTGGACTCCGGGTAACTGCCGTCGGCTTTTCTTCCACCGGCAGGTACGCCGGTCACGACCTCAATCCCTTCGTCGATCGTGCTGACCGCATAAATATGAAATTCCCCGTCCTGCACCGCCTTCACCACATCTTCGCGCAGCATGAGGTTCCTTGCGTTTTTATGCGGGATCATGACACCCTGCTCTCCCGTCAGTCCCTTTGCCTTGCAGACGTCAAAAAAACCCTCTATTTTATGGTTAACGCCGCCGATAGGCTGGACTTCCCCTTTCTGGTTTACAGAACCTGTAACCGCGATGTTCTGCCTGACCGGAAGCTCCGCAAGGCTGGATAAAATCGCATAAAGCTCTGTTGAAGATGCGCTGTCTCCTTCAACCCCTGAATAGGACTGTTCAAAGCATATGCTTGCCGACAGGGATAAAGGCTTATCCTGCGCAAATTTCCACCCTAAATATCCGGATAGAATGAGCACCCCTTTATCATGAATCCTTCCGCTCATCTGGGACTCTCTCTCGATATTGATGACCCCGCGCTTTCCCATAAAGGTCTTTGCCGTAATCCGGTTCGGCCGGCCGAAGCTGAATATCCCGAGGTCGTAAACCGCCAGTCCGTTGACCTGGCCGACAACGGCGCCTTCGATATCGACCATTATTGTGCCTTCTTCGATCATCTGCCGGATCCTTTCGGCAATCAGGTCCAGCCGGTGGATCTTTTCCATCACCGCTTTCTCTACGTGCTCCCCTGTTATCATCTGACTCCGGGATTCCTTTGCCCAGTGGTCGGATTCGATGAGAAGGTCTTTCAGGGGTCCAAACCGGGCGGACAGTTTTTCCTGATCTCCCGCAGCCCTGGCTGCATATTCAATGACTCTGGCGACGCCGGATCTGTCAAAGGGCAGAAGCTTTTCAGCATCGCAGCAACTGCGGATATAGCACGCATACGACATTACATTTTCATCGGAGCGCTTCATCTGATTATCAAAGTCCGCCTTCACCTTGAACATCTCCCAGAAATCCTCGTCATAGAAGGTAAGGAGCTGGTAGAGAGAATCGTCTCCCATCACGATGATTTTGAATTCTACGGGCATCGGCTGGGTCTTCATGCCCTGGGGGGCTATAAACCCAAACTGTTCCCAGGGATCTTCGACCCTGACCTCCTTTGTCTTAATCACCCTTTTCAGTCCTTCCCATACATTCTGATTAAGCAGGACGTCACGGATATTCAGCATCAGATACCCTCCGTTGGCCAATTGGACGGCCCCTGCCTTGATCATGGTATGATCGCTGAAATATGTGCCCATTAACGCCCTTCTTTCGATCTTCCCGAACATATTGAACCAGTTGGGATTGGGCTCGAAGATAATCGGCGGACCGCTTATCGAACTGTTATCGACAAAGATATTGACCTTATACGCCATAAAGGGATCTCCCTGCGGGAGAGGGACCATGCCCGGAATCTGCTGGGTCAGCGGACCCTGAATGAATAAATCCAGTCTTGTCACGGTATATTCTTTCGCCTCTTTCAGAAAATCCAGGATTTCAGCATAATCAGCATAGCGATTGGACATCTCGGCAAAAGGGAGTGTTATTGCATACTCGGCGGCCTTGAGGTCGATCTCCTTCATCTTCTCACCGATCTCCTTCTCCAGGTCCCTGATGCGTGAATAGGTATCATCGACTTTCTTCATCATGTCCAAGCGTTTTGCCTCAATCTCTTCTCTTTCCGCTTCAGAACGTTTCAGGAATTCCTCCCTAGATATCGGTTTGCCCTCCTCCAGAGGCACGACAACAGCACCCATCGGAGAAACCTGTACCATAAGATTATTTGCAGCCGCTTCCCTTTCCAGTTCATCCATAGCCTCCTGATACCGTCTCTGGTGCGCCTCCATGACCTCCTGCTTTCTCTTGTTGTATTCCTCGCTGCCGAAGGTTTTCGGTATCTCCTCTTTCAATCTCTTCAGAAGTTCTTCAATATCATTGCTGAAAGACTTTCCGATACCTTGGGGCAATTTCAGTATGCGGGGCTGGTCGGGATTCGAAAAGTTGTGCACATAACACCAGTCATGAATTTGATACTTCATCCCTTTGGCTTGCCGCTCTTCGATTATTTTTTTTAGACGGGCCTCAATCGTTGCGGATTTACCTGTTCCGGTAAGGCCGGTCAGAAAGAGGTTATATCCTGCTCTTTCCACAGCCAAACCGAAATTTATGGAATCTATGGCTCTGGCCTGTCCGATAAATTCCTTCAGGGGCTCGATATCCGAGGTGCATTCGAACTGAAAAATATCATCGGGACATGTCCACCGGAGTTTTTCAAAGGGGACGGCATACTTTTTGAGATCAACGGACTTTTCCATCAGTTCCTCCCTGTGAGGGTATTTACGGCTAATTATATCACTAAAATTATATCACTAATATGCAGATTGTTTTACCACCAAAATGCAGTCTGTAAGGCATATGCCCTCTATACTGCATTATTTGATATCGATGTTCTTCATGACTTTTATCAGACTGTCTGATATACTTTTTCGTAATATTTTTTTCTCACAAGCGCTATAGTTATATGTAAGAAAGTGAGTATGGCAAATATCTCAGATAAAGATCTGACAAATATCGCCCGGAAAATCAAGCTCCTCATCCTCGACGTCGACGGTGTGCTGACAGACGGAGGCATCATCCTCGACGGCCGCGGCAATGAGTTCAAGTCATTCCATGTGCGTGACGGGCACGGGATCAAGATGCTCCTGAAGCAGGGAATCGTTGTTGCGCTGATTACCGGAAGGCAGTCGAAGGTCGTGGAGCGGAGGGCGCGTGAACTCGGGATAACGGACGTTTTCCAGAAATGCTTCAAAAAAAGCATCGCATACGGCCGGCTTGCCGAAAAGTATTCCCTCACAGACGAAGAGATAGCATATGCCGGCGACGACATTGTTGACATACCTGTCCTGAAGAAATGCGGGTTGCCGATTGCAGTTGCCGATGCCGACGAGTCTGTTAAACCATTTGTGAAGCTGATAACGGAAAAAAAAGGCGGCAGGGGGGCTGTGCGGGAAGTATGCGATTTCATTTTGAAGGCAAAAGGAATGTGGGGAAAAATAATCGATGAGTACACTGAAAATTAATCTTCCGACTATCCTCACGTTAAGCAGGATCGTCCTTATCCCTTTCTTTGTTTTTACCGTCTACCTGCATCCTCTCCTGGGGGCTCTGATATTCGGCATCGCTTCCCTGACCGATTTTTTGGATGGCTATCTCGCAAGGCGCTCCGGCGACATAACAAAATTCGGCATCATCCTCGATCCGATTGCCGATAAATTCCTCGTAGTCTCGGCGCTCATCGTACTTGTTGATATGGGAAGACTCCCCGCATGGATAGCGATTACCGTCATCGTAAGGGAATTCCTTGTAACAGGTCTGAGGGCGGTAGCCCTTTCAAAGGATATCGTCATTGCAGCGGAAATCGGCGGGAAAATAAAGACTACCCTGCAGATAACCGCTGTCATTTGTCTTATCCTCAAGAACAGCCTTTTTGATATCGACCTTTACGATATCGGGATAGTATTGATCTGGGCTGCGTTGATACTGTCTATTATCTCGGGAGTCAGATATACGGTTTCTTTCGGGAGAAAGATATAGAGTGGGAACGGTCGGGATCATTCTGCTCCTGCTCGCGTCCTTCGTTCTCGGTTCAATTCCCTTTGGTATAATAGTAGCAAAGGCGAAAGGGGTGGACCTCAAGAAGGTCGGAAGCCGCAATATCGGCGCAACAAACGTATTGCGGTCTCTCGGAAAATGGCCGGCAGCCCTGACCCTCGTGGGTGACATATTGAAAGGAACGTTGGCCGTGGCAGCAGGCAGGTATTTCGGAGCAGGATTGCTCCTTGAGGGTCTTATAGGGTTCTCGGCAATCCTCGGCCATAATTTTTCGCTCTTTCTGGGCTTCAAAGGAGGAAAGGGTGTCGCAACAAGCCTCGGTGTCCTGATGTTTTACACTCCACGAGTAGCTCTCCTGACACTTGTCATATGGTTGGGAGTCGCCGTCTTTAGTAAATATTCATCTCTGGCTGCGCTGATATCGTTCGGACTCTTGCCGGTAAACGTATTTCTCCTCGATTCAGGCGATACCGGAAAAATGCTGACGGCAATTTTGATTACGGCTCTCATATTTGTGCGCCACAGCGATAACATCAACCGTCTTATAAAGGGCACCGAAAGGAAAATAAGGCAGAGGGAATGAAAAGGGTCATCGCGCTGCTTCTTTTTTGCATTGTTATTTTTCCTTGCCCGTCCTCAGGCAGGTCTTTGCACGATGAACAGCTCAACAGCGGCATTAAGAACACGGACCCTTATGCCTATCTGCTCATCAGGGAAGCAGAGCCGGGCAGATCCGACAGGAAAACCCTACTGCGGGAGGCGCTGATGTATTCACCTGATCTGCCGGCTGTCTATTTTGAACTGTCAAAGGCGAGTTTCAACCTTAAACCGGAAGGGGTATTTGAATCGGTGGATTTTCTCCTGCAGGGGATAGCGGCATACAAGCGCAATTTCTGGTGGTCTTTCATGATGGCCGCCTCATTGCTGGCCAGCCTGATACTGGCCTTCTTTTTTTCCGTTCTTATCCTCCTCTTCCTGAGACTCCCGAGAGATCTGCCCCTGCTCTCCCATGATATCAAAGAAGTCAAGGCAAAGATGTTCCTCCTGCTCATATTAATATTCGCTCTCGCAGGGCCGCTTTACTTTATAGGCGCATTGCTGATCATCACGGGTTTCTATGTGAAAAAATGGGACAAGATCGTCGTTTATCTGTACCTTCTATTTCTTCTCATATCGCCGTTGGTCTTAAAAACATTTTCATTGATTTTCGACGCGCCTGTCTCCGGGGAATTGAAAGCAATTGTTCAGGTAAATGAAGGGAAAGGAAACAGATATGCCCTTTCTGTACTGAAGGGCAGTGACAATCCTGTTGAACTCTTCGCATATGCGCTTGCCCTGAAGCGTGAAGGGAGACCCGGCGAAGCCATTGACGTATACAATAAAATAACGGAAGTGGGGAAAAAGCCGTTGCTATACAACAATCTTGCAAACTGTTATATGGCAGTGAATGATATCGAAAAGGCAAAGGAGCTTTATCAGGCATCGGCTCAACTCCGGCCCCGTCCCTCCGTATTTTACAATCTAAGTCAGGCATACAGGGAGACACTGAATTTCGACAGGGGCGAAGAATATTTTCTGAAGGCCCAGAAACTCGACAATGATGCTGTTCTGAGCTTCAGAAGGACAGCAGGCAGGAACCCCAACAGGTTTGTTGTCGATGAAAGTTTGCCGGTTTCCGATTTACTGAAATATGCCATGGGGAAAACAAAAAACATTTCCACTATGGGGCTGTCCTCAGTTCCTCCCATCGCCATGCCTGTCATAGCTCTGCTTATGGCCATCCTGTTTGTATCTCTGGACAGGCGCTTTAAAAACAGGGCTTACAGATGCAACAGGTGCGGGAAAATCCTATGCAGCATTTGTGAAAAACATATACTCTGGAGAAAAATGTGTTCACAGTGTTACAGGTCTCTTGTCAAGCTCGATGAACTCGATGCAAAGGAAAGGATTGCAAGGCTGCTTACAGTCTATGAGCATCGGCAGGGAAGAAGAAATATCATAAAAGTCTTCTCGTTTATACTGCCTGGGACAGGCCAGATATATGCGGGCAGCATACTGCCGGGTCTTTTAACCCTTTGGCTTTTTTTATTTTTCCTTTTTATCCCTTTAACCAATAAGATATTCATAGTGGAAATGTCGGGTTTTTCACATCTTTGGCTGAATCTGTGTTCATTTCTTTTCCTGGGCCTGGTATATGTTCTCTCTAACATCGTGACGAGAAGGAGGCTTGCAAAAGGATGGCTTTAGAGGGATCTCTCAAAGATTTCGGGCTTGCCGATATCCTGCAACTGATATTTTTCCAGCGAAAGACAGGCGTCCTGACCCTTGAAGGCAAGCTGGACAGGATAAGACTTCTGGTTATCGAGGGGAACATTATCGCTGCCGAATCAAAAAGGCGGATAGAAGCAAACAGGCTGGGAAAGGTTCTTGTAAAAAAAGGGCTTCTCGACGAAAAGACTCTGCAATCTCTGCTCGATGAACAGAAGAGCACGAATGTGCGGCTCGGGAATATCCTCGTCAGAAAAGGGATTGTAGGGAAAGATGATATAGAAGAAATCCTCGTCGGCCAAATCAAGGAGACCGTAATACAGATATTCGGCTGGAAAGAGGGAAGCTATGAATTCACTCCCCAGGCAATACCTCTTGATAAGGATATCCCGATGTCGATCGACACCCAGCATCTGCTAATGGAGGGGTTGAGGATAGTCGATGAATGGTCTCTGATCGAGGGGAAGATAACGCTCGATACGGTCTTTACCAGAAAGTCCGAAGATATTTTTGAACTTACCGGTGAGGAGAGAGATATTTTCTCTCTTGTCGACGGCGAAAACGATGCAAGCACCATCATAGACCTGTCGGGTAAGGACGATTTTACCGTTTCAAAAACTCTTGTGTCTCTTATTGAAAAAGGAAATATAGAGCAAAAAGAGACGCTGCCTGTTTTTACAGAAGCGCCCGTAATCGAGACGAAAACCTCCCTGTTCTCTTTCCGTTTTCTCCCTGTCCTTGCCATTACGGCTGCTTTAGTGTTTTCGCTGTTCCCTGTATTTTTTGATACAGGGCATACATTGAAGAGATTCCTTGCATCAGAGGCTATCGACAATCTCAGGTTTAAAGTAGAGACGTACAAGTTCGAGCGCGGTTCATATCCCGACTCACTCGATGTCGTATCCGGGGAAAAGGATCCCTGGGGGAATGCATACCGCTACGGGCATAACAACTATACATTCATGATTCTGAGCAGCGGAGCCGACGGCAAAGAGGGGACAGAGGACGATATTTATTAGGCGGTTATCCCCGTAATCATTTCAGCATGATTAAAAAAAAAGCTATTGTCCTCCTGAGCGGAGGGATTGATTCGTCGACATCTCTCGCAATCGCAAAAGCAGATGGTTGTGAACTCTGCGCCATGACTTTTGATTATGGCCAGCGGCACAAACGAGAGCTTGAGTCCGCACGTATGGTCGCGTCCGCGCTCGGTGTTCGGAAGCATCTTATCACAAGCTTCGATCTGAGGGAAATCGGGGGGTCCGCCCTGACATCTGATATGGAAGTTCCGAAAACTTCGTCCTTTACCCCGCATCCTTCATCCTTCATCCCTGTCACCTACGTTCCTGCCCGCAACACAATATTTTTATCCTTTGCCCTTGCATGGGCTGAAGTCATGGAGGCGGAGCATATCTTCATAGGCGCAAATGCTGTGGACTATAGCGGATATCCCGATTGCAGACCGGGGTATCTGAGGGCCTTCGAAGAGATGGCGAACCTGGCCACAAAGGCCTCGGTCGGGGGAAGGATACGGTTCAAGATTCAGGCGCCCCTCATTTCCATGACAAAGGCGGAGATCATAAAAAAAGGCTTGGAACTCGGCCTCGATTATTCTTTGACATGGAGTTGCTACGACCCACAGCCTGCGGCATCCCTCTTACCGCCCCAGCCCCCCTCTGGTAAAGGGGCGACAGGAGAGGGTGTTGAAGCCGGACTCGTACCCTGCGGGAGGTGCGACAGCTGCATTTTCAGAGCAAAGGGATTTAAAGAAGCGGGAGCGGACGACCCTTTGCTCATTCGATTTAAAGAGCCGTACAGGTAATTTCTCAGTACAAAAATCTTTTTATTAACCCGGGAAATGCGTTTGACCGGTAAGCATGCAGGCACATGTGCATCAAAACCTCTCCAACGCAGGATTTGCGTATCGATAACAGTTAATCATGCAGACTGAAAACATGCAGGGTTGCAAGATACAGGCATAAAGAACGTCATTAAAACCATTCCCCACAAAATCCTGTTAATCTTCACTTTCGCCTCCTTTCTCCCGTTCCTCCCTTCGCCAAAGGGAGTTTACCCGCCTCTGGCGGCGCCGAGGGCGACCAGGGGTCAGGAGAGAGTTTTATCCCTTTGTTTACGATGATAATAAGCCGTTTCTTGTAAAGAGCGCCTATCGCTTTTTTGTATGTTTTCTTGCTAACCCCGAACAAGCCGTAGATAATTTCAGGCGGGCTTTTATCGGTTACGGTAAGAAATCCGCCCGCTGCTCTCAGTTTATCGATAATCTTTTCAGATACCTCATCAACCTTTTCATGTCCGGGTTTTTGAAGGCAGAGATCTATCTTTCCGTCGTCCCTCAACTTCTTTATAAATCCTTTTATATGTTGTCCTTTTCTTAATGGCTGAAACACCTCATTATGATAAAGCATGCCCCACTGCGAGTTGTCGATCATAGCCTTATAACCAAGGTCGGTCCGGTCGGCAATCACCAGTTCCACACTCCGGCCTTCCTGAAATCCGGTTGGCTGCTTATCAGGCAACTTATCCAATACTTTTTCCTCTCTTTTTCATAGTGACAAAATTGACGGACTCGTAAAAAGTCGTCATACCCGCGAAGGCGGATATCCATGGACGATACAACTACTTGAAAAGAATGGATTCCCGAAATGAACTACAGCCTGCAAGCTGCGAGGTATCCTAAATCTCCCCCCTCAAGGGGGAGGGAATAACTGGAAACCCCGAAGCTGAGCTTCGAGGAATTCTTTTGATTAAGGACTTCCGGAATGATAACTCTTAGTCTAAACGCTTGTATGTGTCTTTCCCCTTTCCTGTCCGGACAAAACGCTTCTGACATGATGCCACAATTCGTCCCTGCCTTCTCCGGTCTCACTGGAATAGATGAGCGATGTAATATCAGCGGGAAGCATTAATCCCTTGCGAATCGCGGCAATATGGCCCGCACGCTTGCCGCGGCTGATTTTATCCGCCTTCATTCCGACAATCACATACGGGATATTGAGCCCCAACAGCCATTCTGAAGCATTCTTGTCATTTTCCATGGGCTCATGCCGCAGGTCAATCAGATGCACAATGAGAGCAAGCCTCTTCCGCTCCCGAAGATAGTTGGTGATGAACTCTCCCCACTCCCTGCGCTTTCCCTTTGATGTCTCCGCATACCCATATCCGGGCAGATCGACCAGATACATCTGATCATTGACGGCAAAATAATTAATCGTCTCTGTTTTCCCTGGTTGGACGCTGGTCCGCGCCAGCGCATGTCGCGCGCATAATGAATTGATCAGGGATGATTTACCAACATTGGAGCGTCCGACCATTACAATCTCCGGATAACCGGTATCAGGGTATTGATTTGGTCCAACTGCACTGATAGTGCAGTCAGCTGATATTATTTTCATCATCACTTCATCAGGGGAGGATAGTATTAAATTAAATAAGTTTCTCACAGGAATTATTATTCTCGCTTCTG
This sequence comes from Nitrospiraceae bacterium UBA2194, assembly GCA_002328665.1. GTDB lineage: Bacteria > Nitrospirota > Thermodesulfovibrionia > Thermodesulfovibrionales > SM23-35 > UBA2194. The sequence continues at coordinate 15,242 of DCVG01000125.1, forward strand.
GGTAATAATGCAAGTGTCGGATCGCTGTCAAGAATATCTATTTCTTTTGGGGTAAATCTACCCAAGCGCCAGTATATTTTCCCCCGTGCAATTTCTTCTTTGGTCAAGGCAGCCTTCAAACCCACAGCACCATGCCCCTCACGGACGATGACCACAGCTTTTTCTTCCCGTCTTCTTGAGAAAGCAGGATGCACTGTAATTGTTTTAGGCTCATCATAACTCTCAATATGTACCTTATAAAGAATGGACAAAGCCTGGTGATACACAAATGCACGGGTCACTACTGTCATTATTTCCTCGTGGGTATATTTTCTTCCCCGTGTGAGAACATCACAACCATGCAAAATATAATCAGAGTGAACTATTGCGTTCCTTAGGTTTTTATCCCAAATTTCTTTTAAGGGGGTTACCACTTGGGATACACCCGCTCTTACCGCAGTTCTCTCTATTCGCACTATTTTGGTGCCAGGAGACTCAGGTTGACTTTTCCCGACCTTATATGGATAGAATTGACCACTGAACCGTTTACCTAAGGAAACATTTACTAAATTCGATAAAATCTCATAGGGTTCAGATGCTTCAACTATATGTACATAAATCCACAACTGAAGATGACGCGCGGCTTCATAATTTTCCGTTTTATTATGAACCTCATACAATAATGGCATTGCACGCAAGGTAGTTTCGTATGCGTCGCCAATGGCCCTATTATCAGCTCCTCTGATACGAAATAGCGTCAGTAAAAACTCAAATTCGCATTTTTCTCTTGCTTTTACAAAGGCCCTGTCAAGAGCTGTGCAATAACGCGGCAACGCATCTTTAAATGTTGGATGAAATTTGTCCAACGCAAGATGTTCATCATCCTCGATCTTGAGTTCCCAATATCCGTCCTCATTGTGAACTAATGGCATTGAAAATATCCTTAAATAATTATAGAGGAAATGCCCCGAAACATAATAGATATTAAATCAAAGGATGGCTTAATAAAGAAATATTGCGGAATTGGTTCTGCCCGGGAAATAATTGTATCGGATTTGATCTTGGGATGATATTATCTGCCCTGGTCCGGTAGCTTCATGTTAGCTGGTGCTGCCCTATTGACTCAGCCCATCATTTCCGCTACTATCATCAAAAAAGACAGCAGCTGCAAAAAATATAGTGAACCGCCGCCCTGTTGTCTGCAAATTATATTTTCCACATTCTGAAAACTGGTAAAATAACTTCATGTCATCTTCCGTGAAACACATAAAGCTCAGGGGACATCATCTTATCTGCCTCCATTTCTTCAGGGGAGAAGGGTATAACCCGGAATTTGTGGACAATCTGCGTACGGCACTGAAAAGAGTCGAAGCCGGCGAAGAAGCAAAGGTTGTCGAGGGGCCTGACGACGTCTGCAGGATGTGTCCGTATCTGAAAGAATCTCTTTGCGCTTATGGTGAAGGGGCTGAGAAGGAGATCAGGGAGATGGACATAGCAGCTCTGAAGCTGCTGGGAATGCGGTCCGGGGATAAGGTTGATTGGCGGGATATCAGGGAGAAAATCCCGGACATATTCGGAGAGTGGTCCGGGAAATATTGTGCTGTGTGCGACTGGATGCAAGTTTGTAAAACGGATATTGCATTCAGGGACTTGACGAATGAGACAACTGAAAATTAATTTTGATGAGGTCCAGAAGGCTATGGAGGACGTTTCAAGGGATTCCTTTGACTACTACCTCGATCTGGAGACAGGCGAAGTAATGACATTTTCGGAGGAAATCCTGAATGAGGTCCAGTCGCGCTTATATCCCGATGATTCGGATGAGATTGAGGACAACATAGAATATATGGAATTCGATGAAGAACCCGACCTGCCCGAATGGATGGAAGATGAAATCGAACTTGTACTGGAAATTCTCCTCGACGAAAACGGGCAGTATGTCCGCATCCCCGAACGGAAAAGGTCCCTTGCTTTTACGTCTATGGCTGCATTTGCCGAGACTGTGGAAGACCCGGCGCTCAGGGAAGAACTTCTGCTCTCCCTCGACGGGAAGGGCGCATTCAGGAAATTCAAGGACGCCCTCCTGCATCGTCCCGGGGCGAGAAAAAAGTGGCATGGCCATAATGCAAAGGCGATGCGGGAAGAGATCATCGAATGGCTGACGCTATTGGGAGTAAAACCCGTCTCACGACTGTCCGGCCATGATGACCGGTTAATCGATTAACGTTTCATAGGCTCTTTTATGTCTTCAAAGGTCTTTGATTCACTCAATCCCCATCTTTTTCAACGCCTCAGTTGCTGTGTCTCTGGTAGCAGGAGCTTCCTCGGGAAGATATAACATCACTCCCCCCTTCACCGGCCTGACAATTATCTTCCCTTCCATAGCAAGTCTATTGGTAACATCGACGGGATTTTCTCCCTCGAAGTATTTCTTGAAAGCATTGTTGAACCCCGAATATACGGAGTGAATCCCCTTGTATCCCTCTTTCCTCAGACTCACAATCGCCTTCTTCACAAACTCTTCGTAACTCATTTTTTCCGGCATAGCTCCTCCTCTTTTTTGCCTGATGCTATTTATCTATTTCTTCCAGCGTTTCAAGCTGCAATATACTACAGAAAATTATCAAAGTAAAGAGGCTTCGTCAAGTCTTATTTTTTCATCAACATCAATGGCTTTCTGCGTTCTCAGGTCTTCGATCTTCCTGAGCGGTCTCTCGAGCATACTGCTCCTCGTTGTTACAAGGGCGTCATACTCCCTTTTGGCCGCATCCAGTCTCTCCCCCATAACTCTGAATTTCTCTTTATAGGCGTTCCATTGTTTGGTAAAATCGCCGAGCAGCCTGAGTATCTCGCCGGCGGTCTTTTCGAGGCTGAAGTTTTCGACAGCCTGCCTTATGACTGCCAGCACTGCATATAAGGTAAACGGGGAGCAAAGGACAACCTTCTGCCTTAACGCCTCATCCATGATTGTGTTGTCGGCTTCGTTTATGAAACTGTAAACCTGTTCGTTCGGAATAAAAATAATCACATAATCAACGGTATTTTCCGATGGGTTTATATAATCACGGGTCGTAACCTGTTTGATCATAACTTTAGTATTCTTCAGAAGCTCATCCCGGTATCGTCTTTTATCATGATCGGATTCCGCATTCAGATAATGTATATAGTTGTCGATGGGGAACTTCACGTCCATATTGATCTTCAGGTTGTTCGGCATAAAAAATGTGAAATCAGGCCTGCCCGGGGCGTTTTCTAGTGTTTTCTGCTTAATGTAATTCACGCCCTCCATCATTCCCACAAGCTTAATGATATCCTCTGCCATCCGTTCACCCCATTCGCCTCTTTTCTTCGGGCTCGCAAGGGCATGGCTCAGGTGCTCGGTTGTATCTTTCAATTTGGAAGTAACCTCTTCATGTTTCCTGATAAGCGTAGCCACCTCTGTAATTTTTTCTCCGCTTGTCTTACCGACCTCCTCGATTTTCCTCTGGACCTCCGACAGTGTCTTGCCGATTGTTTCGATATTCTGGTCTATAAGCTCTTTTTTGCCCTCAAGTTCCTTCTTGCCTTCCACTGTCTGGGATTTGAGCTTCTCTTCTGCCAATTTGATAAATTCATCCGCATACTTCTTGAATTCGCTGGAATTACTGGCAAGCGCATCCAGAGAAAGTGCCTTGAAGGTCTCTCCGAGTTTGCTCTCCATCTCCTCAAAACGCTTTATCTCTTCACTGAGATGCTTCTGCGATTCCTCAAGCCTCGCGTTCACAGACCTTTCCGAATCAAGCTCATTTCTTGTCTGGTTCAGCTCGGCGTCCCTTTGCTGGCCTTGTTGCCTCAGTTCGTCAACCCGCGCTTCGGCCCCGCTTGCCCTCTTTTCAATCTCTCTCATCTGATTTGCATACGACGATTGAATGACAGCAATCTGTTGCTGTTTATTCGAAGATGCAATCAGCCAGCCGGCCAGCCCTCCGACGATTATGCCGGCAATTACATATGCTGCATATTCCATGATGATTTCCTTTCAAAGTTATATCCCTTCATATATCCAGACTCTCCCTCCGTTCCTTATCTCCTCAATCCTTTTAACAAGCCGTTTCTTGTGAAGATTCAGGAGCCTTGTGCCGCTCGTGTTCATTTCAAGCTTCATGGCTTCAGATAATTCCTTTGCAGTTACTTCATTCTTTCGGAGTATAAAATCCAGCGTCTCTTTAAGATAGTTATTCAGAGTTCCGAGAAGAACCTTCTTCCCATCCCTCATCTTAACCATAACCGCAAGGTCTTTCCTCTCAAGCGCAACCTCGATGTTCTCCCTCTGGTTTTCATTGAGACCCGTAAGAATCATGTATATATCTCCATATTCGCTACTGAGAAGACGGGAAATAAGTTTTGCAACAATTTCATCAGCACATGAATAATCCATAACCCCGATCTTCGAGAAATCAAGGGCGACAACCTCCCCCTCTTTTACCCCTTCTATCTCTTTCTCTATCCTGTTTCTGATTGCCTGCCCCGACTGCCGGGTCACGAGATCCGCCGGGCCGTTCTTCATCTCCTCTTTGAGGAGTTTATACAGGTTATAAACCCGCATATTCACCTTTCCAGCATCCTTTGTTTATCCGGATCCTTATCGGCGGTTGTGCGAACCGGATGCCTTTGATGCAGCCGTTTTGCAGGCGACCTGTTATGTTCTTTCTCTTTTGCATCATTCCGGATGGAATCGAAAAACCTTTGAACATCGTCAAGATTATTGCTCATATTCATATCAGGAAGTGAAGAAATAATAATCCTTCCGTATGAACTTGTAAGGAGTCTTGAATCCAGTATAGCCACCACGCCGTAATCTTCGGCGCTTCTGATCAGTCTTCCGAAGCCCTGCCTCAGCATGAGGATAGCCTGCGGCAGCGCAAGGTCGCCGAACCACCCGTCTCCAAGCCTCCTGCACCTTTCGTCATAGACAGGGTCTCCCGGAGACCCGAAAGGCATCTTAACGACGATCACCAGACTTAAATCTTCGCCTTTAATATCAATCCCCTGCCAGAATGTTGCAGTTGCCAGGAGTACTGAGCGGGGTTTTCTTTTGAACCACTGAATAAGCCGTGCAGGAGGCATTTTGCCCTGAGATTTGTAAGGATAATCGATCGAAATATGTTCCGCCGCATAATTAAGATGTTTATAGGATGTGAACAATACAAGCGCCCTCCCTCCGGACACCTGTATGAGCCTTTCGATGACCCTGAGGCTCTCGTTCATGAAAGATGCATTATTTTCTTTGTCCGGCGCAGGCAAATCCTTTCCAATATAAAGGAGCGCCTGTTTCCGGTAATCAAAAGGCGAGCCGATCGCCATCTCTTCAAAATCCATAATCCCGAGCCTCTTCCTTAAATAGTGAAACGAACCGCCTGCTGTTAAGGTAGCAGAAGTCATGACTGTGCTCTTGTAGCCGTTTGTCAAATCGCAAAAAGAACTGCCGGATTCAACGAGGCTGCTTTTGAGTTCAATATACCCCTTATTGCCGGTCATATAATAAACCCTGTCGTTATCCTCCTGAGCGATGAAATCATCGATAACCCGGCTGAGTGAAAAGACATACTTTTTCGTCGTCAGGATTTTGTCGGCACGTTCATCGTCAGAAACCTCAAGGCTGAATGCATCCAGTCTCTCAGCCACACCGCCGAGAGAAAGCAGCGCTTTAAGGTTCATTAATCCCTCTCTGATATCGTCAGGTATAGGGTAAGTGGCTTTAACAGATATTTCACGCCTTTTGAAAAAGGATTCAACGGGTTCGAAGATATGATCGACAACTATCTTCATCCCCCGGAGGCGGTAGAGAAGCCAGACAACCCGTGAATGGCTGAGAACGCTGCCCATAACGTGAGAGATGACGTCCTCGATCTGATGCGCCTCATCAATGACAAGTTGATCATGGAACGGGAGGAGGTTAAATTCTGAGAGAAGGTCGAAGATCAGGAGGTGGTGGTTCACCACCAGGATATCCTTCTTGTAGAGGCTCCTGTAATGCCGGTAATAAAAACAGTCTTTGTAATAGGGGCAATGGAGTGCGTTACAGTCGTCGGAATCCCCGCATACCCTGGACCAGAAATCCGGTACTGAAGACAATTCATCCTTATCGCCGGTTATTGTCTCAGAGACCCATTCCCTGAATTCCATAAACGCTCCGCTCAGTTCGGAGAACTCCCTTTCACGTTTCAGGCAGAGGTAGTTGTTCTTGCCCTTAAGGATCGCATAGGAGAATTTCTGAGGCAGGGTCTGCTGAAGGAAGACAAGGTCTTTGTTCACGAGCTGGTCCTGCAGGGCGATAGAAGCGGTCGAGACGATAGTCTTCTGTTTTGACAGTATTGCAGGTATCAGATAGGCAAAGGATTTCCCTACACCTGTACCTGCTTCGACAAGGAGCCGTTTCTTATTCCGCAGGCAGTCCCAAACCGCAGCCGCCATCCTCACCTGCTCTTCCCGCTTCTCATATCCGGGGAGGGTCTGCCCAAGTATTTTAAAAGCCGGTTCAAGTGCTTTATCTTCCTCGGCAATTTTTTTGCAAATCTTTACCTTGTTATTCAATATGTCCATCCGGCCATTCTCTTTATTTTCAATTGATTCAATTGAATCATTTCTTGTCGCATTTGTCAAGCGAAACATCATGACAGCCGGCATTTTATATTTTCCCAAAAAAAGGAACGCGCGAAGGAGCTGGGGATGACTTAATTTTCCACTTCCGAATCGGTTATCTCCACCCTCACAAGGGCGAGGATGGCGGAGTGGGGTACGATCAGATACTTTTTCTCTTCGAATTCGATCTCGACCGCAGCTTCTTTCAGAAAGATCGCGTAATCGCCTGCGACTGCCTGGAGCGGGACGTATTTCACCTCTTTTTTCCTGCCCGCTGCCCAGGGTTCTTCTGAAATAGTCGGATCAGGCACCGGATAACCGGGCCCTGTCTTCACAATATATCCCCCGGCTACCTTTTCCTTTTCTCTTACAGTGGGTGGGAGATATAACCCCGAACTCGTTTTATCTATCCCCTCGGCAGGATCGATCAATACCCTGTCGCCGACGATGATAAGATTTTTCTCCGCCTTCATATCACTATTTTAAAATATCCTCATGGAAGTTTATACCTTCCCTTGCAGAAGGCATGAGTTTTCCTAAAGCTCAAAGACCTCCCCCTTCTCAGGCACATGAGTCTTAAAGCCGAACTTTTCTTCAACAAGTCTGCCAAAAGAGAGAGCCACATCTTCTTCACCATGCACGATAAAGACCTCCGGCGAATCCTTGAAGTATGAAAGCCACCCGACAAGCTCCGCCTGATCCGCGTGGGCGGAGAAGCCGTTGATTGTGTATATCGCCGCCCTTGCTGCGATCTCCTCGCCCAGGATACGCACGAACCTTTTCCTCTCGACGATTTCCCTCCCGAGTGTGCCTTTCCCCTGGAACCCGACGAATACAACACTGCACTCCTGCCTCCAGAGATTATGTTTCAGGTGATGCATTATCCTGCCGCCTTCGCACATGCCGCTGCCTGCAATCACGATAATTCCCGATTTTATCCTGTTCAAAGCCATCGATTCCTGAACGCCCCGGACAAAATGCAGCTTCAAAGACCCTTCAAAATCACGCGTACTAAATCGTTTCATTGCCTCTTCATCGTAGACCTCAGGGTGTGAGAGATAAACTTTCGTAACTTCTTCCGCAAGCGGACTGTCCAGATAGACATGTATGTTGTAAAGTCTTTTTTCCCTGACAAGGTCATTCAGCATGTAGAGCAGATCCTGAGCCCTTCCAACGGCAAATGACGGTATATAAATATTTCCTCCTTTTTTGAATGTTATCCTGATCGCCTGCACCAGTTCATCGATGCTGTCTTTCAGGGGCTTGTGCAGCCTGTTGCCGTATGTTGATTCCATGATAACAAAGTTCGCCTCAGCAGGCACTGACGGGTCCCTGATGATGGGGTTCCCTTTTTTCCCTATATCGCCGGAAAATACGATCTTTTTTTCCTTTTCACTGTCCTGAAACCATACTTCAAGGGTACCGGAACCGAGTATGTGGCCGGCGTCCAGGAACCTGTATCTGATGCCGCTGCCGAGATTGAAAACCGTACCATAGGGCTTTTCATCGAAAAGAGGGAGCACCGATCTGACATCCTCTACCGTATAAAGAGGCAGGACAGGAGGTTTCCCCGCCCTCATGGCCTTCCGGGTCTTCCACTCCGCATCACTCTCCTGAATGCTTGCAGCATCATACAACATCAGTTCGAGAAGGTCCCGCGTAGCCGGTGTTGTAATGATTTTTCCGCCGAACCCCTCCTTTACAACCTTCGGAAGCATGCCGGAATGGTCGAGGTGTGCATGGGTGACGAAAATATAATCGATCTCCTCAGGCCGAAAATCAAAGGCGGCCCTGTTGATCTCGTCCGCATTTTCTCCCTGATATAGACCGCATTCGACTAATATCTTCAGGTTATTGCATTCGATATAGAAACATGACCCGGTGACGGTTCTCGCTCCTCCAAGGAAATTAAGTTTCATAATCCAAACTCCTTTTACAGCCCGTCACAGGTATATGATGTCCCTGTTTCTCCCGCAACCACATCCGGGGTCAGCATCCATTGCAGATACCATGCTCCTGCTTCGTCCCGCTTAAGACAGACGATTCCGGCAGTCCTGAATAAAAAAATGTTTTTCCCCGCATCACCGCACAGGAGAACAGAAGCCAGTTTCGCAAGATGCGGCAGGTGCCCTACAAGGAAAATGCCGTCCGGCATATCCTTCAGTCTTTCCACCCAGAGGAGAGGATCATCGAGGGGAGCCAGTCCGTCCGCTTCCGATATGCCTTTAGCAGGCCTGAGGTTTTCGAAAAGGACATCTGCAGTCTGCTTCGCCCTTAATTTCCCGCTATGAAATATTTTTCCGGCCTTAATATTTAATCGCAACAAATATAAGACTATCTGTTTAATGTCCTGCAGACCCTTTTCCGAAAGCGGCCTTGAAGGGTCCTCTTCTTCTTTTTTTGCATCTGCATGCCGGACAAGATAGATGTTCATTATTACCCTCCTTTACCTGTTCTCCACAGAATCTGGAGAGGTTCTCTCCTTTTTATATTTGATATATTCAATCAGTCCTATGAGACTCGCTGCTGTCACGGCAAGAAACCATAACAGGGAAAGAGCCGTAGCCACTTCCGGCTTCATTCCGATAAGTCCGAAGAACAGTACAAAAGCGCTTTCCCTTACTCCCAGGCCGGAAATCGAAATGGGTATCATTGTGAACAGGATGATGAGAGGAAGGAATATGAGAAAAGCCAGGAAAGGGAACCGCTGCTCCATGCCGAGGGCAAGAACATATACGGCAAAGATAATGACCAGTTGCAGCAGAACAGACAGTGCGAAAGCCTGCCATATAATCCTGGCCTGATTCCTGTATGCATGGAAATAGACATAGAATTCCGAGAGCAATCTCATCTTCCGGCCGAGGCGAAGCCCGAAAATCAAAAAACTCGCAATGATAAATGAAAAGACAACAATGGGCAGCAACCATTCCAGATGCGATCCGGCGAGATATTTATAACCGAAAGGGAAAGCAAAGGCACATAAGGTAATCAAAGCTATGAAGCCGATGTACCTGTCCATGAAAACAGAGGCCAGGCTCATGCTTCCTTTTCCGGTGAGCTGATAAAGATAAAACCCCTTGACCGCATCCCCGCCGATCACCCCCGGCAGAAGGGTATTGAAAAATGCCCCGATCATATAGAGGGAGAATACCTTCCTTATCCCGATCGCCTCGGGAAGGAGGAGCTTCCATCGCACGGTGGAGATAACCTGGCTGACAAAATAAAGCGCTACAGCAGCTATGAAGGAAAAAAAACTCATGCTTCTCAGGGTTAATAATACCTGTTCGATTCCAGTTTTTCTCAGAACAAAATAGAGGAGAGCTGAGCTTATGGCAAGCTTAGCCGCAATAAAGAGTACTTTATTTGCTTTCAGGGCCAAGGATCTTCTTAATCACGTAAATGGGTTTTCTCTGGCTTTCATGGTATACCCTGACCAGCATCTCTCCGATAAGCCCCATACCGATAAGCTGGATGCCGACGATCACCAGGAGGGCTCCAAGCAGAAGAAGGGGTCTTGCTCCTATGGACGTGCCGAAGAAGAGCTTATCTATACTAAGGTAAAGCAGTATGAGGAACCCGATAAAACCGCTCATAATCCCGACAGGCCCGAAAAATTGAATCGGTTTGGTCGAAAAACTCTGGAGAAACTTTACGGTGATTAAATCCAAAACAACCTTTACCGTACGCGATATGCCGTACTTTGATTTGCCGCGTATTCTCGGGTGATGGACGGTCTCAACTTCTGCAACCCTTACTCCGTACCAACTGGCAACCGCCGGAATAAACCGGTGCATCTCGCCATAGAGCTTCAGGTTTTTGATGACATCCCTCCTGTATGCCTTGAGGGAGCAGCCGTAGTCGTGCAGTTTAACGCCGGTGACATTGCTGATCAGCCAGTTCGCCATAATGGAAGGAAGTCTCCGTGTAAAGAACGGGTCCTTTCTCTTTTTCCTCCAGCCGCTCACAAGATCGTTGTCTTTGATAAGTTCAAGGAGTTTCGGTATGTCGGCCGGATCGTTCTGCAAGTCGCCGTCCATTGTGACCACCACATCCCCCCTCGCAAAATCGAACCCGGCAGCAAAGGCCGCAGTCTGTCCGAAGTTGCGCCTCAGACTCAATACGATCATCCTGTTGTCTTTTGCCTGTATCTCCTCGAGGACCGCGAGCGTCTTATCAATGCTGCCGTCATCGACAAAAAGGATTTCGTACTCCTTCCCGAGGGGATCGAGCGCCCCTTTCAGCCTTTCATAGAGCAACCGGACATTTTCCTCTTCATTGTAAACCGGTATGACAACAGAGAGTGTCATCAGAATCTCTCCTGTTTTCTTTCTTTCATTCCTTTGAAATCATAACACATAAAAATCGTATAGTCCCTGATCTTCACATGCCGTTTAGTATAAGCCGTAAAGACCTTTTTCTCAACCTGCCGAAAAGCCGAAGCTATGTCTTCCGGCAGCCGGCTGTTCCCGCTTCTTACAAAGATCGCGTCGTAATGGAGCAGGGCATTAAATCCCGGCCACAGATCGTACTGGTTCATCCTCCTGTTAATATTTATGCAATAGGTAACCGGATGGCCTTTCACATAGAATGCGAGTTCGCTGGAAACCTGGTACCTGTCGGAAAAGATGAAAACCGGCCTCTTCAGAGACATCTGCCCGTATATTACACTGACTTCTTCCCCGAGCTCCCTCCATCCGTCAAGCCTTGCCGACGGGTCGAATTTAACAGGAAGACCGAGAGTCGACGGATAGTGGGCAACTGAAGTTACGACAAGGGAAAGAAGAACAGACGCTGCAATGAGTATTTTTTTTACGTTGCCGGCGGAGGGAAATCCTTTCATATAAAGGGCTGCAAAGGCGACAACTCCGGCTATATATCCCGGTAAAGCCCAGTTTGCCTGCACCTTCGCCTGGATGCTCTTAAGAAGAAAAAAAACAAATATCGGGACCAAAAAACAGAAAAGGAGTCTGCCTTCCCTGTTTTTTCTCAGTCTCCAGACCGATATCGCCATAAGCACAAACAATAACGGCGTTATAACACCGGCCTGTGAAGCCAGAAATTCGAGAAAACTCCCGGGAATGAGCTGAAGGCCTTCAGCAATATGCGCCTGGCCGGCGGTATGCCTGAATGTCACCCAGTCATGGCCCGCATTCCAGATTATTACCGGACTGAAGACGACAAAGCTTATGAATAAAGCGATATAGGGCCCTTTTGTCATCAACAACCTTCTCGATTCTTTTGAGGACAATAAATAGAAAAATGAGCAGACATAAAAAAGAGCCATGGTGTATTTAGTCAACAAACCCAGACCTATGGACATGCCCAGGAGAAGCCAGGCTCCGATTGATAATTCGTTACTCCAAATATTCCCTGCAAATCCTCTTTTTGCCCCCTTTTCCGAAGCGGGGGCAGTGGTATCATTTATGGTTTCAAAATTGACTGCTTTATAAAACAGAAACATCGAAAGTATCCAGAAAAAGATAAAAGGGGAATCTATGGTAAAGACCACTCCGAATACCGAGAAAAGAGGGATTATCTGTATAAGAATCGCCGAATACAGTCCGGTCTGTTCATCATAGAGCCTTCTCCCGAGGAAGTAGAGAAAAATACTGCTGAACGCCGAAAAGACGGCCGCCATGATCCTGATGCCGAAAACATTGTCCCCGAAAAGTGAAGTGCCGAGATAAATCAGGTAGGCAATCATGGGGCCTTTTGAGTAGTAGCTGAGGTCCGGCCTTCGGGACCACTCCCAGTAATGCGCCTCATCAGGACTCAGGTCCAGAGGTCCGTTCAGGATGTAGTATATACGGAAGAGGCTGACTGCGGCGAGAAAGACGAACAGGACGGTCGGGAAAGGGTTCTCTTTGTAATGCACAGATGCCCTCCCATGTATTTTAACCGCCGATATTGCGAGAAGAACACCGAGGAGAGCGCCGGCAACGACGTCGGAAGGATAATGAACACCCACATAAACCCTCGAAAAACACACCAGCGCTGCAATAGCCAAAACGATATACCGGACCTTCTCCTTCTTCAACATTAAAAAAAACGGCGTTGCAAAAGCAAAAGCATTTACAGCATGGTTTGACGGCATCGAAAAGGCTTTCCCGCAGCCTACAAGGAGTCTGACCCCTTCAAGTTCTTTGCAGGGTCTGATCCGCTGAAAATAGAGTTTGAAGGTATTCGCAATCCAGTCGGCGAGCAGGAGCGAGGCAAATGATATGACAAGGATAGTCAGGGTTTTTTTCCAGTCTTTTATGAACAGCCAGGCAAGGAACGGGAGAAAAACAAAATACGCCCTTCTGGTCAGAAAGGGCATTACGATATCGAAGAAGCTGTTCCGGAGGTCCTGATTAACGAAAAAAAAGAGGAGCTTGTCTAATTCAGGAAGGCTCATTAAATAGATCGCTCATTTTTTATCCTTTTTATTCTCCCTTACCCACTGTATGATCTCCTGTACCATTGCCTCGATAGTCGATTCCCCGGGCATAATGTCCACATGAAGGCCTGCTCTTTTGACCGCATTTGCGGTAACCGGGCCGATGACTGCAATAGTAACATTCCTGAGAAGATCTTCGGCATCCCTGCCCACAATTTCCCTGAAATTGTCGAATGTAGCAGCGCTTGTGAATGTGGCGATGGTAATCCTTCCCTCTTTGAGAAATCTTCTTAAGCGTTTTCCGTGGGATTCAGGCTTTATCGTCCTGTATGCAACCGGCACATCCATCTCTCCGCCGAGCGCCCTGACCTTCTCGGGGAATATCTCTCTGGCCTTTTCAGCCCTCGGGAACAGAAACTTTAAGCCTCCAAGCGGCGCGGCGGGACGCAATCGGCCTTCTATGTTGCCCTCTGTAACACGCTTTATTCCTAATTTTTCGAACGTATCTATCAGACCTTCGGCATGGAATTCACCAGGGACGATATCCACTTTCAATCCATATTTTTTAACCTCTCCAGCCGTCTTCGTCCCTATGGCGCAAATTCTTATCCCCTTCAAATCCCTTATGTCCCTGTCTTTCTCAAAGAACCTCCGGAAGAAATACTTTACGCCGTTCCTGCTGGTAAATACCAGCCAGTCATATGTCTCTATATTGCCTATAGTCCGGTCGAGTTCATCGTAGCTTTCAGGCGGTACGATCTCGATGGTAGGGAATTCTATTATCTCTGCACCCATATCTTCCAAAGGCTCAAACCCCTCGACATGTTCTCTGGTGACGAGTATTCTATGGCCGAACAGGGGTTTCTTCTCGTACCACTTAAGGGATTGTCTGAGCTTTACCACGTCTCCGACCACCATCACAGCAGGCGGTTTGATATCCCGCTCTTTTACCATATCCGCGATATTCCCCAGCGTCCCGATAATGGTCTTTTGGTCGGGCCTTGTACCCCATCGTATTACGGCGACAGGGGTTTCGGCAGACCGGCCGTTTTCGATAAGTTTTCGGGAAATCAGGTCTATATTTTTTACTCCCATGAGAAATACCAGCGTGCCGATACCTGTTGCAATCTTTGCCCAGTCGATAGAGCTCTCTTTTTTTGCAGCATCCTCATATCCCGGAATGACGGCGAATGAGGAGGATAAAAGTCTGTGCGTCAAAGGAATACCTGCATACGCAGGAGCTGCAATAGATGAACTTATCCCCGGGACGATCTCAAATTCTATGTCCTCTCCCGCGAGTTCCTCTGCTTCTTCTCCTCCGCGGCCGAATACAAAGGGATCGCCGCCTTTAAGCCTGCAGATAACCTTGCCCTCTTTCGCCTTCCGGATAAGTACGGCATTTATTTCATCCTGGGTCAGGGTGTGATGACCGCCGCGCTTGCCGGCATATATAAACTCGGCATCGTGATTGATATAATTCAGCACCTGCGCGTTCAGATGGAAGTCATATACGACTACGTCCGCCTTTTTAAGACACCTTAGTCCCTTCACGGTAAGAAGGCCGATATCACCCGGCCCTGCCCCGACTAAATAGACTTTGCCTTTCATATATATAACCTTATGGATTCAATTATATTATCATACACCATCAAACATTTATCTTATGCGCGGGCGTCTTGCGGGGTGCAGCACATCAAGGAAATCTCCGGGTATTTCAATGCTGAGGTCCCATCTTCAGATTACTGCTGGTGCAGCTCTTCGACTTGCCCGATTCTCCGGAACGTCCTCGGAATTCCGGATATCGCCCAATAAAATATGTTAACTTCTTGCTAAAATAACCGAGAATAACAGAAAATAACCAAGAGAACCAAAGGGGGTCAGGTCTTTATCCTTGCATTTTGCAATAATCTCTGCTAAACTTTTTGCATGGCGA
>DCVG01000125.1:30322-34948 GCA_002328665.1 Nitrospiraceae bacterium UBA2194
GGAAGTGAGCAGATATGTAGTCCTCCATGCGTGTAATCAGTTTATCATTCTATTTGCATAACCGCAAGCCTGACCCCCTAGATCTTGACCATCCCCTTTCTCTATGCGCTTCTGTATCTGAGAGCGGGTGATGCCGGTATTCCCGGCGAGGAAGGTATCTATCCTCTCGCCTGCCTCTTCTTCCGTGACGGCTATGGTACGAATAGACACTGTTTACGCTGTTCAACCAGTCTCGTCGAGCACTGATTCCTTCCTGCGGTTTTACTGAAATACATGAGTTGGTCAGACCTTTTTATCAGCTCTTCAACGCCATTGTACATACCATCCGGAATGTTTTTGTGCAGTTCGCTGTCTGTCACAGCACCACCATCGGTCCTTTCATTATCGGCATGCAGCAGCAAATCGCATCGCCTGGGCTGAATCAGGGAATTTGCCGAAACACTCCAGGGCCTCCCTGTAGAAGCCAAGGTTCATATAACTAACTCCCAGACATATCGCTGTCTGTTCATCATCGGGGAAATAGTTCAGCCCTTCAGCCAACACCCTGACAGATTCCCGATATTCTTTCTGTTTCTGCAGGATAATGCCCAATCCCAGATAGGCCCTCTGGTTAGGATAATAGGAGAGAGATTTTTCGTACAGCATTCTTGCAGTTTCATCTTTCTTCGGTATTGCTTCATTCGTTGCATAATCACCATGGCTGAAGGTCATCCCAAGCCGTGAGAGAAAGTCAGCGTGGCTTGCAGAGAGGTCATCTCTCCCGATAAGCTCAATGGAAAGAACAAATTCGGGAAGAGATCTATAGTAATCGGACCTGAGCTGCCGACCGAAAGCGAGGATTGTATCTTTGGACAACTTCGGGTCTGACTCAAAATACAGGATATCTTCTATCCGCTCCATCCAGACATCGTCATTCAGTTTCGTCCGCCGTTTGAAGTCCTCGTACAACGCCGTCCCCGGAAAGATAGCAAGGATATACAAGATGATGCTCAAAGGCTTGATTTCATGGATAAGGTCCAGGGTCTCCTGAATCGTCTTCAGGGTTTCTCCCGGTGACCCATAAATGAAGTAGGCACGGGCGAGAATACCGTACCGGGTTGTAAGGGCAAAGGCCCGCTTTATATCCTTAGTCCTGATGTTCTTATTCAGTATGCTCCTGATCTTCCCGGAACCGCTTTCCACACCATAGCTTATCTGAATGCAGCCAGCCTTTCTCATCCATAAGAGCATTTCTTCATCGGTATAATTTACCCGCGAAATTGCAAACCAGGATATCTTCAGACCTTGTTCGATGATGAGTCTGCATATTTTGATCACCCGGTCCTTGCGCATGGTAAAGGTATCATCTGAGATATAAAAAAAGGTAATGCCTTTTTGGTAGAGTTCCTTTAGCTGACCGACAAAATATTCAGGCGCATGGAATCTTACTTTATGGCCCCAGAATTGCGGGGAGCCGCAGAAGGTACAGTCGGCCGGACAGCCCCTGGAAGAGATGAGATGTTGGAAGCTGAAATATTTTGACGGCATGGGCAGTTGATCGATCTCCTGAATGACTTCCGGATTGCCTGTTCTTATCACTTCCGTACCTTGTCTGAATGCAATTCCCTGAATGCTGCCGATTCCTTCTCTCTCTTTCTTTTCAAGGCACTGTACCAGTTTTAGAAAACTATGCTCGCCTTCCCCCAGAAGAGCAAAATCTATCTCCGTAAAATGTTTCAGCAGGTGTTCCCAAAGAAATGATGCGCCGATGCCGCCAAAAACAATAGTGACCCCGGGGAGAACTCTCCTGGCAATCCGCGCGATATCAATACCGCCCCATCTGTTGGCATGTACGATGGAAAATCCGATGACATCCGGCTTCTTTTCTTTGAGCGTCTTTTCGATTAAGGAAGGATTTTTATTGACGTCATGCCAGTTCAGTATAGCAACATCATAATGATGCTCCATGAGCATGGCTCCGATATAATAAAGCCCGATCGGCACCACGCTGATCTCCTCAGCCTCAATTCTGTCATCAAGAAAGTAGGGATAAATGAGGAGTATTTTCATACTATTCTGACATTCTCAGATCGTGACGCGGGAGAAGAATTCCGGCACACCGCGCACTCCGGCCTGCAAACAGAAAAGCGCTCCGGCACCCGCTCCTTCTTCAGCCCTCAGGCCGTCGGCAAGTGCAGTGGTTATATAGAGGTCGCTGAGATCGTCGCCGCCAAACGCGACACTGGTGACCTTTTTTGCCGGGAACGTCACGCGCCGCTCTTCGACACCATCCGGGGTATAGCGGTGAACCGCCGCCCCCCACCGGGCTGACCAGATATGGCCTTGCGAGTCCACTGTCATGCCGTCCGGAACGCCCTCCCCTTTTGGCATACGTAACCAGATGCGCCGATTGGACAACATCCCTGTTTGCGCATCGTAATCAAAGAGATAAATGCAACGCGCCAGCAAGTCAGTATAGTACATACCCTGTCGATCGAGAGTGAAGCCCATTCCATTGGGGACGCCGATATCTTCCATAAGCGGATGCACCGAGCCATCTGTGTCGAGACGATACAGACGCCCCGGGCGCCCTGCCGTCGGCATCGTACCGCAAAAGACGCGTCCCATGCGGTCAGCGATCACATCATTGAAGCGGCTCTCCTGTTCATCAGGAATCGATTCGATAACATATTCGGGTTGGCTGCCACGCCATTTGGCAATCGCGCCACCCGTCATAAACAGCAGGAGTAAGTCCTCCGTCATTCTGACAGTATTTTTGATCATAAGCCACAAAAACACATGCCAATTTTTTGGGGTAATATATAATGGGCATGACATCTAAAATATTAGCATTCTTTCAGCGGTAATGCCAGTTTCGCTTTTTCCTCCATTCCTGCCCGCCATTCACTATTAAATGCGTTTAACTGTCGCTCTTAGTTTATTGAAAAAATACCGCAATCAACCGTAAAAACGGATTTCAACAACTGGAATATTTCCTTCTTATTATCCGGTCGTTTGACCATTATTCTGGCGTCTTTCATTACAAAGGTGAGATAAAACCCAAAATTCACTTTCTTGATTTCCAGAAACTCTCTTTCAATCGTGCCCCTCTCATCCTGGAATACAAAGCGAATCTTACGAACATCAAAATCAAACGTCACCTCGTTGGCAAACCGCTTTTTAAACATCAGAATCACAACATAGAACGGCAGGACAAAAACAAGCGCATGGAAGATGGCATCCACCGTTAATAACTTCGTTATAAAAACCCCGAGTAAGCTAAACAGGAGCAGGAAGGCGAATATAATCCCGAGAGTCAGCCAAAATGGGGTCAGGTCTTTATCCTTGCATTTTGTAATAACCTCTGCTAAACTTTTTGCATGGCGAGACCATTGCGTATAGAATATGACGGCGCTCTTTACCATATCACTGCGCGGGGCAATGAGCGCAAACCCATCTATAAGGATGATGAAGATCGTACTGTCTTTCTTGATGTCCTGAAACAGGTAAACAGCCGATTCAACTGGATATGTCACGCCTACTGCCTCATGAATAACCATTATCACCTGGTCGTTGAGACCCCCGACGGCAATCTCTCGAAGGGCATGAGGCAGCTAAACGGAGTTTATACGCAGACATTTAATCGCCGGCATCACCGTGCCGGACATGTCTTCCAGGGCAGGTATAAGGCTATAGTCATAGAAAAAGAGAGCTACCTGCTGGAAGTGAGCAGATATGTAGTCCTCAATCCGGTGAGGGCCAGGGCGGTCAGGAAACCTGAGGAGTGGAAATGGAGCAGCTACCGTGGCACGGCTGGAATTGAGAAACCCCATCCCTGCCTTGAGCCTGATTGGATATTGGGGCAGTTCGGCAGCAAAAAACGGCAGGCGGAAGCAAGATACCGCGAGTTTGTGGAAGGCGGGATCGGTGGGAAGGATATATGGAAAAAGGTAAAAGGGCAGAGCATCCTCGGTGAGGATGATTTTGCAGAAGGACTCCTTGGGTACGTAAAAGGTTATGAAGACGTGAAGGAAATCCCAAGGAATCAGCGATATGTGGGAAGACCTGCACTTTCGGAGCTATTTAAGGGAGTTAAAAGAGACAAAGGAGGAAGGACGACAGCCATAAGGAGCGCGGTTTACGAGCACGGATACAGCCAGAAGGAGATTGCGGATTTTCTGCGAATTCACTACTCTACAATTAGCAGAGCGGTCAACAGGAGGAGTAATGCACATAACAAGACTTGACCCCATGCCTTGGAACGGTGAATGGGAAATTCATCGCTTGAATGCTGGCGGATCCTATACGCTTAGCAATGTGATCGCAATGTGTCAGACATGTCATCGCAACACTCCAAGTTATGGCGTCGGCAAACGCTAAAATCTAGGGTAACCGACATGAAGTTTTTGCAACACGGTTTATGGCACCTGGACGGACAGATATTTCACCAAATATCTGTCCGCTCCCTTTAACTTGGATTTTAATGCAGTTGGTATTGGGGGCAGGCTTTCTCTTGTGCATTCAGCTGCGAGCACTTCCACTTGTAACCTGTGGGATCATCGGGAATACGCACAGCGTTCACTCCCGTGAGAAGTGATTGTATCATACCTTTATTGGCCCCACCTCCAATAGTTTATCCTTCAAATT
>DCVG01000125.1:35040-58971 GCA_002328665.1 Nitrospiraceae bacterium UBA2194
GGCATCCAGGGCATAGGCGGACTCACCCTCGGAGCAGACCCTATCGCAAATGCGGTCTCGTATACCTCTTATCTGAAGGGCAAACCGGTTGAGGCGTTTGTGGTCCGCAAGACGGCAAAAGCCCACGGCACAATGCAGTGGATAGAAGGGAATATACAGAGCGGTGACAGGGTGATAATTGTTGACGACGTTATTACGACCGGCAAATCCACTATTGAAGCGCTGACAAGAGCAAAAGAGGCGGGTCTCGAAATCGTGAAAGTAATAGCTCTTATAGACCGCCAGGAAGGCGGCAGGGAAGCCATAGAGGCGCTTGGATACAAGCTCGAAGCAGTGATCACAAGAGACGAGGTAATGGAGCGCTACAGGAAATGAAGTATTGAAAACCTTATGACTCCCCGGTCCTCCACAACCTGGGGTCGGTCGCGTCCCTCAGCCCTTCTCCGAACAGGTTATAGCTCATCACGGTAATCAGGATCGCCATCCCCGGGAATACCGAAAGCCACCATGCGACCTCGATGTTATCCTTGCCCGAAGTGAGAATATTTCCCCAGCTCGGAGTCGGCGGCTGCACTCCCAGCCCAAGGAAACTCAGTGCCGATTCCACAAGTATGGCGCTCGCAACCCCGAGAATCGCCGAGACAAATACCGGGGCCATGCTGTTGATCATGATATGTTTGAGAATAATCATCATATCGCTCACGCCGAGCGCCCGCGCAGCGAGGACAAACTCCCTCTCTTTCAGGGTGAGAAACTCTGCCCTCACAAGCCTGGCCACGCCCATCCATGAGGTGAGCCCTATGATGACCATGATATTCCATATGCTGGGGCCTACAAAAGCGATGACTGCCAGGATCAGAAAGAATGTCGGGATCGAAAGCATTATATCGATAAACCGCATTATGATCCTCTCTCCCCATCCACCGTAATACCCGGCGAGTGAACCGAGCAGGATGCCTATAAGGGTGGCGATTCCCACTGCCACGAATCCCACGGCAAGGGAAATCCGGGAACCCCATATCATTCTGCTCATGATGTCCCTGCCGAGTTCATCGGTGCCGAGCGGATGCGTCAGGCTGGGTGGATTCAGGATATTATTCCTGTCGATTTCGTTCGGGTCATACGGAGACAATACCGACGCAAAGACAGCAATCAGAAAAAGGGACGAGATCATCACCCCGCCGGTCAGGGCCAGTTTATTCTCCCTTAACCTTTGCCAGTATATCTTCAGGGGTGACCTCTTCATCCCGCTGCTCACTTTGCCCTTATCCTCGGGTCCGCAAGCATATATCCGATATCAGCCAGAAGATTCCCGATCAGCGTAAGGAAGGCGCCTATGGTGAGGATACCCATGACAAGGGGATAGTCCCTGGTCATCACGCTCATATAGAAAAGCTGCCCCATTCCCGGTATGCCGAAGATATTCTCGAAGATTACGCTGCCGCCTATCAGACCGGGCACCGCGAGCCCGAGCAGCGTGATTATGGGGAGAAGGGCATTGCGCAGCGCATGACGGTATACGACCTCTTTTTCACGGAGCCCCTTGGCCCTTGCAGCCGTGATATAATCCTGCCGGATTACCTCGAGCATGCTGCCCCTCATAAACCGGGAGAGTCCGGCCAGCCCGCCGAAGGAGGAGATAAAAACGGGAAGGATAAGGTGCCCGGCCCTGTCCCAGACCTTTCCGAAAAAAGACAGTGTATCGTAGTCCATGGATTTCAGTCCTGATATCGGCAGCCAACCAAGCTGGATGCCGAAAAGCATCATCAGAAGGAGGGCAAGCCAGAAAGCGGGCGCAGCAAATCCGATAAAAACAGTAACGGTCGTAACCTTATCGGCGAATGAGTTCTGGTGCGTCGCAGAGAACACCCCTATCGGTATCGCGATCAGAAAGATCAGCAGCATCGAAAGCGCATTGATGACAAAGGTGATGAAAAGCCTCCTCTCCATCAATGGCTGTTTGGTGTCCCATATCTTGGCGATGACCGGTCTTCTGTCGGTGGAGAACGATTCCCCGAAATCGAATTTCACAACCCTTTTAAGCCATAACCCGTATTGGACATAGAGCGGTTTGTCGAGGCCGTAGTACTTTTCGAGGCGCTCCCGCGCTTCAGGTGTGATCTTGGGGTTCATCTCGGTGAGCACATCCGTCGGCTTCCCCGGAGCGAGATGGATGATCAGGAAGGAGAGGATCGTGATGCCCAGCAGCGTGGGTATCATTTCGAGGAGTCGTTTGGCGAGAAACGATATCATTTACGGTTGCATTGCAGCATGCCGCTGCAATGCCTTCGGCACATACCATCTCTCGAGGTTATAGCTTATTCCTATTGGAGAGGGTTTTATTCCCCTGAACCGCGCATGTATAATGGGAGTCGCATCAGGTACGTAAAGGAAGATATACGGTAATTCTTCGGCAAGTATCTCCTGAATTCTGAAATATGCCTTCTTCCGTTCTTCCATGTTAAACGTCCGCCTGCCCTTCTCCAGAAGCTCATCGACTTCCGGATTATTATACCCGACAAAATTGAACTCTTTCTCCTTTGTCTTGCCCGAATGCCATATGTCGTACTGGTCGGGATCGAGCCCTATGTTCCAGCCGAGAATAACGGCCTGGAACCGCCTTTTGTCAATGAATTCATTAATGAAAGTGCTCCACTCAAGCACCCGGATATCCACTTTTATCCCAATTTTGGCGAGCCTCCGCTGAATGATCGTTGCGGTGTTCATCCTCAGGCTGTTTCCCATGTTCGTAAGGATCGTAAATGCAAACGGACTCCCGTCTTTCTCGAGGACGCCGTCTCCGTCCCTGTCAGCCCAGCCGGCCAAATTGAGCAACTCTTTTGCCTTCCCGAGATCGTACCCGCAGGTTCTCACATTGGGGTTGTACGGCCAGGTATCGGGAACATAGGGACCGGTCGCCGGTTTGCCGAGACCGAAGAGGACAACATCAACAATCTCCTTTTTGTCTATCGCACAGGCGATCGCCTGTCTTACCCTTTTGTCCTTGAAGAAAGGATGTCTGAGGTTGAACCCCAGATAGGTATAGGCAAATACCGGGTACCGGAATTTCCGGAAATTTTCCACGAAGTGTTTGGTATCCGTCTGCTTTGTATACTGAATCGGCGTCAGCCCCATTAAATCTATTCCCCCTGCCTTAAGTTCCAGAAACATGGTAGCAGGGTCGGGTATGATCCTGTAAATGTATCTGTCGATATACGGTCTTCCCTGAAAATAGTCCCTGTTCGATTCGAGAATCACCTCCTGCCCCGGCGTCCAGTTGCGGAGTTTATAGCGTCCCAGACCCACAGGGTTTCTGCCGAAATCGGTTTTTGTAATATCCCTTCCTTCGAGCAGATGTTTCGGAAGAACCACCAGGTTCCCCCATGACGTGAGAGCGGGCGCAAACGGCTTCCGGTAGGTAACCCGGAATGTCTGGGGGGCGAGCACTTCCGCCTTCTCAACCTGCAGATAATCCTCCTGATAGGCTGTAGGCGTCTTCTCGTCGATAATGGTTTTATATCCGAACATGATATCTTCTGCTGTGAACTCGACCCCGTCGAACCACTTCACCCCTTTTCTCAGATGGAAGGTAATGACAAGTCCGTCAGCGGAAATATCCCAGGACTCTGCGAGATCTCCGATAACGCTGAGGTCGGTGTGGTACTTCACGAGGCCGTTGAAGATCAGGCCGGCAACGTCGTGAGAAGCGCTGTCGCCCGCGAGCATGGGGATCAGGATGCTCGGTTCTCCGATTGAGCCTGCCACCAGCGCATCGCCGTAGGCGGGTTCGTCGGATATTGCTGTCACAGCCTGATTCCCATTCCCCGCAGGTTCCTGCCTGCACCCGGAAATCAGTATGAAGAGAAACATGATAGACAGAATTTTTTTCATTCGGACAGCATTCTACCTTTGAGAATTATACTCCCTGAGGTACCTGCCGGTATATGACTCTTTCGATTTTACTATGTCTTCAGGTGTACCTGCAAAAATTATCCTTCCCCCCTTATCCCCGCCTTCCGGTCCCAGATCTATAACCCAGTCCGAAGCCTTTACAACATCGAGGTTGTGCTCGATCACGAGGACTGTGTTGCCGGCTTCGACCAGCCTGTTAAGGACATCGAGCAGTGCATTCACATCCCTGAAATGGAGGCCTATGGTCGGCTCATCAAGGATATAGAGGAAACCTCTGTTAACCATTTTTCGGCTTGATCGACTTGAAGCAGTTTCAGGATGGGAGATATTCATCATTTCAGCGCAGATTTTCAGCCTCTGCGCTTCACCCCCGGAAAGCGTCGTAGCAGGCTGGCCCAGCCTCAGATAACCGAGGCCAATATCCTTCATCAGCAGCAATTTGCCTGAAATCCTAAAAGAAGTCTTGAAGAAGTCTGCAGCCTCTTCAACCGTCATATTTAAAACCTCGTCGATATTCTTTCCCTTATATGTGACGCGGAACGCCTCCGGCCTGTATCTTTTTCCGCTGCAATCTTCACATTTCACATAAAGGTCCTCAAAAAAGTACATCTCCATCTTTTGATACCCCGCGCCTTTGCAAGTTTCACACCTGCCGCCGGGCACGTTAAAGGAGAAAAAACCCGGGGTATAACCATGGGCCTTTGCCTCCATTTGATCAGAAAAAAGTTTTCGTATCAGGTCGAATATCTTTAAATACGTTACAGGATTCGAGCGGGGGCTTCTGCCGATAGGCGTCTGGGCAATAAGTTTAACCCCCTTCAGATACTGGATGCCTTCAATCTTTTCGTAAGGCAAAGCGACGCTGTATTCCGGCTTAAACTCTCCGGCAAGTGCCCGGTATAGTGTCTCGACAATAAGACTGCTTTTCCCGGATCCGGAAACGCCGGTGACCGTGGTGAAAGTCTGCAGAGGAACTCCAATGTCTATATGCCTGAGGTTATTTCCCGAAGCTCCGGAGAGTATGATCTTTCCGGCATTCGTCGCTCTCTGTCTGCCCGTTGAACCAAACGAAGGCCTTATCCTGTCGGTCCCTTTTATATAGCGCGCTGTTAGGGTATCGGCCTCCAGAAATTCTTCCTTTGTCCCCGAGAATACGATCTCGCCGCCCTGATGCCCGCCGCCCGGTCCCAGTTCGACGACCCAGTCTGCAGATTCTATTATCTTCTTATCGTGTTCCACGACGATAACGGTATTTCCAAGCCCCGAAAGCCCTGACATAATACCAGAAACAATCTCCGTATCCCTTGCATGGAGACCCACGGTAGGCTCGTCAAGCACATAAAGGGTACCTGTGAGAAGTGATGATATCTGATTTGACATATTCACCCGCTGATACTCTCCGCCGGACAAAGTTCTGCCGTCCCTGTTCAGGCTTAGGTAACCGATCCCCACTCTCTCCAGAAAACCGAACTTGAGGCGTATCTGCCTCAGGATCTCTTTTGCCGTATCCCTCTGAAACGGAGAGATGTCCAGTTGTTCAAAAAACCTGCCGGCTTCCGTTATTGGCTTTACGCAGAGCTCTGCAATGTCCAACCCTGACAGCTTGTAAGCGAGCGATTCCTTTCTTAATCTTTTCCCGCCGCAGAGAGAACAAGTAACAGGCCTCCTGTATCTGCTCAGGAACACCCTTACATGGAGTTTATACCTCCTGCCCTCCATGTCCTCGAAGAAATCGTCAATCCCGTGAAAACTTCCGCCTCCCTTGAACATCAGCGACTTCTCTTCCTCAGAAAATTCAGAAAATGGTTTATTGATATCGATCCCGCCTTTTTTAGCGCCCTTGATCATCTGATGTTTCCACCATTTGTACGCCGGCTTGTTCCATGGATCGATTGCGCCTTCGGACAACGAGAGGCCCTTGTCCGGGATAATAAGATCCTCGTTATACTTGAGAATATTTCCGAACCCTTTGCAATCCGGACATGCTCCGACAGGATGGTTGAAGGAGAAAAGCAGGGGATATGGTTTCGGCAGTTCGATATGGCATTCTTCACAGGCATTCTCCGAAGAAAAAGCAAGGGTTGTAAGCCCGCGGTCCCGGACAATAATTATTTTCACCCGGCCGTTACCTTCCTTCCAGGCCATCTCTATTGAATCGGATAACCTCGGTTCATCCCTTATGACAAGCCTGTCGAGGACGACATTCAATCCATCTCCGTCCCCTTTTATTAAGGTGGCGATAGGGGGGTAACTCATGTCGCTGAATTCTGAAATATCGACTACTTCACCATTTACCCATACCCTGTAGAACCCCCTCCTTTTCAGTTCATCTATCTTCTCTCCGGTCTCAAATACGATAATTGCCTTTTCAGCGATGTACCTGTCAAGGAGTTCGAAAACTACCTGCGAAGGGTCCCATATCCTGATCTCCTTTCCGCAGTTCGGGCAGAAGGGTATTGCTATCCTGGAATACAAAAGCCTGAAATGGTCGTACAGTTCCGTCAGTGTGCCGACGGTGGAACGGGAACCGCGTATGGGATTTTTTTGTTCGAGAGCTATCGCAGGCCGGATATTATGAATCGCATCAACATCGGGCCTGTCAAGCTTTTCGAGGAAAAGCCTCGCGTATGTGGATAAAGATTCAATGAACCTCCACTGCCCTTCTGCAAAGACCGTATCGAAGGCCAGGGAGGATTTTCCCGATCCCGATACCCCGGTAATTGCAATCACACTGTTATGGGGAAGGGTAAGGTTGATATTTTTGAGGTTATTCTGCCTGGCGCCTTCAATAATGAGCTGTTTATTGGACATCTGTATATTTTAACCCGGATTATCCATAAAATAGGAGATGGCAGGCGGGGGATATAGTATTTCAGCGGATTTTTTTGCCGATAGTCAAAAACAATCTGATAATAAAGAGGCAAAAGCCTCGGTCTACGACTCATAGAGAGGTCCCGAATGCTTTCGGGACCGAGAATGAGCTCAAATACTATATCCCCCGCCCATATTCTTGACTCCGATCATCTTTGTACCGGACCATTTGACAGCTTTTTTCAATTTATGTTTAAATAAACAACCTTTAAGAACGGCCCTGTGAGGCTGGAAAGGTAAAGGAGGCAGCGTGCGCTGCGATAACCATCAATCGTAATCAACCTTCCACTCCGGAGAGGGGAAGGTTTTTTTATGGCTGTTCATATCCCGGCAGTATCATGCAGACATTGCTAAAAAATTTATTTAACCCGATAACATCACCAAAAATATCTTTTTTCGTATATAGGGGATTATCAATATGTCTAAAGAATTAATGACCAAAGAGGATATCGACCGGGCTTTGACAAGGATGGCCCATGAAATTATCGAAAAGAACAGGGGCATCGGCAAACTTTGTCTTGTCGGCATACAGAGAGGCGGAGTATACCTTGCCCGCAGACTCGCCTCAAAGATAAAAATGATAGAAAAAAAAGAAATCCCTGTCGGCTCTCTCGACATTGCATTATACAGGGATGACCTGACAATCAGGGAGGAACAGCCTGTTGTCAGGAGAACAGAGGTGAGTTTCGAGATTACGAATTTAATAATAATCCTCGTTGACGACGTCCTTTTTACCGGCAGGACCATCAGGGCTGCCATGGATGCCTTAATGGACCTCGGCAGGCCGGCGGCGATTCAGCTTGCAGTCCTGATAGACAGGGGACACAGGGAACTTCCGATAAAAGCCGATTATGTAGGGAAAAATATTCCGACCGCTCTGAGCGAGACCGTTGAGGTACAGCTCGGAGAAGAAGGGCCCGGAGACAGGGTCATAATTAAGAAAACCGGAGATCAAACTGCAGATGCTGAATAAGAAAGACCTCCTCGGCATCAAGGAACTCTCTCTTGAAGAGATAATACTTTTTCTCGATACGGCAGCCGGTTTTAAGGACGTCATCGGAAGGGATATCAAGAAGGTTCCCGCCCTTCGCGGCAAGACAGCGGTCAACCTTTTTTTTGAGCCGTCGACGAGAACCAGGACTTCTTTCGAACTCGCGGCAAAAAGGCTCAGTATGGATGTCATTAATTTCTCGGTCCCTACAAGCAGCGTTGTGAAAGGTGAGGGACTGATCGACACAGCCCTCACTGTCCAGGCGCTCGGAGCGGATTTCATCATAATAAGGCACACCTCTTCAGGGGCCCCTTATCTTCTTGCAAAGCATCTGAAAGCTTCCGTTATAAACGCGGGTGACGGGACAAACGAGCATCCCACGCAGGCGCTCCTTGACGCCTTCACCATCATCGAAAAAAAAGGGGATATTAAAGGGCTTGAGATCGCCATCGTCGGAGACATCGCTCACAGCAGGGTGGCAAAGTCGAATATTTATTGCCTTACAAAGCTCGGGGCCAAAGTGAGGCTGATAGGGCCTCCCACACTGATACCCGATAAGATTAGAGAAATGGGTGTCGGGGTTTTCCATAATATGGAAGAAGGCCTTAAGAATGTGGATGTTCTGATGATGCTCAGGATACAGATGGAGAGGCAGGGGAAAGGGTTCTTCCCTTCAACAGACGAATATTCCAGGAACTGGGGATTAACGTCCGAAAGACTCTCACTTGCCGGAGACAATGTCATAGTAATGCATCCGGGGCCTATGAACCGGGGTATCGAGATCGTATCAGAGATTGCAGACGGCCCGAATTCCGTAATACTCGATCAGGTCACAAACGGTATTGCGGTGAGGATGGCGGTCATGTATCTTCTGTCCGGGGTAAAAAGATGAAGATAGCAATTAAAGGCGGCCATATCATAGACCCTTCGCAGGCAATCGACTGGATTGGCGATATTTTCATAGACGACGGCAGGATAAAGGATGTCAGAAAACAGTCAGCCGCCTTTCGCTCCCCCGGGGAGGAGCAAAGCGGGGGTGATGACCCCGAAATCCGGACTATAGACGCAAAAGACATGTTTGTCCTCCCGGGGCTTATTGACATGCATGTGCACCTCAGGGAGCCCGGTTTTGAATACAAGGAAACCATACAGACCGGGACACTTGCTGCGGTGAAAGGCGGCTTTACAACGGTATGCTGTATGCCGAACACATTCCCTGTAAATGACAACGCAAGTGTCACGGAATTCATAAAGAGAAAGGCGTCACAGGAAGGTCATTGCATGGTCTTTCCCATTGGCGCAATAACAAAGAGCCAGAAAGGTATAGAGCTCGCAGAGATCGGAACGATGAGAGACGAAGGTTGCATCGCCTTCTCCGATGACGGGCAGCCTGTTATGAACAGCCTTATTATGAGAAGGGCGCTTGAGTATTCGAAGGCATTTAATGTCCCGATAATCTCACACTGCGAAGACACGACACTTTCCGAAGCGGGTCTAATGAACGAGGGGCTCCTTTCCGTTACGCTGGGCCTCAGGGGAATACCTGCGGAAGCCGAGCAGATAATGATCTTCAGGGACATTGTCCTGGCTGAACTTACAGGCGGCAGATTGCACATCGCCCATGTTTCCACGGAAGGCTCCGTCAGTCTAATCAGGAGCATGAAGAAAAGAGGGGCAAACGTGACAGCGGAAACATGCCCCCATTATTTCAGCATCACCGAGGAAGCTGTCAAAGGCTACGATACTCATGCAAAAGTGAATCCTCCCCTGAGAACGGCGCGGGATATCGAAGCGATAAAAGAAGGGTTAAGAGACGGCACGATCGATGTGATCGCAACAGACCATGCTCCGCACCACCGGGATGAAAAACTGCGGGAGTTCGACATGGCTCCTTTCGGCATATCAGGCCTTGAAACCGCGGTAAGCCTGAGTCTGAAGCTTGTGGATGAAGGGCTTCTGACGATGAGTCAGCTCGTCGAAAAGATGGCGACGAACCCGGCCCGGATTATGCAGATAGAGAGGGGAGCGATTAAAGCGGACACCGAAGCGTCTTTGGTCCTCGTTGACAAAAATAAAAAATATACGGTAGAAGCGCAGAAGTTTGTCTCAAAGGGAAAGAACACGCCATTTGAAGGATGGACACTCAAAGGAATGCCCGTCCTCACTATATGCAGAGGGAAAATATATGAGTAGCAGGGCCTTGCTGGTCCTCTCGGACGGTGTTGTTTTTGAAGGAAAGGGGTTCGGTCATGAGGGAGAGGCTGTCGGCGAAGTGGTATTCAACACCTCCCTGACGGGATATCAGGAAATTCTGACCGACCCGTCCTATAAGGGCCAGATCGTTACCATGACTTATACCCAAATGGGCAACTGCGGGATCAACGTGGAAGATATCGAATCTTTGAACGGCCCGAAGGCAGAGGGTTTTGTCGTCAAAGAATATCTCGATTTCCCGAGCAACTGGAGGTCTTCAAATTCCCTGGGCCGCTACCTCGGGGACCATAAGATAGTCTGTATCGAAGGGATTGATACAAGGGCATTGACAAGGCATTTAAGGGACAACGGCAGCCAGATGGGGATAATCTCCACCGTTGACCTCAACCCTGAAAGCCTTCTGGAAAAAGTGAGGAGGCATCCCGGCATCTCTGCGTTCGACCTTGTGAAGGACGTAACGACTAAAGAAAAATATGCATGGAAAGAGGGATGCTGGAAGTGGTGTGTTGCTGAGAAAGGCGAAGTCGTCCTGAAGGTAGTGGTTTATGATTTCGGGGTAAAATTCAACATACTGAGAAATCTCGTGGAGGCCGGCTTTGACGTCTCAGTCGTCCCTGCCAAAACAGCGGCGGAAGCAGTGCTCGAAACAGACCCGGACGGCATAATCCTCAGCAACGGACCCGGAGACCCCCGGACGGTCACTTATGCTATCGAGAACACCAGAAAACTTATCGGCAAAAAGCCTGTTTTCGGCATCTGTCTCGGCCACCAGATACTCGGTCTCGCCATGGGCGGAAGAACATATAAACTCAAATTCGGGCATCACGGAGGGAATCATCCGGTCAAGGATTTATCGACAGGAAGGGTGGAGATTACCTCCCAGAACCATAACTACTGTGTTGATATAGAAAGCGTAAGAGGACAGGCGACACTCACCCATAAAAATCTTTACGACGGCACCGAAGAGGGAATGCGTCACGTGGAATATCCCATTTTTTCGGTCCAGCACCATCCGGAAGCAGGCCCCGGGCCGAACGATTCAGCCCACCTTTTCAAAAGATTCAGGGGATTGATTACCGAAGTATAGGATGCCGAAGAGAACCGATATCAAAAAAATCTTATTGATAGGCTCGGGTCCCATCGTCATCGGCCAGGCGTGCGAGTTCGACTACTCGGGGACTCAGGCGTGCAGGGCATTGAGGGAAGAAGGCTATAAAGTAGTCCTTGTCAACTCAAACCCGGCGACCATCATGACAGACCCGGAGACAGCTGATGCCACATATATAGAGCCTCTGACAGCCGACATCCTCGAGATGATCATAGACAGGGAGAGGCCGGACGCCCTCCTGCCGACTATGGGCGGACAGACTGCCTTGAACCTCGCAGTCGAACTGTCCGTGAAAGGCATACTCGATGCCTATAAGGTCGAACTGATAGGCGCAAAATTCGATGCAATAAAAAAGGCCGAAGACCGGGAGCTTTTCAAGAAGGCTATGGAAAAGATCGGCCTTGAGGTTCCGGGTTCCGCATCCGTCGGTTCCCTGAAAGAGGGTCTTGATGCGATAGAAAAAATCGGCTTTCCGGCAATCCTCAGGCCTTCTTTCACCCTCGGCGGCACGGGCGGTGGTATTGCGTATAACCTTGAAGAATATCAGGTATTGCTCGAAAGGGGGCTGAAGCTCAGTCCCGCAAGACAGGTGCTTGTTGAGGAATCAGCCCTCGGATGGAAGGAATATGAGCTCGAGGTGATGAGGGACGGGAAAGACAACGTCGTCATCATCTGCTCCATCGAAAACTTCGATCCGATGGGCATCCATACAGGAGACTCCGTTACCGTGGCTCCCGCGCAGACCCTTACCGACAAGGAATACCAGCGGATGCGAGACGCATCGATCGCGATCATCCGCGAGATAGGCGTCGATACCGGCGGTTCGAATATCCAGTTCGCGCTTAATCAGAATAACGGCAGGATGGTAGTCATCGAGATGAACCCCAGGGTGTCGAGGAGCTCGGCCCTTGCATCGAAAGCCACCGGATTCCCCATCGCAAAGATTGCGGCAAAGCTCGCTGTCGGCCTGACGCTCGACGAGATTCCCAATGATATTACAAGGGAGACGCCGGCGTCATTTGAACCGGCTATAGATTACGTGGTCACAAAATTCCCGAGGTTCGCCTTCGAAAAGTTCCCTGAAGCAGACCCGACTCTGACCATCCAGATGAAGTCCGTCGGAGAAGCCATGGCGATAGGAAGAACATTTAAAGAATCCCTGCAAAAGGCGATGAGAAGTCTCGAAATCGGCAGCTACGGGTTTGAGGACATTACTGCCGATATGAACGTGATCAAGTCCGGACTCAAGACCCCGAATGCCGGGCGCGTATGGTATGTAGCCCAGGCGTTGCGCAAGGGACTGAGCATACGGGAGATTTACGAGCTCACATGGATAGATCCCTGGTTTCTTGAGAATATAAGGCAGATTATTGAAATGGAAACTGAAATAAAGGGTTCAGGGATTCAGCGGTTAAAGGATTCAGGCGAAGAATTGAACCTTTCACTCGCCTCCCCGAATCCCCGGCCCCTTGAATCCTTAATCCGGAGAGCCAAAGAGTTCGGTTTTTCCGACAGGAGAATCGCACAACTCCTCAGTGTGCGGGAGAGTGATATTAGAGATCTCAGGAAACAGATGAATCTCAGGGCCGTCTATAAAATGGTCGATACCTGCGCTGCGGAATTCAGAGCATACACGCCGTATCTTTATTCGACTTATGAAGTTCCGTTCTACAGAGTTCAAGGCTCGAACCCTGAAACCCCCGGCCCCCCGACTCCTGCCGTCGAGGATGAGGCCAACCCGGGCGACAGGAAAAAGGTGATGATACTCGGGTCGGGTCCGAACAGGATCGGGCAGGGTATTGAATTCGATTATTGCTGCGTGCATGCGGTATTGGCATTGAAGGAACTCGGCTACGAGACCATCATGGTCAACTGCAATCCCGAGACCGTGAGCACGGATTATGACATTGCGGACAGGCTCTACTTCGAGCCTCTGACGATTGAAGACGTCTTAAACATCATCGAGACCGAAAAACCGTTAGGGGTTATCGTACAGTTCGGCGGTCAGACCCCCCTGAAACTCGCTGTCCCGCTCGAAAGAGAAGGTGTAAAAATACTCGGGACATCTCCGGATTCCATAGACCGTGCGGAGGACAGAAAACGTTTCAAGGAGCTCCTCCATAAACTGGATCTCAGGCAGGCTCAAAGCGATACAGCAATGTCCGTTGAAGAGGCTGTTGCGGCGGCAGGCAGGATCGGATATCCCGTTATGGTGAGGCCGTCTTATGTACTGGGCGGCAGGGCGATGGAGATCGTCTATGACGAACATTCCCTGAGAGCATACATGATACGCGCTGTCAAGGCTTCTCACAAACACCCGGTGCTCGTGGACAAATACCTTGAAGACGCGACAGAGGTTGATGTGGATGCGATTTCCGACGGTGAGGATGTCATCATCGGCGGCGTGATGGAGCATATCGAAGAGGCCGGTATTCACTCCGGGGATTCTGCGTGCTCTCTTCCTCCCCACTCATTGAGCAGGGAGATAGTGGAAGAGATAGAAAAACAGACAAAGGCGCTTGCAAAAGAACTCGATGTAATAGGGCTTATGAATGTGCAGTTTGCAGTAAAGAACGGGGACATCTATATCCTGGAAGTCAATCCAAGGGGCTCCAGAACCGTGCCTTTTGTCGGCAAGGCAACAGGCGTCCCTCTCGCAAAGATTGCAGCGAAGCTGATGGTTGGCAAGACACTAAGGGAGATTGGTCTGACGAAAGAAAAGACTATCAGGCATATGGCCGTTAAAGAGGCGGTTTTCCCGTTTGACAGGTTTCACGGCGTCGACACAATACTCGGACCTGAAATGAAGTCCACCGGCGAGGTGATGGGGATAGACGATGATTTCGGCCTTGCCTTCGGAAAATCCCAGACGTCCTGCGGCAACAGGATCCCTCTGTCAGGGAAAATATTCATCAGTCTTAAAGACAAAGACAAGCCGCCGTCAGTGCCGATTGTTAAGAAGCTTCTCGACCTCGGACTTTCGGTAATTGCAACAAGGGGAACCGCAAGGTATCTCAGGGACCACGGGCTTGATGTTGAAGTCGTCAACAAGGTCATGGAAGGAAGACCTCATATCGTTGACTTGATAAAAAACAAGGAGATCAATTTTGTAATCAATACAGTCACCGGCGCCCAGGCCCAGAAGGACTCTTTTTCGATACGGCAGAGCGCCCTTCAATACAAGGTACCGTTCACGACTACGATATCGGGTGCAACCGCAGTTGTAAACGCCATCGAACAACTGAAAGGGAAAAAGATACACATAAAATCGATCCAGGAGTACCACAGGAGCACGTAGGTTGTGTTAGTATGTATTTTACATATCCTTTTATACTTAAGGGGGTGAATATGTTGGGGAACGATTATTTTTTTACTTCAGAGTCCGTTACAGAGGGGCATCCGGATAAAATAGCGGACCAGATCTCGGATTCGATTCTGGATTCGATAATTTCCAGGGACCCTTTCTCGAGAGTCGCCTGCGAGACACTCGTGACAACAGGGCTGGCGTTTGTTGCCGGCGAGATCACCACAAGCTGCTATGTCGAAATACCTGATATTGTCAGGGAAACCATAAAGGATATAGGTTATACGCGGGCTAAATACGGCTTCGATTATGAAACTTGCGCAGTCATTACATCGATTCACGAACAATCTTCTGATATTGCCCTCGGTGTCGACATAGGGGGAGCAGGTGACCAGGGCCTCATGTTCGGGTTTGCGTGCACGGAAACCGGAGAACTCATGCCGCTTCCGATATTGCTCGCGCATAAACTGGCCATGCGGCTGGCAGAGATGCGGAAAAAGGACATTCTCGGATATCTGCGGCCGGACGGCAAGTCACAGGTGACCATTGAATACAGAGACGGAAAACCGCTCCGTGTAGACAGTGTCGTAATTTCCACCCAGCACAGCCCTGAAGTTACGCTGAAGGAAATAAGGGAAGATGTTATCGAAAAGGTGATTAAACCCGTAATTTCACCCGAGCTGCTCGATGAGGAGCATATTAAATATTTTGTGAATCCAACAGGACGTTTTGTCATCGGCGGTCCGATGGGCGACACAGGGCTTACGGGAAGAAAAATCATAGTCGACAGCTACGGCGGCGTGGGAAGTCACGGCGGCGGATGTTTCTCGGGTAAGGACCCGTCAAAGGTCGACCGGTCAGGCTCGTATATGGCGAGGTATATAGCAAAAAATGTCATTGCCGCCGGGTTTGCCGAGAGGGTCCAGGTGCAACTGGCATACGCAATAGGCGTACCCGAGCCGGTTTCAGTGCTTGCAGAGACCTACGGCACCGGAAAAATTCCGCCGGTAGAGATAGTAAAGATCATCAGGAAGAATTTCGACCTTACACCGCAGGGTATGATAGACACGCTTAATCTCAGAAGGCCTATCTTCAGGAAAACGGCCGCCTACGGGCATTTCGGAAGGAATGACCCTGATTTCACCTGGGAGAATACTGACAAGGCCGCTGCGTTAAGAAAAGAAGCAGGACTATAAGGATCGGAGGATAGATTGTGAAAAGCGATATAAGAGATATTAATTTGGCGAAAAAGGGCAAGCTGCGTATCGAGTGGGCGGAACAGGAAATGCCGGTGCTCAGGAGCATCGCCCGGAGATTTACAAAAGAGAGGCCGTTAAGGGGTTTCCGTTTATCAGCTTGCCTCCATGTCACCACAGAGACGGCCAATCTTATGGAAACCCTTAAGGCAGGCGGGGCAGAGGTGTCACTCTGCGCTTCCAACCCTTTAAGCACGCAGGATGACGCAGCCGCTTCACTCGTAAAATTCTCAAAGATTCCCGTGTTTGCGATCAAGGGGGAAGACAACAAAACCTATTACAGACATATCAATGATGCCCTGTCTTCCAGGCCTCATATGACAATGGACGACGGCGCTGACCTTGTATCAACACTCCATACTTCCAAGAAAAACCTGATAGGCAATATCATAGGAGGCACAGAGGAGACCACCACAGGTGTTATCCGGCTGAGAGCCATGGCGGAAAAAGGCGTGCTGGGATATCCGATCATCGCCGTAAACGACGCTTACACAAAATACCTTTTTGACAACCGTTATGGCACAGGGCAGAGCACTATTGACGGAATCATGAGGGCGACAAACAGGCTGATCGCCGGCTCTGTTTTCGTGGTTTCAGGATACGGATGGTGCGGCAAAGGGATTGCGATGAGGGCAAAAGGCCTCGGCGCAAAAGTGACCGTAGCAGAGGTGAATCCTCTGAGGGCGCTGGAGGCGACTATGGACGGGTTCGAGGTGATGACCATAAAAGAGGCGTCAAAGGTCGGAGATATCTTTGTGACCGCAACCGGCGATGTCAATGTCATCTCTGGTGAATGTTTCTCACTGATGAAAGACGGCGCAATCCTTGCCAATTCAGGTCATTTCAATGTCGAGATAGAGATTGATGAGCTGAAAAAGATGTCGAAGAAAAGAAGGACGATACGTGATTTTGTCGAGGAATTCACCCTTAGAAACAGGAGAAGGATATATCTCCTGGGAGAGGGAAGGCTTATTAATCTGGCATCGGCAGAGGGGCATCCTTCTGCAGTTATGGATATGAGTTTTGCAAACCAGGCGCTCTGCGCCGAATACATCGCAAAGAACCATAAGAAACTGCGGAACGAGGTGTACAGCGTCCCCGGGCAGATCGACAGAAATATTGCTTCTCTGAAGCTTAGGGCAATGGGCATAAAGATAGACACCCTGACGCCGGAGCAGAAAAAATATCTCGAAAGCTGGGAAATGGGCACGTAGGAAGAGCTTCTATCAAAAGGTAGCGCAGTGAGAATATATCTTTCTTCCGTTCTACAAAAATCTCCTCTTCAATTGCTGTCACGGATTTAAGCTCTGATATAGTATCCAGAAGGTCTTTCTCAAGTGTTTTGATCTTTTCAATGTTTATTTCTTTATACATTCCATCAGTTCCCTGAAATAGGATTTTGAAAATTCATAGTAATCCATGTAGCGCAATCCGGTTTCTTCGACAAAGTCAAGCCGAAGCGCTGTATCTTTCTCAAAAAGCTGGGAGCCTTCATCGATAACTGAAAATTGAAACCCTATAGGGGTGTAATTCAAAACCTTGAAGTCCACAGGATATCCGCCGGCCGAATCGAGTTGGGAAGAAAGAGTCAGTTCGAAATCGAATACCGCATCATAAGGAATCTGACAGTATGCAGCGATGTCGATGTCCCTGAAAGGAAGCCTGCCGAAAGAACCGTGAATATAGGCAAAAGAAATCTCGTCGTGCCTGAGGAGAACCTCAACGAGTTTCCCTCTGATTTCTTGCAGCTCATTATCCGTCAGTTCGAATCTCTGTTCCATAACCGCTAAGATACCACAGAGATGGCAAGGTTGCAAAGACATGTTTACCCTGCAGTAACTTTTTTATTTATTATTTTGGGTAAGCTCGCATCTGAGATTTCAACAGTTCATGATCAGCCCGGCAGGCTTTCAATATTCAATCCCGATTTCCATTCCATATATAATTTTACGCAGTACTTTTTTGCTAATTCTTCTTGCTTTATTCTAAATTTTTGTTTTGCCTTGAGTTCCTCTTCGGTTTCAGATGGTACCGTAGCCCCTGCATGATAATCTTTATTTGCTTCATATGTGTGTCCCAATTCATGAAAGAATAGCCAATAATAAAAATCTTTTTCATTCACATCAATGCCAAAACCAGCATTTATTTTTTGAATTTCTTTTTGTTTCAAGTGCAAATCTATATCACCCCTAAGAGTAACTTTATATTGACGGACCTCATTATGATAATTATTTAAAGTCTTAGACCGTGGATAGGCTTCACAATGGCCTAATGCAGATACACCATCAATTTTTATTTCACCTTTCTTAATACAAAGCCAATAAACTTTGTGTCGCTGAGCATATTTTTTAACTACATCAAGATTATCAAAATATTTTTGGAAAATATTTTTTTGCTTATCATCTATTTGAATATAAGGGGCACCTTCACCGTTAAAATCTAAACAGAAAAGATTTATAATGCCATTTGTGACCATCGTCTATTTGGTATAGCTTGCTTTCGAAATTGAAGCCATACTAAAACTTTATGAATGTAGCCAAGGCCTTTTTTTAACTATAAATCTTGAATTCCAACCCATTCCATTTCGTCTTCTATCTTTTAGAACAGATTTCGGCAAACATGGTAAAAGACATAAGCTTAGTAGCGCTCTGCCATGCTGTACACTGTGTTGCCCTATAACATAAACGGGATTGTTTAGATCCACATTTCACTTGCAACTCAGCAGATTTAGTCGTACGCCTGTTTAAGTCAACTTGCTTTATTTGACAGTAACATATACTCCCAGCATGTGAACAGATAGTCCCGCCTGGCAAATAGTAATATGCATTATTGGAATCAGAACCAAAATATTGCCATCCTCTTCCCGGATGTGGATCCCACGAAAAGGCCATGGGAGTAAATATAAGCATCATAACTACAACTGCTGCAAAAGCTGCAAACCGTTTCATATATCCTCCTCTTTTTTGCGGGAGCATGTTTGTAACATGTTCCTAAACATTTTTTAATGTGACCTGCTCATTTCGTATAGGAACGCATTTATAACTTTATTATTGCTGAATCAGGGGTACAGGTCATAAAGCCCTGAACCGGCAAGAGTTCACTTTTGGAAAGGTATTATTCATACACCAGAATATCCTTAAGTTCAAGATTATCAAGAACTGAAGGAAAGCCCATAAAATTCAACCTTATTTTGTCCTCGGTAAAAAATGTGCGGAGTACATTTATAGTTTCGCGAGTGCCCGAATCAGTAGCCCCCAATATCTTCAATGTTTCCTTCACTGTATACCAGGGCTTCGAAAGTAAGTCCCGGTTTCTGCTAAATAATATTGCAGTCGCTCTTGGGTTGTCATCAGGGTTCGACTTCTTCTGCTGTATTCTCATTGTCTTAAGATGGACGCTGTTCATAACATCATCCTTTGGAAAGGAATACCCCAACGAAACGACATGCTTTGCCTGACTGAAGAAGTCGCCATAGTCGAAATGTATCTTGTTCATAGCGCTTGGCTTCTCCGGTTTGATAATAGATTGTATTTCCATAAAAGAATTGGAAAAGTACACGGGATGATCACACATAGGGCAATCAAGTTCATCGGGCAAGCCTTTGAGATATTTTGGTTTAACCCTCTTATATCCCGTTTTTTTAATAAAATCCATATCAGCCTCTGAAGGCATCGGGTCCGAGCAAAACAAATGAGCAATATCCCTGAAATCCATCTTTCCTAAAGTTTCAGGGAAAATGAAGAAGCCGTTTTGACACCGAGGACAAATCCTGATATTGCAAAGGCCGTGCGGCACAAATAGCTTAATAATTTTAACGAGAATTTTTGATTTTACATCGGTGTATTTATCTGTATAGGAATCCTTTGTAAACGCATTAATGAGAAATGCTGCGTCTTCACTGAAAGAATAAACCGCGGATTCCATATGCTCCCCAGAAAGTTTTATGCCGGCAAAGGGAAAACCGAAATCCATGTAAACTTTTTTGCATCTCCCTGTATGGCTTTGCCCAAGCAGTTCTCTGTTCAATCTCTGGTTCATTTTCATGCCGAGGAATGGCAAAACAGGGTCCCAGTTATATGTGAGATATGCAACAGGTGAAAGATAATTATCCCGATGGAAAGATTCTCCTACATCATCAAGCGTCTTAAGTTCTGAAAATTCTTTCGCCACCCGATAAAAAAAATCTTCGTATTTGCTCAGCAGTGATGTTTTCATGCTTCTCAATAAATGCTTGAAAAGTTTATAAATAAGCAATCTGTAAACGTTCAGTGCACCATTCAGGTCAGCCCTCTCGCAATAATATAGCTGCAAAGTTTCTTTTCTTTCTTCCGGGAAAATCTCTTTTGTCGGGATTGCAATGTTTGACTCAATTGCATTATTAATTGTGGTCAGTATTTCTTGGAGATCAATTATCTTTCCATCAGGAGAAGTCTCTTTCAAGGAATACATTATCGCCTTGAGATCAATCAGTAAATACTTTGGGCTCACATGTCTCAGATAATGTCTGAAAGAGTCAACTTTACCATCTGGAAAGTATTTTTTGTAAAGCAGACAATAATCCTTCAGCGAGCGCCTGCGGCTTTCTTCAGCAGCCTGTTCCGTCCGTGCGCCATCTCCGTCAAACAGCAATGACAAAGTCATTTCAAAGTCTTTTCTTGCTATCTCATCCAAAGGAATCAAAGCACCTATTTGATCAAGCCTTTGTTTAATAGATGAAGGAGACTTTGTTTCGCATCCCTTCTCGTCAAGAAGAATGCTCAGGATTTCGTAAATATCTGAAGTGGTCGGCAGTCCGAGGCTTTTCGTCATCCCTGCGCCGACGATGATTAGAGTTTTATCCATTTATTCAAGAGAAAAATAAATTACCATGATACGTTATTCAGTTATGACAAACTTCTTTATCTTATTTGCATGAGCATCTTCAAAACAGATGGACACTGTTTTTCCTATATCACTTGATGATAACTTATCTATCACCTTTCCTATCTGTTCAATATCCCAAATATATTTTTCCTCACACTTAAAAACTTCAATCTTACCAGCTGTATTAACATCGAATACAAATGTAACAAAATACCTCTTCCGATCATGCACTTTCTCCCCATCGCACTCCCCATCGACTTCCTTGACAAGCGATTTATCAAAAGCGATTTTTAAAGTTCGACCTGTTAGTTTTATTCCATTTAGTTTTAGTTCTATTCCATAAATTTTTCCGATAATGTGATACATTTCTCACCTCCTAAATATTTGCCATATAATAAACTGATTATATCACAGGCAGTCTTTTAGTAAGAATTTCATTCTACTATTTCTACACCTCTTCTCCCTCTTTACTTTTATCAAAAGATGCAATAATATAACAACATTAAATAGGCGTTCTTATTAAAGCTATTCCCATCACAAAACCGGGCGGCAAACATGCAGAATGCAAAAAAGAATTGTGTCGTTTACTTTTTAGCCTGCCTCTTCCTAATTATTTTATCTTCGACTCAAATATTGGCGGACACATATGTTGGGGGCATTATTAATACTGATACAACATGGACAAAGGCAAATAGTCCTTACATTGTTACATCTAATTTAATGATAATAAAAAATGTAACTTTAATAATCGAGCCAGGCGTGATAATTAAATTCAATAATGCTACCGGTTTAAAGAATAATGGAAGATTGATAGCGATTGGTACAAAAGAAGATTTGATTATTTTCACATCTAATCGAGAGACACCAAATTATGATGATTGGAGAGGTATCCAATTTGACTCAGATGCAATAGGTTCAACGCTTGATGAAGAAGGGAATTACTCGGATGGCAGTATATTGTATTTTTGCCGTGTAGAATACGCAGAGTCAATTC
The DNA here is from genome assembly GCA_002328665.1 of Nitrospiraceae bacterium UBA2194. Taxonomy (GTDB): domain Bacteria; phylum Nitrospirota; class Thermodesulfovibrionia; order Thermodesulfovibrionales; family SM23-35; genus UBA2194. The sequence continues at coordinate 56,554 of DCVG01000125.1, forward strand.
AAAATATTCATGCAAATATAAGCATCAATATATCAAATTGTTTTATAGAAGGTGGCGGAATTTATTCGACAGGTGAAAAAAGCATAATATCCAATAATATTATCAATGGTCACGCTGGCGCATCTGGGAATGAGAGTATCATATCTAACAATATAATAAATGGCTGTATTGCTAGTCAAGGAAACGACATTTCTATATCTGAGAATCAGATAACTAAATGTGAAGGTTCGGGAATACATATTTCGGGGAAGAATGTTCAAATTCGCAATAATATTATAAGCCATTCTGGAGCAGGTATTGGCGTTGAGGCCAGGAATGTTTATATTTTGAATAATGTCATAGCTAATAATGGAGCATGGGGTATAAATTGTACTTGGTCATGGGCCGGCGCTAAAGATATTACCATTCAATATAATCTCATAAGAGATAATGGTTATTCTGGCATTGATAATGCAAGTGATGATGTCGTAATTTCAAATAATGTTATTTCTGGCAATGCTGATAACGGAATAAGACAACTTGGGTGGAATCTAACATTCACTCAAAATAATATCTGCAATAACCATAATTTTGATTTTTATAATCATTCTGAGAAAAATATATATGCCTCAGAAAATTATTGGGGGACAAATGATACTTTTTTGATAGGTAATAAAATTTATGATTTTTATGATGATTTTGAGCGAGGAATTGTTAGCTATCAACCAATAGCTTCTGAGCCATTTAAAGAAGTGGACTTTGTTGCTTCTCCATTATCTGGACAATACCCGTTACAGGTATCTTTCGATAATAAATCGATCGGCATTATAACTTCTTCAATGTGGGACTTTGGAGATGGTATAACAAGTACCGAGCAAAACCCATCTCATTCATATAATTCTGAAGGAAATTATACGGTCAGTTTAACAATGACATCAGAAACAGGAACACAAACTGAAAGTAAAATAAACTATATTTCAGTAAGCAAGCCTCAAAGCGGTGATTATACACTTAATCTCTCTAAGACTGGTAATGGTTCAGTGATGGTAAATGGTATCCCGTTTACTTTGCCATGGTCAGGTCAATTCCCGTCAGGAACAAACGTACATATTGAGGCAGTGCCCGACAGCGGATGGAGCTTTAGCAACTGGACTGGAGATTATGGCGCCACTGCCAATCCGACCACTATCACCATGAATGGCAACAAGATTGTAACAGTAAACTTCAGCCAAACCTGTGATTACAGCCTGACAATAATTATCACCCCCTCGGGTTCTGGATCAGCAATTAAGAATCCGGATAAAGCCAACTATTGTCACGGTGAGCAAGTGATGCTAACTGCAAACCCGGCAGCCGGTTACAACTTCAGTTCATGGGGCGGGGTTGATTCAGGCAACGGGTTGACAGCCAGTGTCACTATGAATAACAACAGGACAGTAGAAGCTAATTTCTCCCTGCAGGCTGAAAATGAGCCGGAGATAAACGTCTCGCCGGCAATCCTGGATTTTGGGAATATAAAGACAGGGCAGATCTCGGCGCCTCAGAACATTGCAATAAGCAATTCAGGTAGTGGAGACCTTGTGCTGGGAACGCTTTCGATAACCGGCGAAGGGGCCTGGGTATTCAGCATGCAGAATGATAATTGTTCGGGGAAGACTTTGACACAAACCGAAAGTTGTACGGTAGATATTGTATTCTCACCTGTTGCAGCAGGATCATTTGATGCAAATCTTTCCATACCTTCCAATGACGTGGATGAACCTTTGGCAACGGTTGATTTGAAAGGAAAATCAGGCCCTGATCTTACAGGAAATTGGCTCTTCTTAAACCATAATTGCAAGAATACGAAAAAAGGGATAAAGTGCAATATCAAAAGTAAAATTAACATCCGGAATATCGGCGCCAATGATGCGGCGTCCTCTGAAGTGAGATTTTATCTTTCTGATAATGAGACATTTGGTACAGAAGACATTTTTTTAAAGAGGGTGTCAACAGGAAAATTGAAGGCGGGAAAAGGCAAGAATAAGGCTTTTTCGTATAATTTTAAACTCGGCGATAGCGCTGCGGACAAATATGTGATAGCAGTGCTCGATGCAGATGGCAAATTAGCTGAAGCTGACAAGTTGAATAATTATGTATTCTTCGGTCCTTTACCATAGGAGAAAATGTTATTATTGCCTTATTTTCTATCATGTACGCACATATTTTGAGACGGACTTGTTAAAGATGTCATCTGAACTTGTTTCAGCATTTAAATTAAAAGGTTACAAGACCCTGATACAAGTTCAGGGTGACAGAAAAAGACTTTTTCAGCAGCCTGCAAATCTGATAGTATGATTACCGTTGCCATATTAACTCTGAGTGACAAGGGCTCCAAAGGAGAACGGGAAGACGCCAGCGGCTCCCTGATCAGAGAAATGTTGAAGGGGATCGGCGCCG
>DCVG01000107.1 GCA_002328665.1 Nitrospiraceae bacterium UBA2194
GAAATGTTGAAGGGGATCGGCGCCGAGATCAGGTTCTATGAAATCCTTCCCGATGAAAAAGACCTTATCAAAGAGAAGCTCATCAAATACAGCATGGAAGTTGATTTGATTCTGACTACCGGCGGAACAGGCCTTTCTCCACGGGATGTCACACCCGATGCCACCCTGGAAATAATAGACAGGCAAGTGCCCGGCATTGCCGAGGCTATGCGGTTTGAAGGTTACAAGAAGACAAAAAGGGCGATGCTATCGAGGGCAGTTGCAGGAGTCCGGGGGAAGTCGCTCATCATTAACCTCCCCGGCAGTCCAAGAGCAGTCAGGGAAAATCTTGAGGTGATCATGGATGTGATCCCCCATGCAGTCGAAAAGATTAAGGGAGATACGTCAGAATGCGGAACTCAATAGAGATGCCGTTCAGTATCTTTCTTCAATAGTTCAAGGGCATGGTTCCGGGTATCCGATGCCCGGCTCATATCTTTTAGGAATAATTTGCATTAAAATATCTCCATGAACGATGTATCGCTCCCTCTAGCGTTTCTTGCAGGCATTTTATCCTTTCTCTCTCCCTGCGTTCTGCCCCTCATACCGTCATATGTGTCGTTCATCACCGGCATATCCTTCAAGGATCTCACCGTCGGCGCCGACAGGAAAAGGATACACCGCCTGACGATGACGAATTCGCTGGCATTCATAGCCGGGTTCTCCTTTGTATTTATCGCCCTCGGCGTCTCTTCGTCGGCTGTGGGGAGATTTCTTTTTCAATACGCGGACCTGATAAGGATACTCGGCGGAGTTCTTGTCATCATATTCGGCCTTTTTATTGCAGGGTTTTTGAAACTCGATTTCCTGATGGTGGAAAAAAAGTTCAGTCTCGGCAGCAAACCTTCGGGTTATATCGGTACTTTCCTTGTGGGCATGACTTTCGCTGCGGGCTGGAGTCCCTGCATAGGACCGATTCTCGGCACGATCCTGGTTTATGCAGGGTCAAAAAGTTCTGCTTTTTACGGATTTCAATTGCTCGTAGCGTACTCACTCGGCATGGCGATACCCTTCTTCATTTCCGCGCTTGCGATAAATTTTTTTTTAAGCTACTCGCCGAAAATCAGAAAATTCATGCGGACAGTAATGATCATCAGCGGGTTGCTCCTGATCATCTTCGGCATCATGCTCCTTACCGATCAGATAAGAATGCTCGCAAGATTCCTGCCGGATTTCGGTATAAAACTCTGAAAACAGCGGCCTTCAAGTTCCTAAAACAAGATTTGAACCATTACTGTCAGCTGAGATGCTTATTGACCAACTTGGTCATCTCGAACATTGAGACTTGCCTCTTCCCGTCGAATACCGCCAAAAGATTATCATCGGCATTGATATTCCTCTTATTCGCCGCATCCTGGAGATTATTTTTCTTTATATAGTCCCATAGCTTCCTGGTTATCTCAGTCCTTGGAAGAGGTTCGTTACCCACTATCTTAGCCAGCGCCCCGCTGGGTTTCATGGCCTTCATAAATGCCGGATTAGGGGCCCTTGTTTTCGCAACTTTTTTCTTCTTTTCTGCCATCATTCTCCTCCTTGTGGTTACGGCTTCAGAGTCTTAATCCATTTCTAATAACGGTCGTTTCTAAAAGTATACCTGATCCGGCTCCGAATCCGGAGATTATTCTTAATATTAAGCCGGCCGGGTCCGAACCGCTTAAAACCCTTCTTACGGTATGTACCCGCGCAATTGACCCTCGGCCTTCTTCTCCTTTAGTTTGGCCCTTAGTATGTCTCCGAGACTCCCGAAGCCGCCTGATTCGGCGGAGTTTTCTGCGACGGATTGCCTGTATTCATTGATCTCATCCAGCGCAGCCTTTTCAAGGACAGCCTTGCGGCTCAGGCGAACTTTATTTTTTACGTTATCAACATCTATCACGGCGACTTGCATCTCTGCGCCGGGAGGGAACGTGCGCCTGTGGTCCGTGCCTGCCGGTGTTCCCATCTCCTGGTTGGGAATCAATCCTGTAATGCCGGTGTTCATCTTCAGAAAAATACCATATGGCATCACCTTTTCAACAGTGCCGTCAAAGATTTCTCCCACAGCAGGAAGGACAATCTTCGCAGGCTCGACTTTCGGCTGCATAGAAAGTGAAATCTTCCTGTTCTGCCGGTCTGCTGAAAGGACATAGACCTCAACCCACTGCCCTGTCTCGACAACTTCCCTTGGATGGTTGATCCGCCTGCCGGCTCCGAGATTGGATATGTGGATCAGGCCATCGATGCCCGGTTCAAGCCTCACAAAGGCGCCGAAGGGAGCAAGACGGACGATGGGGCCGCTTACCCTGCTGTCTACCTGGTATTTTTCTTCGGCTGAGGCCCATGGGTCGGACTGCATCGCCTTCAAACTCAGTGTGAGACGTCTGTTCTCCCAGTCTAAAGAGATGATCTTCGCGGTTATTTTCTGGCCGACAGAGAGCACGTCGCCGGGGTTAACACCCCTGTCCCATGATATCTCGCTCGCTGGGATCAGGCCGTCGATGCCTCCCATATCTGCAAAGGCCCCGAATGTCTGCATCGATTTTACTTCAGCGCTGACATCCATGCCGACCGCGAGGCTCTCCCTGAGTTTCTCGACCTTTGCCTGTTTCTCCTGTTCGAGGAGAGACCTTCTGGAGAGAACTATTTTTTTCCCGTCTTCCCGGTATTCCAGCACCCTGAAGGCAAATGTCCGGCCGAGATAGCCGCCGTCTTCGCGTCCGCCCTTCAGGCCGATATGAGAAAAGGGACAGAAACATCTCACCCCGCCGACAGATACCTCAAAGCCTCCCTTGATCTCGCTTTTTACCTCGCCGTTCACCGGTATTCCAGCCTCGTATGCATCCCTGATGGAGTTCAATGTTACGGCTGAATATCCGCTTCTGAGAGTAGTCAGTTTCATCAAGCCGTCATGAACAGTCACAAAAGACGCCTCTATCTCGTCACCTTCACGGACTCTTGTTACGCCCTCCTCACCGATGAATTCGTCCAGGTCCACAGTCCCTTCACTTTTCCCCCCCAGATCGATGTACACAATGTCACCTGAAATACTTACGACCTTCGCCCTGACCTTCTGCCCGGGATAAAGCCTTTCAGCCATTCTGCTTTGTCCGAACAAGGACGCGAAATTTTCTTCCTGCTCTCCTCCCTCCAATGTTTTTTCGATATCAAGGGGACTATTTCCCATATTCTCATCAGACATGATTTCTCACCTCTCCATGCAATTAAGTCTTTTCCGGTAATTACTAATTACACCCTTCTGGAGCATG
>DCVG01000005.1 GCA_002328665.1 Nitrospiraceae bacterium UBA2194
ATTATAGGCCCCGGAGCTACAGGCGTCTGAACTTGCGGAAGAGGCGGTTGTTCTTCTTTTTTCTTACATGCGTAAGCCGAAAAAACCAGTGCAAAACATGCGACTGCTAAAACTATTTTTCTCATCCAATCCTCCTCAGTGCTTCACATTTCTTTAAATCATTCATCATTTGGCGTCACTGTTTACCTTGCTCTTTGCTGGCGGAGAGGCAGGGATTTGAACCCTGGGTGAGGTTTTACCCCCACAACCGCTTAGCAGGCGGCTGCCTTCGACCACTCGGCCACCTCTCCCCGAAGTTTATATACTAACAACTTAAATTCAGCTTTGTAAAATGGAATGTCTAATTTACCTTATATCACGTTATATCACGGTGGACGATGCTCAGATCTATCGGATGTTTTTTCAGATAGGTCCCCAGTTTTTCCACAATCGCCGGGGAGCGGTGGTTTCCGCCCGTACAGCCGACCCCGATAGTAACGTAGGACCTGCCTTCCCTGATGTACAGCGGGATAAGAAAGTCCATGAACTCCCTGATCCTGTTCACGTACTCCTTTGCTGTCCTGCTTTTGAAAACATAATCGGAAACCCTCCTGTCGGTGCCTTTCAGCCGTTTTAATTCGGGGACAAAGTTAGGATTGGGAAGAAACCGTGCGTCAAAAAGCAGGTCCACGTTTTGCGGGGCGCCGAGCTTAAAGCCAAAGGAGATAAGGACAGCCGTCATCGCCTTTTTGCCGGTCCGCACCTTGAAAAAAGAGGAGACGAGCTGTCTCAGCTGATGCGGGGTAAAAGAAGAGGTATCGATAACCCTGTCGGCAGCCTCTTTCAGGGGGTAGAGTCTCTTTTTCTCGACCCGGATCGCTTCTTCAATCCTGCCGCCGAGAGGATGCGGTCTGCGGGTTTCCTTAAACCTTCTGACAAGCACATCCTTTTCCGCTTCGAGGAAAAGGATTTCGATCCTGTATTTGTTCCTGAGGACTTTTACAACGTCGCCGATTTCGGACAAAAAAACTTTTTCTCTTATATCAATCCCGATCCCGATCTTCTTTATCTCTATATCCCTGGTTACTATGGATACGAAAGAATCAATGAGGCCGACGGGAAGGTTGTCGGTGCAGAAAAAAGCGGAATCCTCAAGTGCCCTCAGGGCAACGGTCTTGCCCGATCCGGAGAGGCCCGTAATGATAACAATCAAAGGCTTCAGCATGCGCTTAAATCTGCGGTCACGTGTATCAAAACTAAGCCACTAAATATATAAAATAGCAGATACGAGGCCGGGGATAGAGTATTTGAGCGGATTCTTTTGCCGATAGTAGAAAGCAATCTTACAATAAAGAGGCAAAACCCTCGGAGGTCCCGAATGCTTTCGGGACCGAGAATGAGCTCAAATACTCTATCCCCGGCTGCCATTCCGTTATTACTTGACAGGCTCGATGAGGCCGAAATTCCCGTCCCTTCGCCGGTAGATGACATTTATATCTCCACTATTGTCGTTCGTGAATACAAAGAAATCCTTGTCGAGAAGCTCCATCTGCATTGCAGCCTCGTCAGGACTCATGGGCTTAAGTTCAAAGCGCTTGTTCTTGATTATCCGGCCGATTTCGGCAATGGATGCAGCCTCGGACGCCTCAACGCCGGCCTTACCTTCGGACTTCCTGTGGGAAACGAGTTTCTCCTTATATTTCTTTATCTGCCTTTCGAGCTTTTCGCCCACCTCGTCAATCGCCGAATAGACGTCACCGGTTGTGCCCTCAGCCTGTATGAGAACACCGTTGACCTTAAGCAGCACTTCCACCTTGTGCCGGTACTTCTCAACACTGATCGTTACTACGGCCTCCGATATATTCGAAAGGTAACGGTCGAACCTCGTTATCTTTTTTTCAGTATATGTTTTCAGAGCAGGTGTCACCTCAAGATGCCTTCCCGTAACAATAATATTCATATATCCTCCCTTTAGTTGGTTTATTTCTTACGATGCGCCTGCGAGGGGATTCCCAATTCCTCCCTGTATTTTGCCACAGTCCTTCTTGCGATGGTAATGCCTTCTTTTTGCAATATCCCGGCAATATGCTGATCGCTCCAGGGTTTCTTCGGATCCTCTTCCGTCACGATCCTCTTAATCTGGTTTTTAACGGAGGTTGAAGAGACGGTCCCCAGGCCGCTGTGCAGAGCGCTGCTGAAAAGGAACCTGAAACAGAAGATGCCGTGTTCGCAGGAGAGAAATTTATTGGAGGTAACCCTGCTTACAGTGCTCTCATGCAAGTTCAGCGCTGATGCGACTTCCTTCAGCGTCAGGGGCCTGAGGTATTGAACGCCCTGAGCGAAAAAATCCTTCTGGAGATCGAGGAGCGTCTCCGTAACGCGGTATATTGTCCTGTTGCGCTGGTCGAGACTTTTTAAAAGTCCGGTCGCAGAGCGCAATTTCTCTATGAGGAACTGCTTGTCTTCTTTTGGATAGGCGTTTTTCTGCTGTATAAGTCTTTTATAAAACATGCTGATCCTCAATCTCGGCAATCCCTCGTCGTTGAGGATAATCTGATATCCGTCCGCGATCCTGACCAGGTAGACATCGGGAACGATGTAATCCGTATTGACGCTGGTGAAGTTTCTGCCGGGTTTCGGTTCAAGCCCTTCAATAACCCTGACAGCGGACATTATATCCTTTAGCGGCAAATTGTAAATATGGGCGAGGGCGGCGTATTTCTTCTTCTCAAGCTCGTCCATGTTGCTGACGATTATTTTTTCAACGAGCGTCCCGTCGAGATGCAATGCCCTGAGTTGAAGGAGAAGGCATTCGGCGACATTCCGCGCGCCGACACCGGAGGGATCGAAGCTCTGTATCAGACGGAGTGCAATTTCGGCTAACTCCGCATCGGTATCCGCCGCTTCCCGGATCTCCCCCATGGTAGCCGCGAGATATCCGTTTTCGTCGATATTGCCTATGATTATCTCACCGACCGTCTTTAGCTCTTCAGGGACATTGGAGAATCTTAACTGCCACAGGAGGTGATCGTACAGATCAGGTTTTCTGGAAATGAATTGTTCAAAAGAAGGAGATTCCACGGTCCCGGGGTTGAAATACCCCATGTCTCTCCCGTCGGAACTCCGTTCTTCAAAGTATTCATCTACCGCATTGAAATGCAGAAGTTTTTCGAGAGGAGCGACTTCATCTTCATTTGGGTCTTCAACTTCTTCCGACTCCTTTTCTTCCTGCGTCATTTCCTCCGGCGGCACTTCGTCGGCCGATTCTTCAAGCATGGGGTTCTCCATGAGTTCCTGACTGAGGAACTCGGAGAGCTCAAGATGCGGCATCTGCAGAAGCTTTATCGCCTGCTGAAGCTGAGGAGTAAGGATAAGCTTCTGCGCCAGTCTCAGTTCTAATCTGCCTTCAAGAGCCATTAAAGCCTGAACTCCTCTCCGAGAAACGCTTCCTTCACCCTGGGATCGGCGATGATTTTATCAGGGCCTCCCTCCTGGAGGATCTCACCGTTGCTGATGATGTATGCCCTGTCCGTGATCGAAAGGGTATCCCTGACATTGTGGTCTGTTATGAGTATCCCGAGCCCCCTGTCTCTGAGATATTTGAACATCTTTTTGAGTTCTATGATTGCTATCGGGTCTATTCCTGCAAAGGGCTCGTCAAAGAGAATGAACCTTGGCTTTATCGCGATCGCCCTTGCGATTTCCGTCTTCCTGCGCTCCCCTCCCGAAAGTTTATACCCTTCTTTTGCCGAGAGGCCTTCGAGACTGAACTCTTTCAATAAACGTCCTACTTCGTCTTCGATCTCGTCCCGCCGGGCCCCCCGTATCTCGAGCACAGCCCTCAGGTTATCCGCAACCGAAAGCTTCCTGAAGATGGAAGGTTCCTGGGGAAGATAGCTTATCCCTTTCCACGACCTCCTGTACATCGGCAGCCCGGTAAGGTCTTCTTCATCAAGAAAGATCCTGCCGCCGTCCGGTTTTATGAGCCCGACTATCATATAGAATGTCGTCGTTTTTCCGGCGCCGTTGGGACCAAGCAGCCCGACGATCTCACCGGTGTCCACGGAGAGGTTCAGTCCTCTCACAACATGTCTTTTCCCGTAATATTTCGAAAGTTCCTTGACTTCGAGGCGGTGCATAGGGAGCTTCGTTCCTATTCTTTTTCTTTTGTGCCCTTCAGGAAAACCTTACTGTCTTCAACGAGGAAACGGTCTTCGTTCATCAGGTATGTCATCTTTTTCCCGGTGACGACGTTTTCGTCCTCAGCAGCCCTCGGTTCTCCGGTAAAGACGACTTTCTCTTCATCTGCAAAATATACTGCCTCCTGAGACGTAATGACCCTGTTTTCTCTGATCACCCTTACCCGGCCTTCCGCATTGATCCTCGTGACATTTCCCGTATCCTTATCATAGAGGACAAGCATCTTGTCGGCATAGATGGTCATATCTTTTGACCGCGCTACGACAGACTTTTCGAAAAGCGCGGTGCGTTCTTTATTATTGGCTGTCAGCATATCGGCAGTGATCACAATGGGCCCTTTTATCTTCCTGGTGTCTTCAGCGGAAAAAACATTTGCAGACAGCAGGAAAACAATGAACAGGGCGCCGCCGAACCGGAGCATATCACCTATTGAAAGTTGCCTTGACATCTCTTAATATCTTAACCTCCTGGGCCGAGTCCGACTTCATTCCCATACCTTCCACCCTGAACCCTTTGCCTTCCACCACTATCCTGCCGTCTGTTTTAATCTTCCCGGAGGAAATGTCGTAATTCAGCGAATCGGTCGTTATCGTGTAATCTTTTGCCTCGGCCTTCACAACGCTGTCTGTTGTGAAGCTCCTGTCGGATAAATTATAAACACCCCTGTCGGCGTAAAGCACAACCCCGTTTTCCGGCAATACGATATTGACATTGCTCAGTTGGGCTTGACTTTCATCTTCCGAAAAATTCGCCTTGCCTGCAGACAGGGTCCAGACCGGCAGACCGTTTTTCTTCTGGGTAATCGTAATGTCCTCAATGAAAGATCCCATGGAAATTTTGAAATCCCCGTTCATATCCTTCCCTGTTCCAAGCATGAGGAAAAGAATGCCGAAAAACAGGACGGAGAGCCCTATAAGCAAAACTGTCTTCATAAAAAATTCTATCATACAGGGAGAACTAAGTAAACCCGCTGTCCCGGGCATAGGGAAAGATGTCATTGAAAAAACAGGGGCCGCTGTAGATAATAAAACAATGGTTACCTACGACGACTTCAGAAAATTGGACATCAGGATAGGGAAGATAGTGTCTGCGGAGAAGGTTGCAGGGACAGACAAACTGCTGAAACTGAATGTCGATATCGGCGCCGGGACGAGACAGCTTGTCGCAGGCATTGCCGAATCTTACGAGCCTGACCTGCTCATAGGGAAAGAGGTCCCCGTTCTGCTCAATCTGGAGCCGA
>DCVG01000119.1:0-2310 GCA_002328665.1 Nitrospiraceae bacterium UBA2194
CCTCAGTCCAGTTACTGAAGTCTTTATTTTCGATGAGCAGTGCCACAGGAGAACCGATAGTCTTTCCCCATCTGACACCCGAGAGGATTTCCGCACAGTCGGATTCTATCTTCATCCGGCCGCCGCGTCCATACCCGCCCTGTCTCCTCCTGAGGTCCCTGTCAATATCCACTGCTGAAAGAGAAAGCCCTGAGGGAATTCCCTCAATAATGCCGGTAAGGGCCTTCCCATGCGATTCGCCTGCTGTCAAGTATCGAAGCGCTGTCATATCACGAGAAAGTATACCACAGGTGTAACGATTTTTTTAGACGGCATAAACGATGGAATTGACAAAATGCCCGGAGAACGATAATCATTGTACATGAGCACAAAGGCGATAGCCGGCTATCTTGCAGTTCTCATCCTGTCTTTTCTCCTGCATGCGGCAAAGTCCGCAGACACTGTTTATTACAGCCTGCTGCCCATTCTAATGCTGGCATTTCCGGTAATCATCGGATACAGGGTCAGAATGGGATTTTCGATAAAGGATTTTGTCCTGGGCCTGACCGTATCGGTCATCGTTCTCGTACCTTATTATGTGATCTTTGGCGGGAGCGGCGGGAAGATAACGGCTTATGCCGCAGCATTTCAGCTTGCAGGCATATCATTCCCCGAGGAATTCTTCTTCAGGGGTTTTCTGCAGGATTCGATCGGCAGAAACATAAAGGCTGTGATCTTCGTGAGTATCCTGTTTTCGCTTGCTCACCTGCCGAAGGCTGTCTTCACAGGCGAATGGATGTCTCTGCTAAGTTTTTTCCCGTCTCTGGCAATGGGGTGGCTTTACATGAAGACCGGCAACATCCTTCCCGGGACCGTCTTCCATTTTTTGGCAAACCTGGTTTATCAGAACTGAATTTACTATTGAAAGATGCAAAAGATGGCGCATTTCCCGGGTTAATATCTCTTCAATCTTCCGATTATCCAGACGACAGCCAACGGTATGAAGAGAACCATCGCATCTGCAAAGGCAGTCTGATAATTCCGTCTTGAGCCGACCGAGCAGCCGCCTCCGCTGCCGGCCGGGGTCCCCGGCAAAGTGACTTCGGCTTCATTCGAGTAAGAAGAGAAAGCGGCGGCATTGAAACCCCTCACCCTGTAAGTATAGGTCCTCCCGGCTGAAACGCTGTTATCAAAATAGGTTGTTACATCTCCGGCAACAGAAGCTATCTCCGCGAATTGTTTGCCTGATACTTTTCTTTCTATCCTGAATCCGTTTTCCCCTGTCGAGTTGCCGGTCCATGCAAGCAGCAAACTGGTTTCAGACTGTATGTTAGCCGTAAGGTCTGAAGGTGCGATGAGGGACGTCACCGCCTTATGTGCGTTTATTCTCCCTCCGGTGAGAATTTTACCAGCAAGGGAGGGTTTCGTATCAACCGAGAGCAGGATAGTGCCCTTTATCTGGCCGGACGTAAAATGGGCATAGTGTGAAGCTATGAGTGCAGCAAGGCCGGCGGTCATCGGTGTTGCCATTGAAGTGCCGCTGAGGAACTGATATGCATCATTGTAATGGATATAAAAAGCGGCATCGCTGCCGAGGGGCTGAATAGCATCAACAGAAAACTGGTTCCTCCCCCCGTCTCCTGATCCGGCCGGCAATTCTGCAAACAGGCCGTCAAACAAATCCAGCCCTGTGTAAAACAGTCCGTTTGCATCATCGGTCACAAAGGCGGCATGAAGGTAGTCCTGATAAAAACTGCTTGTTCCTATATCATAACCGACGTCCTGTCCGGTGATAAACAGACCTTTGCCGCTGTTCAGAAAAGTCTGGAGATTTGTCTGGTCGCCGGGTCTGAGGGTATTGCTGAATTCGTCTCCGGTAAACCATATGACGAGTTTATATTGATTCAACATATTGCCGTCCGGCCCGTCGGCCCCCGCAGGGACAGTATAGGTATCGGGGGAATATCCAAGGCTCTGAAGGGCTTGTGTATAGTACCCCTCATATGTATCTCCTCCGTCGTCGTCAACGAGCAGGATTTTATCCGCCGGAGAAACAGCATGGAAATCCAGTACCCTCCGCATAACCTCGCGCCTGACATTTGCTCCGTTTATTCCTTCGAAGCCGAAGGAAAGATAGACCATCTTGTACGCTCCGCTATACGTCACACCTGTTGTAAAAGACGGGATCGTACTTAGGATATTTGTGCCTGGTGCAGCCACACTTACAGTTGAACCATAGTTAGAAAAATATGCTAAGCTGTCATTTTGATCTGTCGCCGCTACAGAGATAATATTTGGGAGGTCGACAGACCACCCGGCCGGATATTCAGC
>DCVG01000119.1:2334-2939 GCA_002328665.1 Nitrospiraceae bacterium UBA2194
TCGATAACATCGGCAACATTACCCACGCCGTTTTCATCGAGCACCCTCAGCGGCATGATCTTTACAGACCAGTTCACACCTGCAATGCCGGAACTGTTGTTTCCTGAAGCCCCTATAATTCCAGCGACATGGGTGCCATGGCCGTCAAGATCATCAGGTTCGCTGTCGTCATCGACGAAATCATACCCGGGAACAAGATTGCCTGAAAGCTCGGGATGCCGGAGGTCGACACCTGTATCTATGACTGCAACTATAACCGCAGACGATCCTTTGGTGATGTCCCATGCCTCAGGAGCTTTGATGTCGGCGCCGCTCGTACCGGTTATGCCGTTCACAGCCTGGCCGGTATTATGCAGCCCCCACTGTTCACCGAACCTCGGATCATTCGGATCATTTGGAAGCGCAGCCTTTCTCACAATATAGTTCGGTTCTGCATATTCGACGTCAGGGTCGGATTCATATGCCCTGACAGCTTCTTCTACCGAAAGACCCTCGGGCAGCCTCACCCTCTCGACGCCTTCGAGTCTCGATTTTTTTATCAGCTTTGCGCCGACAAGGTTATGCGTTTTCAGCGTCTCATGAACACCCGGCCTGAACTTGACGAT
>DCVG01000119.1:2961-16810 GCA_002328665.1 Nitrospiraceae bacterium UBA2194
TTTATCAAGGAATTCATGCTAATAAATACGGCATATAATAATGTCCGTTTTCGTCATTGACCCCAAAACAGGTTCAAAAATCCGTCATTCCCGCAGTCTGCAGGCGGGAATCCACTTTCAAAACAAATGGATTCCGGGTCAAGCCCGGAATGACACACAGGACAATATCAGGATGACCCTTAATATCATCACCTCAAAAAGACAGGCTGCCTCTTACGGGAACCACATAATAACCGGGTGAAACCCTGAAGCGTTCGATACCGGCAAGGAGAAAAGGGGTTTCGAGATAGGATTTCCCGGGCATGACTTCCATTGTGAGGTCCATAAGAGAATTCCGTATGTTTCCTTTCAGTCTTGCGAAGATGTCTTTCCCTTCAAAAGAGACGGAGATTACCTTTATTATATTTTCTTTTATCGAAAGAGCGCCGGCGACGTTACTGAAAAGGTTCATGGGGACACGGATTCCCGAAAACACCGCAGGCTCAAACTTGACACCGTTTGCAGTCAAATCAATCCGGCCGTCATCGTTTGTCAGTGTTAACCTCGCTGAGAGTACGCCTGCTCCCTTTATCCCCGCCTTTTCAAAAAAAGGTATTCTGTTTATGGAAGCGTTATTCGCTTCAAGTCTTATCCGTACTGACTTCCCGGCGAAGTGCATATCGCCTGAGATATCTCCGCCGCCGATATTTCCATTCACTGCTATTTTAACCTGCAGCAGCACAAGCCTGAAAGGATTAATGCGGCTTTTCACGTCTTCGAAAGTAAGAATCTCGCTGTTGCCGCTCTTCACCAGGATATTTTCCGCACTCAGACTGTAAAAAATCCCCTTCCGGAGACCTGCTGTTTCCACGGTAATCTTTCTGCCGCTCATGGAGTCTGCAATAATGTATTCTATGAGTGCTACGGGAATAACCATCCAGAGAGCCCAGATGAGTAAAAGAAGGGAGACTGCCGCAATGAGAATCTTCTTCACTTCGGCTTAAGGAAGGATACGAGCAGGGAGACATTCATGAGTTCCGGGTTTTCGAAGGACTTTTTGATCGTAACCTTCTTCACAGTCAGGACCATCGGCGCATTCTCGATCCTGTAAAAGATATTCACCATTTCGTTCATCGTCAGCTTTTCGATGGAGATGTCGGCTTCTTCTTCATATCCGTCATTTGTCTCTCTCCCGCCCGTGGACTTTATAGCTTTCAGCTTGCCTTTCAGCCCGACCGGCGTAAACACCTCCTCAACAGCCTGAACGATTCCCCGGGCATTGGACAGGTTCTTCCTGCCCTCGCGCGCCTGGACCCTCTGACTGAGAGATATATATTCATTCCTGACGCTCAGCATCTCTCCATGCTGCTTCCTCAGTTTATCGAGATCTTTCCTTTCGGATGAGAGGGCATGAAGAGCGATTGCAGCCGCAATGACAACAGCAGCAAGCGCCGACAGTCCGAAAATAACCTTTTTGTCCCTCAACAACCCGATCAAACCCTTTTCTCCTTTGCCGTTATCGTAAACAGCATGGTATTCCGTCCGGATGTTTTGGAATCCGCTATCGTCACATCGGCGAGGATACCTCCCAGCCGGTCCTTCAGTTTCTGTATGTCGCCCAGTGAAGGCGCCTCTCCCTTCAAGACGATATTAGCCTTGTCTTCGGTTATTTCATTGAACACAATACCATGCCTCTCGATATCGGAAAATTTCAGAAGCAGGTCGAGCGGATTAATGCCGACAAAGATATCTTCCCTGTCCTGCAGTTCCTTCATGTGAGATTTAAGCTGATAGAGCTCGTTCATTATGTTTTTTTCTTCCGGAAATATATCCTTATATTCCTTTCGCATGCTGTTTTTCAGTGCGGAGACCTCGCTGCGCACGGATATGATCTTCAGAAATATGTCCGCGGACAGGACGAGGATGAGAAGTGCCAAGAGGACTGCGGTAACGCGCAGTGATTTTCTTGTTTTCTCGAGGTCGCGGGTGTATGAAAACTCCTGTCTCCTTAGATTGATAGTGGGGTTTTTGATCTCTTCAACAGCCAGCCCGACCCTTTTTTCAGGCTCCGGCATGACAGGGACAAGAAGGTCCGGCAGACTGAAGTCCTTTACTTTTCCCCTCAGTTCAAGGCAGGTGACAAAAACCGGGTCGATTCCATATGCCCGCAATGAATCGAGGACCTTTTTCAGGAGATCCTTCTCTATATACACCGCAAGGACTTTGTATTTTTGGTCTGCGCTGCCGACAACTATATTATCGAAGATAACATTGTCGGCTCCGCTCAGCATCATCCCGTCAAGCTCGAAAGGCAGTACTTCCCTTATTCTCTCTTTGTCCGAAAAGGGCAATTCGATGACCCTGAAGTTGAGGCAGCTTAAAGGCAGGCTCAGATAAGTATTCTCCATATTTCGGGCTTCAGAAGCGGGAGAGAATTCATATTGACCGGAGACAGGATAATTCCGGGTCTCTTTTGCTGAGTACGAACTCCCCCTCGACTCAAAGAGATATGTATTGACTTCTTTTTCCCCGAGATCGATAAAAAGGCTTTCTCCCATCAATATTCCTTCCAGTATTCCACCCTTGCAGGCGAGGCCGATGTATCCAGCACAGCTCCGATTATCCTTCTAATGCTGTGAGATTCCGCTGATGAGCTAATGGCAAAATGTTTTCCTTTTACTGTTATCATTCCGCTTATCGGGTTATAGACCATCGAGCCGAAACCCGGCACCTTCTGCAAATGGTCTTTCTGCTCAAACGGGTTTATCCTCCTGTATTCTATCACCCTCTGAGCAAGATCATCGCTGATATTCTCCGAAAGACTCCTGAGAACCGGTTTTTCAGCTCCGTTGATATTGATTTCAAGGGTGTCCCTTATTCCATAAACAGTCACATAAGGCAATAATGTATCATATATTTTTCTGTTTATTCCATTGATCAGGAGGAGTTCATCCACGCTGAACAAGGCGGAGTTTTTCGCGCCCGCCTCGGAAGCCGCAAGCCTGTTTTCGCTGTCGGGGTCGATCCAGTCCGCCACCCGGTCGGCAACCATTTCGTCTATAAGGAGTATTTTCAGGAGCCTCCTGAATGCATAGTACGCCTCTTCATTCAGATCACCGTTCGGGTAGACTATGGAATTGACGTTGAATTTGGCGGTTTCGTCTTCTATCCTCACGTTAACGATACCCGAAAAATCTTCGAAAGGGTTCTCAACCGGCATATCAAGAGAACCCGGATAAGAATAGTCTTTGCCGTTTAAGATACCGGTCAAAAATTTGGCCGATACGTTGACTCCCGACCTTGCCATAAGGGAAAGGCGCTGGGAATCCCGCCAGTTATAAAGGTCAGTAGTGCCCGTGTATACCCCGTAGGAAAACTCGACTACCATGGCAGTGATCAGGGCAAGGGCCAAAAGGGTAATGACCAATGCCAGCCCGCGCTGATTATCTGCATATCGCATCAGATCGGCCTGCCGGTCCTGGGGCTCGCCGTATCAAAGAGGGTAACTTTCCTTTCCCTGACTTTCATCGTCAGCCCGATCCTTAGCTCGGCAGGAATATCCTTATTCACCTCCGTGTCCCATGTCCGCACCCATCCGTCGCTGTATTTTGCCTCTATGCTGAAGGCTTCCATATCCTCGATAATATCAACCCCTTCGGTCTCCTGATCGCTGCCGGGAGACTCGACTTTCTTGAGAAGATTTAATCTCCCGTCGTTTTCCTCAATATAATAGGTGATCCGGGAAAGCCCCGGCCTCAATACCGATAGCGTCGTAAATGTGAGTTGTACCGCCTGCCTGCCCCCGAAGTCCCTGTCCACTATCCTCAACAGCGTATTTTTCTCATCCGCACTGTAAACTGCCGAATCAAGCTCCCGTTTCAGGATGTCGAGCGCACGCCTTGATTCCTGAAGTCTGACCATTGACTCGTCCATCCCTTCAAGAGCCCTGTGGCTGAGGAAAAATGTGCCGTATATCGCGGCAAGGATCACAGAGAGCAATCCAACGGCAACGAGGATTTCTATGAGAGTAAAACCTGCGCTCCGGCCTCTATCTGAATACAAACTCATTCAGCCTGACCTCTTCTCCGCCTGCTTTCACAACAACCATAATCTCGGAAATCCCGGCATAGGGAGAATCCTTTACAAAAGTTTCGTAAGTATAGCTGCCGTAAGGGTCTTCGAACACGCCCTTGCCGCTCTCCTGTTTATTTTCCAGGTCCGCCATCCTGTTCTTTGCAAGCAGCGTTGCCACTGCAACAGTCTCCTGACGTTCGACAAGACTCAAATGGTAGTTGACCGTATATATAAGAGTCACGAGAAGACTGCTTATGATCGCAAGTGAGATGAGCACTTCAAGAAGAGTAAAACCCCTCCTCTTCATCCTTCCTCCTTTATCTTCACCTTTCCGCTTATATGGTTCAGGGTAATGCTCATGTCACTCTTCCCGCTGGTCATATGCACGCTGATATTCTCATTGATGCCGGTGGGCCCGAAAAAAAAAGTGAGTTCACCCTTCGAAACCGTTCCTTTTGACTGGGTCTGCACGGAGGTTATATATTCAAACTTTTTCGTCTTTTCTCCTTCCGGACCTTTCCATGAGACGAGATTGGAATCGAGATCGACTTTCATCACAAAAGTCTCTTTCCTCGAAACAGCGCTGTCATGCATGAAACGGAAGACGGAGGCCATCTCTCTCGCCTCTGATTTGAGTTTGCTGTCCCCGAAATTTGCAAACGAAGGCAGTACGACCGCTGCAACAAGGGAGATGATAAACAGAACGACAATCAATTCGAGTAAAGTAAAGCCTCGGATTCTCTCATTCACTGCATGTCCCAGCTCTGGATGTCCGCATCCTTTCCCTCGCCGCCTTCTTTTCCGTCGGCGCCATAGGAGAATATGTCGAAATCGCCGTACAGGCCCGGCGATATATAAATATAAGAGTTCCCCCAGGGGTCTGCCGGGATCTTTTTCTGCTCAAGATATCCTCCTTCACGGTATTTCGCCGGTATCCGCCCGACGGCAGGTTGTTCTATGAGCGCTTCGAGTCCCTGCTCAGTGCCGGGATAAAAGCCGTTGTCGAGCTTGAAAAGCTTCAGCGCGGTCTCAAAGTTCTTTATCTGCACCTTCGCTTCTGCAATGCGCGCATCGTCGGTCCTGCCTATTATCCTCGGCGCCACTATCGCCGCCAGGAGACTGAGTATGAACACAACGACTATGATCTCGAGAAGCGTAAAACCTTTGTTGTCTTTCATCCGGCCCTCCCGTTATCTTTTATCCATTCCATAGATGGAGACTTAACCTTAAAGTTGCATCCAAATTGTTATCCAGAGCGTCATAATAATTGCCGCATAGTTGTCATTCCCGCTTGTCGGGAATCTTTCCTGAAGAAGGATGCCGGACAAGCCGGCATGACAGTTAACGTGTTCTTTATCCGGTATAATTTATGTCGCTCTGTATAATAAACAGCATATCAAACCGCCTCACAATAATATTCACAAAATTTCTCGTCTTTTCCGTCATGCCCGAAGTTCTCAGTCGGGCATCCAGGTACATTCAAAAATGGATTCCCGCCAAAAGACTGCGGGAATGACGGCTTAAATATATGTCTTTTGCAACATTAAGGTTAAACCGAAAAATGCATTTCAATCTTTCTCATGCAGGCATGTGTGCAGCAAAGCTCTCCGGCAGCTCCTTTGAAGGCGGTTATATATCGGGCACACCTGCACGTTTTCATTTTGCCCGATTGACTGTTATCATACACAAATCCTGCGTTGGAGAGGTTTTGATGTACATATGCCTGCATGCTTCCGGTCAAATGCATTTTTCGGGTTAATAAATTCCCCTTCCTCTCTTCATCACTTTATCAACTGGTTCAACTGGAAAATCGGCAGGAGGACCGCAAGTACGATAATCCCCACGAGAGCGCCCATGACAAGAATCATACCGGGTTCGAGATAAGAAAGGGCCTTCTGCACCCGCCTCGAAAATTCATCTTCATAAGAATCCGCAGCCTTTTTCAGTATGCCGACGAGTTGTCCGCTCCTTTCACCTGTCGAGATAAGCTGAAGGAGAACAGGCGGGAACCCATCGAGCGACGCTGAAAGCCTCGCTCCCTCTGCAACCCGGGCTGCTGCTTCCATCACCCTGGATTCGAGCGCTTTATTCCCTATCGCTTTAGACGAAAGCTCCAATGCCCTGAGAACGGGAAGACCTCCTTCGAGCAGGAAGCCGAATGTCCTTGCAAAGCGTCCGAAATAAAGGCTCTGCATAATCTCTCCCGGCAGCCGCAAAATAAAGGTGTCAATGAGCATCCTGTTCTTTTCCTTCAGCCTCCTGAACCCGGCCGCTGCTGCCAGCGCCAGCCCGATCAGGAGCCACCAGAACCGCTGGAAAATATCGCTTACTGTGATGAGGACGACCGTGATAAAAGGGAGGGCGCTTTCCGTGTCCTTGAATATCCTCGTGATCTTGGGGATGACAAAGGTAAACAGGAATGAAAGCACAATGAACCCGATGCAGATCATGAAAACCGGATAGATCATCGATGTCCGCACTTTCGATCTCAGGCTGCTCTGTGATTCCAGAAAATCCGCCATGCGGCCGAGCGCCTGGTCGAGATTTCCGCTCGCCTCACCCGCTGCAACCATATTCACAAAAAATTCGGGGAAGAGCGGACCGCAGCCTTCAAGTGCCCGCGAAAGGCTTGAGCCTCCTGCAACCTTTTCCTTGATGCCCACAAGGATATTTCTCCAGACACCCTTCTGCTCCCCGGCTATCGAGGTGAGGGCTTCCATTAAGGTAACCCCTGACGAAAGGAGGGTCGAAAGCTGCCTTGTTATCGCCGGAAGGAGTGAGACATCAGGTTTTTGGCGAATCCAGAACCTTCTTTTGAACGTGGCCTCCCGAACGTCTTTAGGATACAGTCCCGATTCCCTGAGCCGCAGGGCCGCATCTTTGACACTGCCCGCTTCTATGGCTCCGGCTGCCTGAGAGCCGTCGGGCCTGTAACCTCTATACTGAAATATCGGCATAATCTTTTTGCGTCACCCTCAGTACCTCCTCAAGGGTCGTAACACCGCTCAAGACCTTCTGAATGCCGTCTACCCTCAGCGTCTTCATACCTCCCGATAATGCATGGGTCTTTATGCGCTGGGAATCGATCCTGTCGGTGATCATCGGACGTATTTCATTATCTATCACAAGGAGTTCAAAAATTCCCGTCCTTCCGAGATAGCCCTTGTTCTTGCAGAACTCGCATCCCGCGCCGCGATAGAGTTCGGCGGGCCTGGCGGTAAAGTACGAAAGTTCGAGGTCGGACGGTTTATAAGAAACCCTGCAGTGAGGACATATCATCCTTGCAAGTCTCTGCGCAATGACAAGGGTTAATGACGATGCAACGAGGAACGGTTCCACCCCCATATCGATGAGTCTTACCAGTGCGCTCGGCGCATCGTTGGTGTGGAGGGTGCTCAGCACGAGATGTCCGGTGAGAGACGCCTGCATCGCTATCTCCGCTGTCTCGAGGTCTCTTATCTCACCGACCATGATGACATCCGGGTCCTGCCTTAATATGGACCTCAGCCCCGCGGCAAATGTCAGCCCTATCTTGGGGTTTACCTGGATCTGACCGACTCCTTTCAACTGGTATTCGATCGGGTCCTCGACTGTTATGATGTTCTTTTCTTCCGTATGTATCCTGTTAAGCGCTGCATAGAGCGTTGTAGTTTTACCGCTGCCGGTCGGCCCTGTGACGAGTATGATGCCGTCGGGCCGGTGGAGATGCTCCTCCAGTTTTGTTTCGTCTTCCTTGCTGAATCCGACCTCCCAAAGCCCCAGAAGCCCCTGCTTTCTGTCGAGAAGCCTCAGCACCGCCCTCTCGCCGTGGGAAGCAGGGATTACCGAAACCCTGATATCGATATCCCTTCCTCCGAGGAGCAGCCTTATTCTTCCATCCTGGGGGAGCCTCTTTTCAGCAATATCGAGGTTGGACATTATTTTTATCCTGCTTATCAAAGCCTCCTGTATGATCTTCGGCGGGCTCAGGACTTTGTGGAGAATACCGTCGACCCTCAACCTCACGTCGAGCTCTTTTTCATAAGGCTCGATGTGGATGTCGCTCGCCCTCTCCTTGACCGCCTGGAGCAGAAGCGAGTTGAGGAGCCGGATGATAGGGGCGTCCTCGGTCAGTTCGAGGAGGTCGCGGGGGGCCTCGAATTCCGTTGCAACAGCCGAGAAGTCTTCTCCTGTTATCGTGTCCATGACTTCTTCGGCAGAACCCATCTGTCCGTAGAACCTGTTGATGGCGTCGAGTATGACCCCTGCGGGCGCCATAACCGGGCAGGGTTTCAACCCGAGCATTTTGGATGCTTCGGCGAGCGCGAGCAGACCCTTGTCGTCGGCAACTGCTCCGATCAGTTCGGAATCCTGCCGCCTGATCGGGAATATCTGATTGTTTCTGACAAAACCGAGCGGGATGTCCTTCAGGAGAGAGACTTCTACTTCTTCATCCTTTATGATTTCGATGGTTTCCATGTGTTATTACTCAGGCNNCTTTGTCAGGCGAGACCTTTATTTCAGCCTGATTACATAATTCGGCTCGGCGTACTCGACCTCTCCGTAGCCCTGGAATCTTTTGACGGCCTCGTGGACATCCTGTCCCGGCTTAAGTCTTACGTGATAGAGCCCCCTGAGTTTCATGACCGAAATTACTGTCGCGCCTTCTTTTGACAGTATATCCGCTATCCTCTCTTCGCCGGTATTCTCCCCGAACCTCACAAGCAATTCTCCCTGCTTATACATTTCTTCGGCCTTTGCAAATTCGGTCTTTTTATTATCTGAAAGTTTCGACAGAAGTTCTGTTTCCCTGACGATATGCGGAGTTAAAAAAACAAGCAGGTTGGTCTTCCTCTTCTCGACCGACCTGTTCTTGAAAAGCCATCCCAGAAGCGGGATGTCCCCGAGCAGCGGGACTTTATTGATATTCTCCTCCTGCCGCTCTTCCATGAGGCCGCCGATTACAACCGTCTGGTTGTCTTTCACCACAACGGAGGTCTTTGTCGAGCGCTTCGTTGTAGTCGGCCCGACCGACAATACAACGGCGGTCGACTCCTGTTTGAGGGCTGATATCTCCTGATAGATGTCGAGCTTCACGTAGTCTCCTTCAGCGATCTGGGGAGTCAGTCTCAGGGTAATCCCGACGTCCTTCCGCTCGATCGAGCTGAAAATGGACTGGGGACGCGCAGGGTCCGATTCCCTTACAGTGATAAAAGGCACGTTCTCACCGACAATGATTTCAGCCTCCCTGTTGTCGGAGGTCAGTATCTGCGGCGTTGAAAGCACATTGATAGATCCCTTGAATTCATTAAGACTGAAGAGGGCGGCGAAACCGGGTACGGTTAGTGTCGATGTAACGACAGAGCCGTCGGCCCCTATGGTAGAGATGGGCACGTCAAGGAAGTTTCCCATTCCGCCTGCTGTAAATCCTGTGAGGCCGGAAAGAATGTTCTGGATGGCAGTGTTATCGATGGTGCCGAAGCCGCCGATGGCGACGGGCTCACCGTCTTTTTGCGCCATGATCCTCCATTTTGCCCCGAGGTCCTGAAGCCTGTCGATCGAAGCCTCGATGATCATGGCCTCGACATACACCTGCTTTCTCTTCCTGTCGAGCTGCTTTATGACCTGCAGGAGGTTCTGATAGTCCGCAGGAGACGCGACGATGATGAGAGAGTTGGTCGCCTTATCAGGTGAAACTGTTATCTTGCCGCCTGCTTCCAGAGGGCTTTTCGGCGGCTGCCCGGCCTTCGACTGCGGGGAAAGGCCCGTAATCATGCCTTCCAGCACTTTTGAGAGTTCGGAAGCATCGGCATATTCGAGGAAATAGACATTGATCTTGCTCGTGGCCTCGGGCAGCGGGATATCGAGAAGAGCGACCATCCTCTTTATCGCTTCCTTTTCCTGCTTGTCCGCGATCAGCACGATCGCATTCAATCTGGTGTCGGCAAAAACATTGGATTTCTCTTCTTCAACTGAAGACGCCGCTGAAACCTCACCGGGTCTCACAACGCGGGCGGACGGGACCTGTCCCCTGCTCTTCAGTGCAAGAGCCTCGCTGATTATCTTCACAACATCTTCGGCATTTGCATACTTGAGGAGAATGAGTTCGGGCTCTTCCACGCCGGGCTTGTCGATCGCATCGAGGATCTTCAGGAGCTTTTCGATGTTGTTGGAGGTATCGACGATCATGAGCATATTGCCGGGTCCGAATGAAGAGATATGCCCGTCTCTCGATATCAGCGGCTGGAGAAAATTCACCGCCTTGGACGCTGATATCGATGTCAATGGAATGAGCCTCGTGATATATGCGTCGCTTGTTACCCCTCCGCTTTCCTTCTGCATCTCCGTGCCGGACTGTTTCGCCTGGGCAACCGGGATAATCTTATATATCTTCCCCGAAGACACTACGGTAAACCCCTTAAGCTCCAGCACTGATGTGAAAAGGCCGAAGGCTTCTTCCACAGAAAGCTTTGAGGGAGCGATGATCGTGATGTTGCCTTTCACCTTGTCGTCGAACACGAAATTCCTGCCCGTCACATCACTGATGAACTTCACGACTACGGATATATCGACATCGACAAAATTGAAAGTGACCTTTTTTCCTTCAGCCTTCGGCTCCCTTTCCTTTGCTGTCTCCTCTTCCGCCGAAGCTTGAGGAGAAGCGGATAATAAGGATGAAGGGTGAAGGATGAAGAATGAAAGGAAGACACACAGAAAGATGGAAGCTGCAAGTATTTTCTTCATTTAATTAACTATACCTGACCCTTTTTACATAGGGGCGTATTGCAATGCGCCCCAACCTCTCTGAAAGGAATAATTCCATTCCCGCGCCATCGTCTATTTTAGCACCAAACAACAATTCAAACCAGTAGGGGCGTATTCGCAAAAGCCCCTACTGTATCTGATACGTCATCGTCATCTTTGTCCCCTGCCTGATGAGGTCGACCTGGACCCTGTCCAGCCCTTTCAGGGCTGTAAATGCCTGGAGCGCCCTCTCCGGGTTTGAGATATCATACTCGTTTATTCTGAGAAGTACATCGCCGTCCTGAAGACCGAGACTCTGGTAAATACCTCCGGGCTTGACCTCGCTCAGCACAAAGCCTTCCTCCCTGCCGTTTACAGCGTTGGGCTTCAGCCTTGCGTCGGTCATCATCTGGGACGGGTTGGCTATTGCCTGCTGGAGTCTTCCCTGGTCGACGACATACGCCCCTTTACCGATTCTCTGCGCGAACGTTGCAGAAGGCAGGGTACCGGCTGAAGACTGTTTATGGACCTCTTTCACTTTTACATCTTCAAGCAGGAGTTCTGTTGATCCTCCCGCGTTTCTGATGATCACTCTGTCCATTCTGACCGATGAGAGGGCGCCGAGACCGAATACCTGTTCGCCGACCTTGAAAACCTCCTGGCTGCCGGTGACGTCCCTGAAAATGGCGTAACTGAGTTCCTTCGGACCTGCAACCGTGCCGATCAAAACGATATCCGTCTTCCGGCTGCCCTGTCCGGCGGAAACGCTCAGGGGCTTCAGATCACCGGCAGGGAAACCGAAGGGGTTATTTTTTAATATCTGAGAGTAATCCGTGAGCTCCTTTGGCGGTGACGGCTCAACAACTCCGGACGCATGAGATGCGGACTTCGCAATCCTCTTCGATGAAACATAGTCTGTCAGGATGTCCCGTACCAGAAGGAGTATTGACACGACAAGAAGGATTCCGATGACTGTGTTCAGATAAAAGACATTCCTCTTTGTGAGCAGGCCCGGTCTCAATGGAAAGCCTCAAAAAAATTTTTCATGACAGTATGTTAAAAAAATAAAAAAGTAAAGTAAAGACAACCAGTAGGAGTCCCCCCATTTTTGGTTCTTTGTCCGTCATTCCCGCCTGCGCGAATGACATTGCCGAAGCATCTGTCCGTGACAATCTGGATATGGTTTCCCGCCTTCGCGGGAATGACGAATTTTTATCAGAATTGAACTTTTTGGACAGACTCTTAAGGGGGATTTTAAGAATAAATGGTTCGATTCATTAATCATAATATCTCCCCTCCCTCGATGGGAGGGGGTGGGGAGGGTGTTAAAATAATGACTTTAAACTCTTTACCAGCAATCCCCCTGCCGCAGCCGCGCTACCTTCTGCGTCTCAGGAGCGCTATGACCGTCAGGGGCAGAAGCATCACTGCAAGGTCACCCACGGCAGTCGGCGTGTTCTGCTTCGCGCCGATTGAACAGCCGCCACCGCCGCCACCGCCGCGTTTAGGCTGTATCGATACCTCGTTTGAATAAGCCGAGTTGCCGGTTGCATTAAAGGCCCTCACCCTGTAGAAGTACCGCGTGCTGCCGCTCACGGTCAGGTCGTTATATGATGTGGCATTCGCCCCGACTGTCGCAATCTCGGCGAAAGCGGTATTAAACGTTCTCCTTTCGATCTTATAGCCGCTTTCAGATCCCGAAGTGTCCGTCCAGGTCAACAGCACGTTCGTATTCGACACCGCTGTTGCAGTAAGCCCCGTCGGAGGGCTGATGAGCGTCGCGCCCGATGTTTCGGCAAAAGAACCGTCTGCGGGGATGTCGTTGAATGCTTTCAGTCTGTAGAAATACAGGGTACCGTCGGCAAGGCCGGTATCGGTATAGGATGCCGTGTTGGCCGGAAGCGATGCGATCTGGCTGTATGCGCCGCCGCCCGTCTTTCTTTCCAGAACATATCCGGTTTCTCCGGTTGCCTTGTCCGCCCACGTCACTAAGATACTCGATGTCGACAGGCCGACGGCGGAAAGACTTTCCGCGGTCTGGAGTGATGAAATTGCCTTGTATGCATTGATCCTTCCTGCGCTGCCTATGGAGCCGATCATTGAAGGAATCAAATCGGTATTCGTCAGGATTGTCGCTATCACCTGNNATGATGTTCGGAAGGTCATAACTTGCCGGATACAGCGGCGTCAGGTCGTTGTTGGTGCCGTTATTGCCTGCCGCTGCCACGAAAAGAACACCTGCTGCATTGGCGTCCGCAATAGCATCGCGGTCAGCCATTGAAAAAACATGGTACCTGTAACTGGCATTGATAATCTTTGCACCTTTGGAGACTGCGTAATTAATTGCTTCGATAGCATCGAACACGTCGCCGCAGAAGTTCGTGTCCCCTCCGCAGTCCGCAGGGTCTTCATGGAACCCGATGAACTTAAGCGGCATCATCCGGACATACCACATTACCCCTGATATCCCCAGCATATTATTTCCCAATGCGCCTATTATCCCTGCGACATGAGTGCCGTGGGGCGCATCGTCCAGAGGCTGATTATTATTGTCGAAGAAGTTCCAGCCTACACAGTCATCGACCAGCCCGTTTCCGTCGTCGTCAATGCCGTTCGCGCAAATCTCGTCAGGATTTGTCCAGATATTCTGCACAAGGTCCGGGTGATTGTAATCGACGCCCGAATCGATAACAGCTATGATTACGCCCCTGCTTCCGGTGGAGACATTCCAGGCATCCGTGGCTTTGATATCGGCTCCGGCAAGCCCTCCTGCAAACTGCCCCGTATTCCTGAGCGCCCACTGCTGNNCTTCCTGAACGGATAGATTCTCCGGGAGCTTTACGAGTTCGAGAGAAGGAACAAAAGCGCTTCTCTTCTTAACTGCCGCACCTACTGATTTATGAGCCTTCAGGGAAGTTTCCTTTACCACACCCGTCCTGAATTTGACGATCAGTTCCCCTTCCCTGTATTGTCCTCCCTCCATCCCGGAGATAATGGACTGGGCCGAAATAGTAATGTCTGCCGTTCCCTTTGAAGAATCCGTGGAGATGCTTGCGGACTTCTCGCCGCACGA
>DCVG01000067.1 GCA_002328665.1 Nitrospiraceae bacterium UBA2194
ATCATTACGGCAGTCATAGATTTATGTTTATACCTGTTTCACGTCGGGTGCAGTATTTTTGCGGATTAAGATTCTTTTGTGTGAGGCAGGTATGATGAGAAAGCTTTTTCTGAGACACCTTATAGCCTTCTGTCAGGCCAGCAAGCCCTTATCGGAATTGAATAAACGTAAAAAGTACGTTTACGTGAATATGGATATAAACTGGTCGAATCAAAAGGTTTTTCAGCATATCTGCCTCACATTCCCTGAAATTTCCAAACAGGTTTTTATTTATACACCCTCCCCAGCCCCTCCCGTCAAGGGAGGGGTACGTTTGCTCCCCTTAGTGAGTGCCGTCATGGCACGCAACTCAGACTTCTCTGATTATTCCGGCTATCTTCACTATTGTCTCTCCCTCAAGTTCCGGATACATAGGCAGGGATAGGACTTCCCGCGCTGCTTTTTCGGCAACAGGGAAATCACCTTTCCGGTAATCCAGGAATTTCAGCGCCTTCTGTAAATGCAAAGGCACAGGGTAATATACAACCGAAGACACGCCGTTTTCCTTCAGCTTCTGCTGTATTTTGTCCCTTTTGCCACTCCTGATGGTGTACTGATGATACACATGATATGCGCCTTTTCTCTCAACCGGACAATTTACAATACCCGAGAGGAGCCCGTTGTAGAGAGCTGCATTCCTTCTCCTCTTTTTGTTGTATTCGTCGATATGGCCGAACTTCACAAGCAGTATGCCGGCCTGGATCTCATCCAGTCTGCTGTTAAAACCGACTCTCTCGTGCCTGTATGCCCCTTTCGATCCGTGGTTTCTCAATTCCCTTGCGATGCCGGCGACCTTTGAATTATTCAGGGTGATCATTCCGCCGTCGCCGTATCCCCCGAGGTTTTTACTGGGATAGAAACTGAAGCAGCCTGCGTCCCCGATACTGCCGGCCTTCTTCTTATGCAGCCCGGCGCCGAATGCCTGGGCGCAATCTTCAATCACTTTCAACCTGTGTCTCCGGGCAATCTCCCGTATTTTCACCATATCCGCCGGATGACCGAACAGATGAACGGGCAGAATCGCCTTTGTCCTGTCCGTAATATGCTCCTCTATCCTGCCTGCATCAATATTAAAGGTATCCTGTTCGATATCAACAAAAACCGGCGTGGCGCCGGTATAAAGAATAGCTTCAACCGTAGCAAAAAAAGTGAACGGAGTCGTGATGACCTCATCTCCCTCCCCGACTCCCAGGGCATCAATCGCCAGATGGAGTGCGTCGGTGCCCGAGGCAACCCCTATGGCTTCTTTTACATTGTTGTACTCCGCAATTTTTTTCTCCAATTCCGAGACCTTTGCCCCGAGAATATAGTGGCTGCTTTCAAGTATCTCTGTGATGACCTTGAATACTTCGTCTTTAATCTCCCGGAACTGCTTCCTTAAATCGACCATAGGTACCATTTACGTGCCCTTCCTATCCTGCATTCTTATCTTATCCGATATCTGCATGACCACCTTCAGTGCGTTCCTTGCTTCAACAGCCGTGACCTTCGGCCTTGCCCGTTCCTTCACGCAGCGGAGGAAATCCCTGAGTTCCTCTCTCAGGGGTTCTTTTTTCTCGGGTCTCCTGACCTCGGAGAATATGCCTTTTTCGTTCCGGAAATGGCACCTCACCTCTGAATCCTGGTAATCAATCACGATATGGGAATCCCTCTGAAAAACCTTTAGCCTGCGCACTTTCTCAGGGGATAAACGGCTTACTGTGGCAAGAGCGGCACAGCCGTTCCCGAACTCAAGCCATGCCTTTGCAACGTCGATTTTGTCGGTAAGCACTTTTGCTCCTACGGCCCTTATCTGCCTGACCGGCAGAGAAACGATACTTAAGATGATGTCGATGTCGTGGATCATGAGATCAAGTGTTACATCGACATCGGTCCCTCTTCCGAGAAACGGAGAAAATCTCTCCGATTCGATGAATACGGGGTCATGAATCATGCCGGAGGCGGCAAGCACAGCAGGGTTAAAACGTTCGAGGTGGCCTACCTGAATAATGCGGCCTTTCTTCTTCGCCTCCCTGATCAGCACATCGGCCTCCCTGACATTTCCGGTTATCGGCTTTTCGATCAGGATATCCTTTCCCGCCTTGAGGCAGTCAAGGGCAATCGCGTAATGGGTTGTCGTCGGTGTCACGATGCTCAGCGCATCCGCTTTACCGAGAAGTTCCCTGTAATCGGAGAACCAGGAACAGCCATATTTTTTTGCGATCTCCCCGGCCCTCTCACTGTCTACATCAGCCACACCGACAAGCTCGGCTTCCTCAAGATCGGAATAAATCCGTGCATGGTGCCGTCCCAGGTATCCTACGCCGATGACGCCTGCTTTAAGAACCAAAGGGTCTCCTTTTATCAAAGAGTATTGCTTACCCTCTTTACCTCTTCAAGTTTTTTCATAGCCCTGCCTGAATCTATCGCATCCGCGGCCATACCCAGCGCCGCCGTAAAATCCTCTGTCTTTCCGCCGATTACAAGCGCAACAGCGGAATTCATAAGCACAATGTCCCTCTTCGGCCCCTTTTCTCCCCCGAGGATAGAGAGGGTGATGGCGGCGTTGTCTTCTTTGTCGCCGCCCCGGATATGTTCGATAGAACTCC
This sequence comes from Nitrospiraceae bacterium UBA2194, assembly GCA_002328665.1. GTDB lineage: Bacteria > Nitrospirota > Thermodesulfovibrionia > Thermodesulfovibrionales > SM23-35 > UBA2194. The sequence continues at coordinate 2,628 of DCVG01000067.1, forward strand.
GCCGGATTCCAAAATCTTCAGGCGAAATGAAAAAATTCTCAATCTGTCCGTTTTTGCATCTCGACACCCTTGTTCTGTCCGCAATGCTCACCTCGTCGAGCCCGTCCTGTCCGTGGACAACCATTGCATCGATTGCGCCGAGATTGCCGAGCACCTTTGCGAGAGTCTCGGTAAGCCTGCCTGCAAATACCCCGAGAATCTGTCTTTTTGCGCCGGCAGGGTTTGTTATGGGGCCGAGTATGTTGAAGATGGTCCGTATCCCCATTTCACGCCGGGGTCCGACAGCATATTTCATCGCAGGATGGAACAAAGGCGCAAAGAGAAACCCGAAGCCCGTCTCGAAGAGACATTTTTCGACCTTTTCCGGAGGCAGATCCACCCTTACCCCGAGCGCCTCAAGGACATCCGCGCTCCCGGACCTGCTCGAGACGGACCGGTTTCCGTGCTTCGCCACCGGAAGTCCTGCGCCTGCGGCAACAAATGCCGTTGTTGTCGAGATATTAAAGGTATGCGACATATCGCCGCCTGTCCCGCAGGTGTCGAGCACTCCCCCGGGCGCCTTAATCATTGTCGCCTTTGCCCTCATGATCCGCGCTGCTCCCGTAATCTCTTCCACAGTCTCTCCCTTGATCCTGAGGGCTGTGAGAAGCGCTCCTGTCTGGGCGTCGGTCGCTTTCCCTTCCATAATTTCTCTCATGCATTCGGCAGTCTCGGCCTCGGACAGGTTTATGCTGCCGACCAGCATGTTTATCGCTTCTTTTATCATCCTTTATGAAATCCTTAATCTCAGGAAATTTCTCAGGAGGTCTTTGCCGGTTTTCGTGAGGATCGATTCAGGATGGAATTGCACGCCTTCAAGGATATATTTCTTATGCCGCACACCCATTATCTCTCCGATGTCGGTCCAGGCCGTGATCTTGAGACAGTCGGGAAGGGTCTCCCTTTTTATTAAAAGGGAATGATACCGCGTAGCCTCAAAAGGGTTCGGCAGACCTTCAAACACTGTTTCGCCGTCATGGTATACCATCGATGTCTTTCCGTGCATAAGCCTCGGCGCCCTTATTATGTCACCTCCGAAAGCAGCGCCTATGGACTGATGTCCGAGGCAGACGCCAAGGATAGGGATCTTGCCGGCAAAATGTTTTACCACGTCAATGGAAATGCCTGCCTCTTTCGGAGTGCAGGGTCCGGGNNAATGAATCATAGTTGTCGATCATCAATAACATACGTGGTCAACCTCAATATTGCTTACTATTCTTGTCTATCTCTTGTCATTGCCCGACTTGATCGGGCAATCCAGAAAAAACCTGGATTCTCCGGTCAAGCCGGAGAATGACAGAAATAAGATTAACTTAATTCCTTCTCCGCCATTTCGACCGCCTTCATCATCCCCATCGCCTTGCTGACTGTTTCCGCATGCTCCTTTTCCGGGACCGAATCAGCCACGATTCCAGCGCCTGCCTGAACATAGACGGTCTTGTTTTTTACGATAAGTGTCCGGATAGTAATGCACATATCCATGTTACCTGAATAGCTGAAATATCCTACAGCGCCCGCATAAGGTCCTCTTCTCGCAGGCTCGAGTTCTTCTATGATCTCCATTGCCCGCACCTTCGGCGCCCCTGTCACCGTGCCCGCAGGGAAACAGGCTCCCAGCACGTCAAAGGCGTCCAGTCCGTCTTTCAGCGTACCCTCCACGTTCGATACAAGATGCATGACATGGCTGTACCGCTCAACCGACATCAATTCGGTAACCTTTACCGAGCCTGTTTCAGAAACCCTGCCCACGTCGTTTCTTCCGAGGTCGACGAGCATGATATGTTCCGCCACTTCCTTGGGGTCCTTTTTGAGTTCTTCTTCAAGATCCTTATCCTCTTCCTCTGTCTCTCCCCTCCTGCGCGTACCCGCAATCGGTCTGAGGATTATTTTCTTACCCTCAAGCCTTACCAGAATTTCAGGGGATGAGCCGACGAGTTTTGTATCGCCTGTATCGATATAGTACATATAGGGAGAGGGATTGATGACGCGCAGAGTCCTGTATATATTGAACGGCGCCGTCTCGAAACCGCGGTCAAATCTCTGTGACAATACAACCTGGACCACGTCTCCGGACATGATATATTCTTTACCCCTGAGTACGGCGTTTTCAAACGCCTCCTTTGACATGAACGATGAAGTATATCCTGAAAACGATGAACTTTCCGCAGATGCCGTACCCGAAGCCTTACGGGATTTCCCACTCGTCCTCCGGGAACCCAATGTCGGCTTTCCCAGTCTTTCTGCGATCTTCTCTATTTTTTCCTCTGCTTCCCTGTAAGCCTCTTCAGGGGATTTGTTGTTCAGGTGTGCATTAGAAACGACCTTTATCTTCCCTTTGAGATTGTCAAAGATAACAACGGTATCGGTAACCATCAGAAACATATCAGGCAGCTTAAGGCCGGGTCTCTTCTCGTCGGGGATGCGCTCAAAGAATCTGACCATATCATAGCCTATATACCCGACAAGACCGCCATAGAATCTCGGCAAACCGGAGACATCAACAGGACGATATTGTGTAATCTCCTTGTGTATCACCTCAAAGGGGTTTTCTGTATGAAATTTTTGAGTACCTGTTTGATCATCTTTTATCTCTACCTTTTGCCCCCGGCTTTTGATAACCCTTGACGGTTTTGAGCCGAGAAAGGAATACCTCGCCCATTTCTCGCCTCCCACCATGCTTTCGAGCAAAAATGAAGGCGACCCGCCAAGCTTCAGCGCCGCCGAAACCGGGGTCTCGGTATCAGCGAGGATCTCTTTATAAACAGGGATGAGATTTCCTTTTGATGAAAGAGACTTGAAACTTTCTATGTCGGGATACAGCATATTGACAAAAATTTCCCCTTTCCTTTACTATTTTTATAGTAACATTCATTATAGCTTATTATTTTAAAATAAGTTAAGAGTTGAGGGTTATAAGTTAAGAGTTTGCGGTGAATTTTCAACTTTTAACTTTTCACGTTTTATGCGGGAATAGCTCAGCTGGTAGAGCACAACCTTGCCAAGGTTGGGGTCGCGGGTTCGAACCCCGTTTCCCGCTCCATAACAACAGCTACCAGTTGTCGGAGAACAGTTATCAGTTAAAAAAATAAATTATACACGGCGTCATAAATCAAGATATAACGCGTCATTCCCGCGAAAGCGGGAATCCAGTTCTTTCAATGCCTTCCGGATTCCGGGTCAAGCCCGGAATGACAATCTGCATAAGACTTATCCCGTTGTGTATAATAACTGACAACTATTCACTAGTTACTATTAGTTTAAGGCGGCGTACCCAAGTGGCTAAGGGAGAGGTCTGCAAAACCTTTATGCAGCGGTTCAAATCCGCTCGCCGCCTCCAACATAAAGCTTTTCGAGGAGCGCCGGACTGAGTTTTTTGTTTTCAAAATACTCCTTTTCAAGCGTTTCTATATAGAACCTGTCCAGCCCGCTGTTGTCGAGGAAGTCCTCACGGAAAGTGATGTCCCTGGTCTGTATAATCAGCGGCAGCAGATGGTTGAGATAAAAAGACTCTTTTCTCAGGTCTATAAATACCTTATCGAACAGTCTCCCGGTCGCTTCTCCTGCAACGCCTTTCTCCGAAAGTTCTATTGCAATATCCTGCCTTATCCTCTCGCGGCCTTTTTTCGTATCCAGACCCGGAAAGAAGCTGCGCATCCTTTCTTTGAGCGCAGTATGGACATGACGGTAGAGAGTCTCCTCTTCCACGATTTTTCTCAATTCCGTAACAACATCACGGAAAGACGCGTCGCCCGCGGAAATCTTCTTCATCCCCTTTGAGATCGACGTGATCTTCCTTTTCCCGAAAGTCGTAACGTATTTATTACTGAGGAGTTCTTTTGTGAAAAGTTCGTCGAAGAGTTTAGTGTCAAGATGATCGAATTCTTTCTTATTGCCGATAAGGCTTCTCAGGGAATCCTCTGTGAACCCCACATTCTCCATGAAAGCGATCTGGCTCAGCAGGTTGGATACATTGTCGTATCTGTCGAAGTATGTCGCTATAGAGGTAAACTCCTCAAACAGGCTGAAGTCGTTCGTCTCACGCACAATTTCATCGCATGCCCTTACCGTGTCAAGAAGTATCTGCTCAAACCCTTTGTCCCCCTTTGCCTCCGCAGCCTGTTTTGCCTTTATGAGCCTGACAATGTCTTCTGTTATGATATGCCTCTTCAGGGACGGGTCCTTGAAGAAAAGGCCCTGAAGTATCGCTCTCGTTTCCCTGAGGTATTCAGGCTCTTCGATCTCCTGTATTTTTCTCCCCCTCAGGAGCAGTTCGTCGAGTGTCTCGAAGAGAACAGCCGGTATGTTGTTCCTGATTCCCAGCGTCTTCAGCCTGCCGAGTCTTGCGTACTCGGCCTGTTGAAGGGTGTCCTTTAAAATGCCTGACAGGAGAATGTCCCGGTATTCATCGACAATGCGCTTGTTTTCGGGATGCCTGTACATGATGTCGATCTTCATCCTCTCCTGCTGGTAGCGGTCTATATTGTATGTCGATGCGATCTCTTCAAGATAGAGTTCTTCGTTCGTCGACGGGGACCTTTCCCTGAAATAGAAGTCCCTGTAAGTATTGTAAAACTGCTGGTTCCCCCTGTGGATAAGCTTGAATATGAATACCTGGGCGTTCTTCTCTTTCAGTTCGGACAGAAAACCGTTGAGAAGCGCAGTGTCCATATCTTCCGAGATAAGATTCGTTCTCTTGAGAAACTTCCCGACCGCTCCGAGTATATATTGCTGCCTTATTTTATAGTCGCCGCTGAAGTCTGCCGAGACTATGAAATAATAGTTCTTCACCGCATGCCCGGTAAGAAAAAGACGGTAATACGACTCCCTGCCTTCGGTATTGTTCGTAAAAACAATGCTCTCATTCTCATCGAAGAATGCGCCGAACATTATGAGCCTGTTGGCGACCCTCCTTTTCATCAGGTCCTTGAACGGTTTCTCCACTCCGAACATATACTCGCAAAAACTTCCGCCTGTTCCCCTGTAATGTATCCCGTCTTCCATTATGGTGAATTCATTGCCCCTTGAGAAGAATCTGATATCCGACGGGCTTTCCTCGTAAAAAAAATATGTATTGTGCGCACCTGCGCCGCCGACGAAGGCAAAATACTCCACAGGGCCGATGCTTCCATGAAGCCTGAGATCATTGATCATGGGGAAAATATATCACAGGAACAGGGGAATATTCTATAAGGCGGCAATTGTGCGGTTATGCCTGTCCGTCCTATAAAAAAATTGCAAGTTCTTATTGCCGAAACACGTTTATTCGGCTATGATAGTTTTATGAAGTTACTTTTGATACTCATACTCCTGATCTCCTCATGCCTGCCTGTCTATAGCGGCGAAACCGACGGCAAGTCTTCGCTTAAAACAGGCAGACTCGAACTCGAAAGTAAAAAATATCAGGAGGCCATCAGGCATCTGTCTGCTGCTGAAAAGGAATTCCCTCTTTTAGGCGATTATGCCCTGTTATGGCTCTCTGACGCCTATCATGAAGCCGGAAACCACTCCGGGTCTCTTAGTGCGGTTCGCGTTCTACTGAAGAAATACCCCGAATCGCCGCTTCTGAAAAAGGCCCGTATCAGGGAGATTAAAGAGGCGGAGGAACTTCGGGATGAGAATGTTCAAAAACTGTTCGAATCCTTTCTGAAAGATTACCCTGACGACCCGGATATAAAGTATCTTTATGCAAAATGGCTTAAGAAAAATAACGCGGAAGACAAGGCTAAGTGCGTCTTCAAGGATATATTCATTGCGGCAGGTCCTTATGCCCAACCGGCATACGCTGAATTGCGCTCCTCTGACATCACCGTCGATGACATGCTGAAACGCGCGACGAACCTTATCAACAGAATGGATTATAAAACCGCTGAATCCGCCTTAAGGTCCGTATTGGTGGAAGCGGAAGGGAAGCAGAAAAAAGAGATCCTCCGTAACCTCGGGCTCTCTCTCTTCAGGCAGAAAAAATATCCTGAGGCAGCAGAAGTCTACAGAGACGTGAATGACAGATATTGGGAGATGCGTTCTCTCTACCGCGCGGGAGAAAGAGAGACGATAAATGCTTCGTTTGACGACCTCCTGAAGAGCGGGGACAGGAGAATGGGCTCTGTTCTGACAGCATTCGCCTCGGATAAAAGGAGAGAGGGAAAGACCGAAGAAGCAATCCTCCTTTACCGGAAGATAGCGGAGCGTTTCCCGTCGGAAAAGGAAGACGTGCTTTGGGGCGTCGGATGGACACACTTTCTTGCAGGAGACTATCAAAAAGCATACGAAACCTTTGCTTTGCTGTATGATTCTTATAACGACCCGAGGTATCTCTACTGGAAAGCGCGCAGCATGGAAGCCGCCGGAGAAGAGGCTTCAGATATTTACCAAACCGTTCTCGGAAATGAGCGCAATTTCTACAGCGTCATGACTTATGCAAAGCTCAAAACATCCGCCGGTGAATTATCCGCAGCCGCACTGAAAAAGGTAAACAGGACACTGCCCCCCGTCAGCCCCCCTCTCTCCTGGCAAAAGAAGAACGCCCGGGGGGAGGCGCTTGCCGATCTCGGATTTACCCGGGAAGCGCTGTCGGAGCTGATTCACTTTTCGAGGAATATCAGCTCATGGGAAGACACCCTTTATGCCTGCTTCAAATTCCAAGAACTCGGCAATTATGCATATCCCGTCAAACTCGCGATAAAAGCTGCTTACTCTGAAAATATGCACCGGTTCCTTTATCCCCGTGCTTACTGGGAAACAGTCGAAGCGTTGTCAAAAAAATACGATATAGATCCGTTTCTGGTTCTGTCGGTCATGAGGGAAGAGAGCAGGTTTGATCCGGATGCGCGGTCTGTCGCCGGAGCGCTCGGCCTGATGCAGCTCATGCCCCGGACAGCATCACGTCTGGACAGAAAACTGGGACTCGGGTTGGACGGCGCCGGAGATATACTGAATGCTCAGAATAACCTGCGCCTCGGCATTTATTACCTGAGTCGCCTGGAGAAGGAATTCGGGTCGTATACTTATGCCGTCGCTGCCTACAATGCAGGTGAGGAGAATGTGAAAAAATGGATCCGGAACAGGAAATATCATTCTGCGGACGAGTTTATCGAAGACATCCCTTTCGCGGAGACCAGGAATTATGTAAAGAGAGTAATAACCGCTTTTTTTGAATATAAAAGGACATCGGCAAACAGCGGCGACGAGATAAAAATTGACATCGAAAAATTGTAGACTTTGACTTCGCTATTTTGTTATTTTATGAACGATGGTTTTTAAAAAGACCCTCTTTGACGACGACCAACTGATGGATCAGCCGGAAGACTTTAAAAAGGAGGTTATGCCCTTGGAAAAACTCAAAAGTCTTGAAGATAAAATCTCCTCTGCAATTGAGAGGGTTAAGACCCTGAAAGAAGAGAAGGCGATCACCGACAGGAGGATCAGGGAACTCGAAACAATGCTTGATGAAAAAAATCAGGAGGTCGAACTCCTGAGGGCTGAAAAAAACGCTGTCAGAAGCCAGCTCGAGTCTCTCCTCGAAGAGATCGAAACACTCGAATCCGCATAAAGCAGAGAACATGGGAAGCACTGAGGTCTACATCTTAGGCCAGCGTTATACGATTAAAGGAGACGCCCCCGAGGAATATATAAGGGAGCTTGCTTCCTATGTCGACGGCAAACTGAAGGAAGTCCATAGCGCATCACCGAATATTACCCCGGTTAAGGCGTCTATTCTTGCAGCGCTGGACATAGCCGACGAACTTTTTCGGCTGAAAAACGAACAGGAAGACCTGACAAAGGCGATCGAAGAAAAAGCAGAACGTTT